>CAZFMS010000062.1:0-16749 GCA_964520125.1 uncultured Planctomycetaceae bacterium
GGTGATCAGCCAGGCGCAAAGAGCGAGCCTTGTGTTTGTCGCGAGAAAGCAGGCCGCGGTCTTCGAGGATAGTCAGATGCTCGAAGACGGTGACCTTGGAGATGCCGAACTGCTCGGCGATCTCGTCGTAGGTCGGGGAATAGCCATTTCTGTATGTGTAGTCGCGGACGAAGGTAAGGATTTCGACCTGGCGCGGCGTGGTCGGACGAGTCGCCCTGGCTCGGCCGCGACCGGAGATGCGTTTCTTGGACTTCTTGGCTGATGCCTGGCGACGTCTGATGGGCATGATTCTGCTCCTCCGTCGGCGACCAAGGTCGCCCGGCCAAGCCCTGGGGCCCGAGGATGAGCAAGGGCCGGCAGGCCGGGGCGGCGGACTTGACCGTCGAACTCGCGACCGTGCTGTGGGACGCACGCCTTGCAGGGAGCAAACGGCGTGCATCGTCATTAAGCGAAGCCCCACCCCCTGGCTCCGCGACTGCTGCTGTCAGGGCCGGACCGGGCACCAGGCCGAGTGGAATCATCGGAGTGGGCCGGGCAGCGCCGTCCGGCTCGAGATGATCACCCTTCTGCCTGACTCCATCCCAGGTCTGGTCCGTTCTGCCAGGGGTCCAGGCTACCGTATACCGGCCGCCCGGGCCGAATTGGCAGAGCGGCAACTGGTCAAGTCGTGAGGCCATTCCGGTCCGCCAGACTCGTGGGGAGTCCGTGGGCAACCGGTGGCCAAGGTGCCGCCGAACGGAGCGCACACCCATCAAGCCACGAAGGGCGGGCGCTCCGGATCAGCGGTCATGCGGGAAACCGGCTGCCGGTGGCACACCGCCCCTGACGCCAGGGCCTGCCTAACGTGCCACCTGTAGTATATCCTAACATCGCCCGAACGGCAACCCTAACAGAAGGCAAAATCAGTTTTTTTTGCTCGGCCGTGGAGTGATGGACTCGCTGCGGGGGTGAGGGGCCGGCAGCAAGCCGAGCAGGGGAACCGCCTTGACCGGTTCGCCAAGGTGCCTCTCCAGCTGGGGGAGGTTGGTCAACTTCTCGCTGGGGTGTCTGCCAGGGCCGATCGGGGCACGGTTGTTTGGGCCTTGCGGCAGGCTGAGGGGGCATTGGGTTGACCTTCGATCCTGCAGGTGGGGCGGGGGCAACGAGGGGACGTTGAGTTGCGTTGCCGGGGGAGGCCTGGGGCTCTACATTAGGGGGTTAGAGGAACCCTCGGAACAAGACAGGTAGAATCGCAGTCAAGAGGAACCACCATGGCAGAAGCAGACACCAACCCGATTGCCCGGCAGGACCCAGAGGTGTGGAGGGCGTTCGTCAAGGAGCAGCAACGGCAGCAGAACACGTTGGAGCTGATCGCCTCGGAGAATCACGTCAGCCCGGCCGTTCTTCGGGCGGCGGGCTCTATCTTCACCAACAAGTATGCCGAGGGCTATCCGGGTCGGCGCTACTACGGCGGCTGCGACAACATGGACGCAGTCGAGGGTCTGGCCAGAGATCGGGCCAAGCAGCTCTTCGGTTGCGATCACGTGAACGTCCAGCCGCATTCCGGCAGCCAGGCCAACCAGGCGGTCTTACTGGCGGCGATGAATCCGGGCTCCCGATTCGGAGAGGCCGAACAAAGAGAGAAGAAACCCGATGAGCCGGTGCGCAGCCCGGGAGACATGATCCTATCGCTGCACCTGGACCACGGCGGGCACCTCTCGCACGGCAAGCACGTCAACATCAGCGGCAAGTGGTTTCGGGTGACGCACTACCACGTGGATCGGGAGACCGGGCGCATCAAAATGGATGAGGTCCGCCGGCTGGCCAAGGAGTGCAAGCCCAAGCTGATCATCACCGGGGCCTCGGCCTATCCGCGGCTCTGGGATTGGGCGGGGTTTTACGAGATTGCCCAGGAGGTGGGGGCCCTTCATCTGGCGGACATTGCCCACGTGGCCGGGCTGGTGGCGGCGGGGCTGCACCCCAACCCCGTGTCGTCGGCCGATTTCGTGACCACCACGACCCACAAGACCCTGCGGGGGCCGCGGGGGGGGATGACCATGTGCAAGGAGGAGTGGAAGAAAAAGATCGACTCCGCCGTCTTCCCCGGCTTGCAGGGCGGGCCGTTGATGCACATCATTGCGGCCAAGGCGGTGGCCCTGGGGGAAGCCTTGCGGCCGGAGTTCAAGCTGTATCAGCAGTTGATCCTGGACAACGCCAAGGCCCTGTCGGAGTCGCTGATGAGCCGGGGGTTGGATCTGGTCTCCGGCGGCACGGACAACCACCTGATGATGGTCGACCTGCGTCGGCAGTATCCCGAGGTGAGTGGGGCCATGGCCGAGGACTGGCTGGGGGCGGCCAACATAGTGGTCAACAAGAACATGATTCCGTTTGACGAACGCAAGCCCATGCAGACCAGCGGCCTGCGGATCGGGACCCCGGCGCTGTCGACCCGGGGAATGGGGCCGGAGGAGATGAGCAGGATCGCCGAGCTGATGTGCCGGGTGCTGTCGTCGCGCGGGGAGAAGGCCACGGTCGAGACGACTCGGGGCGAGGTGCTGGATATCTGCGCACAGTTTCCGTTGAAGACCCATTGATGGCCAAGAGAGTATCGCCCGTCGCGCAGAGTCCGCAGGCGCTGTTTGGTACGAACCTGGGTACCACCGGCAGCCGGCGACTGATGCGGTGTGCCCGGAGACCGGAGAACGGACGTGGGTCGGGCCTGATGGCCGGTGGTCGCCGGCACGGGCCGGGCAATGGCCGCCGGCACGTGGTCGGTATTCTCAGAACAGGGCTTGGCGCCGTGCTGAGCGCTGCCGCGGCGACCTGCCTGGCAGCCGGCTGTACGGGCTCGGCGACCATCAACTTTGTTTCTCTCCATGCGACAGAGATCGATCCTCCGAAGACTAACATCTGGCGCTACGACGTACGGGAATGCTACTGGTGGGTCGACCCGGACGGCGAAGTCAACATCGCCATGAAGTGTCGACAGCAACACCTGCTACTGGGCAAGTATGGCCGAGTCGATCTGGCCACGTCCTTTGTCCTGGGTGAGCCGCCGGCCGGCAGCGGGCGGAACTATCCCGTGCGCCGGCGTGAGACTCGCACGCTGGTTGTCTCGGCATTGCACAGTTTGCGGCTGACATCTCAGCAGGGCATCGTCGCGGTGACGGTCGAGGACGACGGGACCCTGCGCGGCAGCTTCCGTATTTGGATGGCCTCGAAGCCGGGCCTTCAGCTCTTTTCCTTTCTACCCCGGCGCCCGGGACGGTTGTTGTGCTTTGGGACATTTCACGCCGTGGAGGACCCGAAACGAGGCCAAGCGATCCGGGCGCACTGCGAATCCTCCGGCTGGGCGCGGTCGGCGCGCAAGACTACCAGCGGTCCTACCTGACTCGGGCATTCCAGAATCGTTATCTCCCGGCTGCGACGTCACGCTGTACCCGGGGGACCGACTCGTCGAAGACCCGGGGTCGGCGATTCAACGAGGGGGGGCCTTCCAGATGATCTTCCCGCCCTTGTTGGACAGGATAAGGGACGACGGCTCGGTCTTCACGCTTCGGCCCGTTCTGGGATCATCCCATTTGGCGACCCCCAACACGACGCGCGGCTGCCCATTCCCATCGACCAGGACCAGGCTCGGTGTGCCGTCGTCGGCCAAGCCCAAACTGATGCGGTCCCGCCCTTTCCCATCATCAAATGTCAGCGTCGGCGAACCACCTGCCTGACAACCAAACTTGGCCCGGGCCTTTCCGTTTTCATCGACCAGGACGAAGTTCTCCGCCCAGACAGTTTGGTAGCGCACCTGCAAGGGCTGCGATGTTTGGGCGTCCACCCGGGCAACGAAGTGGGACCGTCCGAAACACAGCCACACCAGACAGGCGGCGATGATGGTCAGGAGGACCTTGCTGTAGGCGTCGAATCGTGGTCGGTTCATGGGGTTTTTCTCCTTGCAACGGGAATGATGGGCGGAGCGGGCACAAGGGATGATGATACCGAGCTTACCCAAGGGGTAAAGTAGGCTCCGGCGGCTACAGGGCCCCCGGCGTCGGCGGCTAGGGTGCTCCCGGCGCCGGCACAACCGGCGCCAATGGCGACGACGGCCACATAATGGCTTCGGCCCTCGACCCGACCGCACTCGCTTGATCCCGGGCGCCGAGGCCCGGTGGATGGTGGACCGGCGGCTGGACAGACTTTCTTGTGTCCGGGACATGCTCGAATAGAATGGGCTGTGGGGCAGGCTGCAGATCTGGTGAATGGTTAATCCTATGCAAGAGAATCCGGCGGTGACGATTAAGACCCTGATCGATCAACCACGGGTGGAGTTGGCGAACCTGCCCACCCCGATCACCGCGGTTCGCTACCGATGGGACAAGGTGCGGCTATTCCTGAAGCGCGATGACCTGACCGGCTGCGCGCTTACCGGCAACAAGGTGCGCAAGCTCGAGTACCTGGTCGCCGACGCGAAAGCACGGAGCTGCGACACACTGGTCACCTGCGGTGGGGTGGAGTCGAATCATAGCCGGGCCACCGCGGTGGCCGCCGCCATGACCGGCTTGCGATGCGTGGTCGTGCTGGCCGGCGAGTCGCTGCGGTCCCTGGGCGGCAACTTGTTGCTCAGCCGGATGGCCGGCGCCGAGGTGCGAATTCTCCCTCCGATGGACGCGGCCCAACGCCACGCCCGCATGATCGAGATCGCCGATGAACTCGAATCGTCCGGGCATAAGCCCTACGTCATTACTGCCGGCGGCTCGGATGAGATCGGAGCCCTGGGCTACGTGCGGGCGATGAACGAGATCGGTGAGCAGCTTCTGCAGGACCCCCGGGGCATCGGCTGCATCGTACACGCCTGCGGCAGCGGCGGGACATTTGTCGGATCTTCCATCGGCCGGCGCCTGGCTGGGGTGAACCCTCGCCACGTGGCGGTCATCGTCGAAGGGACCGTTTCCGATTGGCAAAAGGAGCTGCTGGATTACAGCGCCCGTATGGTGAAGTGCTGGAATATCGATATGACCGGCGAGGCCGACGAAATCGAACTCATCGATGGAGTCGGGCGTGGGTATGCGGTAAGCACCGACGAAGAACTCGATTTCATCGTGCGTTTCGCCCGGCAAACGGGCATATTCCTGGACCCGGTGTACACTGGAAAGGCCCTATACGCCCTGGACCGTGACATCCGCAGCGGGACCTTCGACCCCGGCGGGAATGTTCTCTTCATCCACACCGGCGGTGTGTTCGCCCTGTTCCCGCGTCATGAGATGTTCGCCTCCGCGATCGACCGGCAGGAAAGCGAGCAGATTGGTTGACTGGCCGGAGGTTCCCCGCCCGGTCGATCTTCGCACTGGCGATTGCCCACGCTGCCGGCTAACGGCCCGCGGCAGCTTGGCGGCGATGGAGGAATCCTATATCCGAGTGAGCGCCGCCCGGGCGCGGGCAGTGACGGGAATGGATGGCCGGCTGGTAGCCGAAGCGGCCCACGAGACCGTTTCAGGATCTGAGACAGATGTCAGACTGCGCCGGGGCCTGCAAAGGGCGGATGGAAGACAAGAGACGGGGATTGACCTGGCGAGGTTCTTAGGCTGTAATGCGTTGTCGGAATGAGAGTTGAGCGTGGGATCAAGACACGACGGGGCGTAGCTCAGCCTGGTTAGAGCGCCTGCTTTGGGAGCAGGAGGTCGCTGGTTCGAATCCAGTCGCCCCGATTGTAACCCTCTTATTGACAAACGATTGTGACTCGGCCCGGGGGCGGCCTGCCGGCGCGGGTGTACCGCTTCGATTGGCCCTGTACCGCTTGGGGGCTCACTTCGGGAGGATTCGGGCATGGGATGGAAGTCGAAGGTCCGGTGGAATGGCCGGCGGTTCCCGTGTGAGATCCAGGGCAAGCGGTACAGCCTCGGTACGGACTATGCCGAGGCTGAACGGCGGGCTGAGCAGGGTCAACGCCGCAGATCCTCTTGGACGCCCCAATAATTACAGCCGGGGCTTCGGGCGGGGCGCTACACAGCGGCTGCGCTGCTAACAAGATAAAAGAATGCACTACTGGTTTAGCCGGGCCATCTGCACGGCACAGGTCCACGAAAGCGATGGGCCTATGGCGGGCTCCGCGATGGGCCTTTGCGGGCCACCGGCCGGTCTGGGCGGGAGGGCCAAAGTGTGGGGCGAACGGGGAATCCCGGTTAGCCCCCAGGAAAGACCAGAAACGTTGGCGATGGTTCTTCGGGGCGCTAGAATGTCGTCGCAACGGTAAGGTGCGCATTGGTGTTCGGGCCCGTGATAAAGCTGTTCTCTTGATTCAGTCAGGCACGCCGGGGAACCGCCCTGGCACGCCGTGAGAAGAAGAGGGCCGTGCAACGCGCAGCCGGTCGGGCAGACACATGTCTGGCTGGTCTGCGCTCAGGAGGCTACCAACCGTGAAACCAGTCCATCAAATCCACGCGCGTCGAAAGAGGTTTTCTTGGCTCTTGATCAAGACGAGTCTATCTGCTTGGTTGCTTCTGCCCATGCTGAACGCTCCTTCGGCGCAGGCCTATGAGATTGACGACGCCGGAAGGATCAGCCTGGTAGTCGGTTTCCATGAGAGCAGCGGCCCGATTCCGACTGCTAAAGAGCAGCTTTTCTACTGCGCCGTCATGGAAGCGTGTAACCAGTTTATTTGGCAACAAACCAACCGGCAGCATTGGATCGGTGAAGTGACATTCGTTTGGCAAACGGGCGGCGCCGAGAATTCCGCATGCCCGGATGTTCATTGGACCCGGGAGGACGGGAGGGCGAATGTTACTTACCATCCTTGGTGCAGTAAGCGCATCGCCTTCCTGTATGACGAGGTCTTCAACGGCTTCGTTCAGCCGGCTGAGAACCTGGGCTGGATTCTCTCCCACGAGCTGGGACACCTGATCTACAGGCTGGACGATGAGTATCAGACCTTCTATGAAAAGGACGTCCTGAAAGCGGCTAATATCTGCGTGGATGAGGGCGACAGCACCTGCGTGATGGCGGACAGGTACGTTGGTCACTGGTGCGACGACACCAATCACCTGGAAACAAACGACGACTGGCCGGGCTTTTCAAACCCGGCCGCCTCAGACTATCGATGCTGGGACGACGCCCAAGACTCGAACATGGACCTGCAGCACACCGACGGAGATTATCTACCCCCAAACTCCCCGCCGGAAAGCGTGACCTGCCAATTCCTCGATCCCGGCAACGTGGTCAACGATGCTGTGTTACTGTTGGACCGCTCGGGCAGCATGTCGTACACCAATCCTCACGGCATCGAGGCGATCAGACTGGCGATCGACGCCGCCCTGCTGTTCTATAACAAGACTGAGCCCGGGGAGTACTCCGGCGTGGTCGGCTTCAATGACATGGTGGTGAATCCCTGGCCGATCCCTTACGGCCCCTTTGGCGCCGAAGTAACCAGTCTCAACATCACGGCCAATGGCATGACCGACATCTGCGCCGCGATTCAAGCAGCCACACAGGCCATCGTCAATCAGGGAAACGGTGGAAACCGCAACATCATCCTCTTCTCCGACGGCAAAGACAACTTCGGGTGTGACCCGGTTGAAGCGGCCTCCGAGGCGAAGGTGGATCACGACATCACCGTGCATACTATCGCCTACGGAGACGCCGACCGCGACGAGCTTCAGAACATCGCTGACGCCGGCGGTGGCACGGCCAGATCCGCGGGCAATAATTCGCCCCTTGCCGACGAACCGAAC
Source organism: uncultured Planctomycetaceae bacterium (assembly GCA_964520125.1). Taxonomy (GTDB): domain Bacteria; phylum Planctomycetota; class Phycisphaerae; order UBA1845; family UTPLA1; genus JAFGQA01. The sequence continues at coordinate 7,698 of CAZFMS010000062.1, forward strand.
GCGCATGAACTCAAGGCGGATGTCACCCGGGCGAGCTTTGGACTGATGGGCCGGGTGGAGGTCTATGAACAGCTCGCCCAGTTGCCGCCCGATGTCGGCACTAACGTGTTCGAGGTCGAGGAGACCTTTTACGTTCCGATCGGCACTCAGACCCTGGACTTCGTTTGGCTGGGCAATCGCTTCGATGCCGGGGCGTCGTTCTTGTGCAGCTTCTCGCGGCTCGCGTTCGAGTTGGAGAGCCCCGCGGCGGTGATTTACCCGTCCATCCCCGTGGATGATACGGTCGACGGAGAGTATGCCACCGCGCGGGTACTGGACCCGGAGGTGGGCACTTGGATCGCCCGCGTCGACACCTCCCAACTGGTATGTCCGACGAACCATGATCTGCAACTCGCCTGGCAGGGGCACACCGAGAATGCGGATGTGTTCGGCGGCGTCTGGATCGAAACGCCGCGGGCCCCGCTTGACCGTCCGGTGGTGATCCAGGCTCAGATGTTCAACGGTGGTCCGACAACGGACATCACCACCGCAGCCAGGATCCGCCATCTGGGGCAGGAATGGCTGATCACCATGACCGACGACGGTCAGGGCGCCGATGAACGAACCGCAGATGGAACATACACCGGCATCTTCAACTCCGCCGGCCAGGTCATGGCGCCCGGAGCGTACCAGGTCACCGTGACCTTCCTGGCGGACGAGGCGATCGCCGCCCATGCGGACGTAGGTATTCTGCCGGACCCGAACGACCTCGATTCTCCGCCGACGCCACCAGGGCCTCGAACCGCGATCGTACTCGCCGAAGGGATGTTTCGACTGTCCGCCCGCTACTCGCTCGACCCCCAGGGGAGAATCTCCACTGGCGTCGTCATCCCTGGTTTCTCGGCACTCGAACTGGGCCAGTCGTATGCAAGGCTCATTCTGACCGTCAGAGATATCCCCCTGGTGCAAGGGCGGGTCCGCCTCGGCCTGGGAGACGGGATCGACATCAGTAACATCAGCATCAGCTATACATACCCGGATCTCGGCGGCGACATTATCTTCAACGCTGCCGTGAGCACTGATGCCCCTTGCGGCGAGCATGTTGCTGGGGTCCAGTTCGTCACCGAAACCGCGCGAAGCAGTTTCATTGTGAACATCGCGGCTGGCGGCACTCCCGGAGACCTCGACGGTGACGGGCAGTCCAACATGACCGACGTCAATATCATGGTCGGACTTCTTCTCGGAACAGACACCGATGAGTGCCGGAAGCAGCGCGCCGACCTGAACAGCAACGGGATCGTGGAGGGAGGAGACATCCAGCTGTTTACCAACGCGCTCCTAGATCCGTAGCCGCACCAACCAACCTCAGTGGAAGGCTCTCAGCGTGATCGATTTCCACACGTTCCTGACGGTTCAACCGCGGTTCAGCCGGTAGAGGCTAAGGAACCAGGAATGCGTCGCTTCGCAGTTCGGGGCATTCCCGCCCGGTGTAGGTTTTCACATCGACAAGCCGGCAGATATCGTCGTTCTCAATACCAACGTTGAGGCTCCTGAAGTACCGGACGCTGATATAGAACCGGAGGATATTCCGGCCACGATACTTGACCGGCGGCGGGGCCCACTGCGCCTGCGCAGACCTGGACACCAACAGTTTATTGGACATGACCGATGTGGCCACGTTTGTGAACGGGTTGCTGGCCGACGAGGGCTGTCCGTAGGACCCTGATGAGATCACCGGCCGGCGACGAATCGGCTATTCATGACCTTGGCCATCTTCCCCTCCATGCGCTCGAGGCGCGCCGTCAAGTCCGCGATCTGCTCATCCTTGGCCTTCGCTTCCAATTGCAGCTCCTGGATGGCGGCGGAGGAGTAGATGGTAAGCGGATAAGCGTCGGCCTGAACGATCTCCGAGCTGTCGGGCAGGCGTTCGCCGGGGCCTTTGGCATCGTCGGGAGAGACCTCAGCCAACTCCCGGGAGCTCCCGTTGCGGTAACGTCGGTCATCCAACTTGGCCTGCGCGTCTTCGAGGCGTCCAATGCCCTCGATCAACTCATGCCAGCCGTAGACGAGATTGACGCGGAAGACACCCAAGTCCAAGTCATCTGAGCCACCACCAACCGTCGCGGTGTAGCCGGCGGTCAGCATCAGGTTGTCGTTGATTTGATACCCAAGCGTGAACCCCACACCCATGTCATTCAGCTTACCACCCGACAGATTGCCAATCGTTGACTCGCCACCGTAGTACCAGACGGCATCGAGTGAACCCCAGAATTCGTCAGTGAAGTCGCGGGTCAAGTGGGTCTCGAGTTGAAACAGCAAATCGTTCTCCAGGGTGGTGTTACTAGAGAAGAGGCCCGGACTGAAGTAGTCGTCATTATCGCCGAAGAACCAGATGGCCGGCAGGAACTCCAGCGTTGTTCGACGGCCGGGTACCCAATCATCGAGGCTGATCATAATCGGCGTGCCAACCCGACCATACCAGCGATTCTGGCCGATATTCAGCGCCGAGTCCTCGTCGTACTCGCCAATCGGGAGCCCGAGGGTAAAGACGAGATCCAGTGTGAAATCGGGTTCGTATCTCAAGAGGTCCGGCATCTTCTCCATGGCCGGTGCGCCGATCAGGTTCAGATCAAACTGCAGGACCGGATCTCCAAAGCCGCGGGTAGAGTCACTCAGCGAGAACAGGGAACCGCCGGCTTCTCCGTCCAGCCCACCGACCGGCACCAGTATCGTTCCCAGGGCAGTCCGACCGAAGAGCGAAAACGAGCGCGAGTACCCCACGAGTGCGAGGTCAATGTCGAAGTCCGCATCCGGATGAACCGTGTGTGCCGGATCAACCGGGTTTATGTTGCCTGACCCATGCATATAGGTCAGACTGAACAAGTTTGTACCGGTCAGCATTCCTTTCGAATGCGTGCGCGGCCCGTCGCCCTGGGCCAATGCAGACCGTGGCGACACCGCCGCCGCAAGCACCAGAACGCCAACGCTCCACAGCCATCGTTTTGTCATTTGATGCCTCTCTTATCACATGTGAACACCAGCCTCAGCAGGGCTAGGCTCCACTCTCTTTGTCAACCAGCTCTTTCGGCGGCACGAACGGTTTCTTGGAGTTCATTGGCGGCCAGCCCTCGAAGACGGGCACCCGAGGCGGCAGGTCATCCTCCAACGTTTGAAACCAGTGTCGATTGGGCAGGATGACGTTGTTGGTCTCGACGTATTCTTTCCACAAGGCACTCAGTTCTCTTACCTTCTCCGGGTGTTCGCTCGCGAGATCCTGCATCTCGCCCGGATCCTCGCGCAGGTTGAAGAGTTCCCAGTCTCCGATCCCCATTGGCTTGCACAGCCAAAGCAGCTTCCAGTCGCCCTGGCGAATCGCTCGATTGGCCCAGAGTTCCCAACCGAGCCAATCTTCCGGGCCTCGTGGTGATTCAGCTTCGGCCGCAAGCGTCTGCTTCCACGACTTGCCCTGGAGCGGTGCGACTTCCCGGCCCCGGTAGCTGGATGGGTGATCGACGCCCGCGATTTCCAGGAGCGTGGGGGCAATGTCCATGATGTGCATCAGCCCGTGGTTGATACTGCCGGCAGACTGCCGAACGCCCGCGCCGCTGACCACCAGGGGCGATCGGATGCCGCCTTCAGCCAGCCAGCCCTTGTAAAGGCGGAAGGGCGTTGCCGACACCTGGGCCCATGGCGTACCGCAGCACACATAGGAGCCCGGCCTTCCCCAAGCGGCGGGATGGGTCTGCGACCAGTTGATGGCGTGAAAGAGGTAGTTGAGAGACCCCTTTTGCCCTCTGAGCATTGCCCCGAGATCGCTCCCCTCCGGCCCGTTGTCCGAAAAGAAGATGAAGAGCGTGTTGTCGTACTCACCGATGCTCTCGAGGTATTCCATCAGCCGGCCGATGTGATGGTCCATGTTCCCCACCATCGCGGCATAAAGCTCCATCTTGCGACAGGCCAGGGCCCGCGGTCCCGGAGCAATATTGGTCGCCTCAGGGAGGAACCACATCCGTTCCGCCAGCTGCGTTCCCTCCGGAACGATGCCCAGTTCGATCATCCGTGGGAGACGCTGCTTGCGGGTGATGTCCCAGCCCTGGTCATACTCCCTCTCGTAGCGTCGCAGCCAGTCGTCCGGCAGACAGAACGGATCGTGCGGAGCCTGATGCGATACGAAGGCGAAGAACGGCTTACCGTCGCCTCGGTTCGACTCGATGAACTCGATCATCTTGTCGGTGTACGTTCGCGTGGCGTAGTAGTCCTTGGGCAGCTTGGTGAGGTACTTTCCGTCCTGGGTGAATATCGATCTGGGCGATCGGGCATTCAGGCCGGTGTCGTCAACATAGCTCCCCGCGCCCTGAAGCAAGGTGAAGTCGCGCTCGAAGCCCCGCGCCGCCGGGATCTTATCGGGCTCCTTGCCCAGGTGCCACTTGCCGACCATGTAGGTGTGATAACCCGCGTCCTTGAGCAACTGCGGGAAGGCCACTACCCGGTGGTTCAGGATTCCCTCGTACCCGGGAATCCCTTTCTGATTCGGCGCCAGCACCTCGTCCATGTTGCCCAGCCCGGCTATGTGGTTGTCGGTTCCGGATAGCAGCATCGCCCGCGAGGGAGAACAAGTCGCACTCGTGTAGAAGTTAGTGAACCGAACGCCTTGCCGAGCCAAGGTGTCGAGGTTGGGCGTCCTGATCTCACCTCCGAACATGCCCATGTCGGCGTAGCCCATGTCATCGGCCACGATGAGCACGATGTTTGGCCGCGCATCTGCCGCGCTCAGGTCCGAGCCCCAACCCACCACTGTAACCAGCGAAAGAAGAGCCCCGAGCAACCGCACTGGGTGAGTGGTGTTCATCTGATTCATGCCTTGCTCCATTCTGATGCTCTCATCGCTCGCCCGCGGCATTCTTCCTCGTCACCATCAGGGTCTTCTCGAGCGCCCGGACTATCATGCCGAAGTAGATCGCCCGCGGGAAACGTCAGCCCTTCTGTTTGGTAGGATCCTCGACGACCATGTAGACTATGTCCCCGTCACTCGAGAAAGGGCGATAGTAGGTGCCCTCGTACACGAAGTACTTCCGGCCGCTGACTCTCTGTTCGCGCGCCTCTTCCGGGAGGTACGGTACCGTTGCCCCCACAGGTGGGGCCGTGACGCCGAAGTTGTGCTGGTCTCCCTCGACCATCGGCGGCACGGCCAGGGCCTCCACGCCTTCTTCCCCAATGCCGCTCGCGGAGGCGTCTCCATAGGACGCGTCCACGGCGGTCTCCGGTGGCGGTTTTTCTGCTGGCTTGGTCGTCTGAACGTAGTAGGTGCCCCCGTAATAGTAGTACGGGGTCGAGCCTACATAGACCACCGTGGTGTACGCCGGAACCGCATACACCACCGCACCCGGCGGGGCCGGGACCACGACGTAACTCGCACCCGATCTCACATAGTAAACGCCACCGCAGTAGTAGTAAGTCGATCCCGAGACGACGACGATCGTCGAGTGTCTGGGCTGGGTCAAGACGCGAGCGCCGACGTGTATCATGTGGTTGATGGTGCGATACCTGTGGTAGTCACGACGCGCGTCTTCCCAGTAGTCGAATCGAACCTCCCGACGATGGTGAACACGTTTGGGACTGCGTGGATCGTGGGCTCCGCGCGGGTCGGCAGGGCCTCGGGGATCGCGCACCCCGCGCGGATCACGGACTCCTCGGGGATCAGCGGGGCCGCGTGGGTCACGCGCTCCACGGGGGTCGCGCACACCCCGCGGGTCGCGGGCGCCGCGGTGCTGATCCGCGGGCTTCGCCGACTTCGGGGACTTCTTGGGCTTCGCTCGCTTCGCGGGCTTCGCGGTCCGTCTGCTCGAATGACGCACACTTCCTCGTCCGGCGCTGCCGCCACGCCCTCTTTGCGCATCGGCTTCAGGCACATCGGCCAAAGAAACTGCGACCAAGAGTGCGGCGCTCGATAGCACCAGAAATTGTCTGATGTGGTTGGTGTATCGCTCTATGGTCATGGCTCCGTCTCCTCTTCTACTCTCGGGATAGGCAGGAACTCGATCTCGTCGGAACCGTTCGGCGGCTGGAACCGGAAGTAGTGATCGGACAGGCACGGCTGGAAGTCCCAATCCGAAAGCCTGGCCACGTATTGCGGCGAGCCGGGTTCCTCCTTGTAGGTGATAAGGAGCTTCCGGGGCACGGGCCGCGGACCATCCTCAATCCAGATCTGCCAGTCAATTACCTCCTGGGAGAACACCAGGTGGTGGCAAGGAGTCCCATCGACCGCGTGCCGGCCAGCGAAGAAGCCAGTCTGTGCATTCTCGACGAGTGTCTCGTAGGGGTTCGCATAGACAAAGTCTGCGGGCGGCACAGAAATACCGTACTTCTCCATCATCTGGTCGATGGCCGCGTCTAGCTTGCCGGGGACCTTGGTTACCGAATAGAGGTTCGCGGCCAGGTCGCAGAACGTGAAGTCCTGGCCATCGAAAACCACGCGGGTTTGCCGCTCGTCGCCGCGGTGCTCCACACGCAGACGGTCCGGTCGGCGTACGGCCACATCGGAACTGCCACCGTATTGGATCTTCTGCCCGTTTCTGAGTACCGAGTCGTAGGCGATCTCGAGGTGAAAGCTGAACTCCCGAGCCGTTTTGAGGTAGGCGCCCATCGTTCGCAGAATGCGATCCGCCTGCGGCTTGATACCGGCCGATCTGCCGCTGGTCTGTGGTGCCGTACTCTTATCTGAACCGATCTGGTCCCGCTCCTCGGTGGACGATTGCGGCACTGATTCCCCAGCTGTTGCCTTGCTCGCCTCAGGCTCCTGTGACTCGGCAACCCGATTGCCGATACACAGGATGCAGGCCAGCGCCAGGAGCGCGCCGACGCCCATCCTCGAGGTGACGCCGCCCAACTGCGCCGGCTTGAATATAGCCACTTTCCTACTCTGCTTTTGCTGCATATGAGTTTCTCCTGCGCCGCGGGTTGCTCCATGCCCTTCGGGCGGTGCGGCTGAATGAAGCTGGGCCCTGATGGAGCCACAAGCAAACTAGGCGCTCCCAAGTAGTTTCCAACCGCCGGGGGGCCGTCCACGGGGCGTTTAACCTGCAATGCGGCTGGTGGAGCGTCAATCCAGATACTCGCAGGCTATCCACAAACTGTCAGGAATCGATATAATGGGCGGCGACCGGGCGAGGTAATCGAATAGATGGACCCAGGCACAGATAGACCCAGCAGGTCGTTCAGCCTTGAGACCGATGATCCCGAGAAGGTTGCCGAGGGGCTCCGGGCCGTGAATCCGAGGGGCCGCTTCCGCCGGCTTGGCCGCCTTCCGTTTCACTTCGAGGCCAAGGCCGCCTCCCTGCCGCGCACCGGCCTGTTTGTCACCCACACCCGCAATGTATGGGCGTCCGACTCATCGCCACGCCCGCTCTACTACTTGACGGTGCCGCTCAAGGGCACCTTGCGGATCAGTGATGGGCGGTCGACCGACGACTACAGCCCCGGGGAGTCGCACCTGCTTCACAAGGAGGATCCACTTGAACTCCAGGCGCCCGGAGATCAAGCGTGCATGATCCTCAATGCTGACCACGAGTTGGTAGAGAGCCTGGCCAGGAGGCTCTGCAGCCGTGGCCCGGTGCTCAGCAGGTTTCACGGACGGTTCTCCTTGGAGACGCCGCAGGGGGCCTGCTTCTGGCGGCACCTCAGCTTCGTGTGGCGCGAACTGGAGCGCAGCGACGCGCTGCTCAAGTCACCAATCGCCTGGCGCGAGATGGAGGATGCGCTGCTGGCCACCCTGTTGATCGCCCTGCGGCCGGACATGCAGCGAAGTGAGCCGGACTGCCCGAACCTGGCTTTGCGCTGCGCGGAGGAATACCTCGCCGCCCACATCGCCGACGCCGTCTCGGTGAGCGATGTCGCCGAAGCCGCCGGCATCAGCATCAGCACTCTCTTTCGGGCATTCCAACGACGCCATGGCCAGGGCCCGATGGCGTTCCTCAGGTCCCGTCGGCTCCACGCGGTCCACCGAGCCCTTCTGGCGTCCGATCATCCGCTGGTCACCGTGGCCAGGCTAGCGCTGCAGTACGGCTTCCACCATCTGGGACGGTTCGCGGCGGCGTACCGGGCGGAGTTTGGAGAATCGCCGGGCGAAACACTGCGGCGTCGAAGCGGCTTCCGTGAAGCTTCTCGGGGTCTCACCCGAAGGTAGTCGCGGCCCGTTCGAGCATCTCGGCTCCTTCGGCGGCTGGTCCGGGCAACCTCAGAATCCGCCGGACGATCGATCTCACCCTTCGCCGCTGCTGCGGGACTCCGTCGCACGAGATCAAAGTGGGTACGGCGGCAGAGTTGTTAATCGAACGTCTTCCACCGGTCCACCAACAGTGAAATGGTACAGGGATTGGTACCTCCTGCCCTTGAAACCGAAGAGGTCGTGAACCGGGTCGTCAAAGAAGCAGCCAATCCCGGTACCTCGGACACCCGCGGCCTCGGCTTCCAGATAGAGAACTTGGCCGATCAGGCCCGCTTCCCAGAACAACCTGCGATACACCCAGGCGCCATGGGTCTGCAGCGGTCGTTCGAATTCCGCAATCATACCAAGGCTGAACGCTCCACTGGCCGCGATGTCCTGGCCACAACTCAGTTGCCCGGCCACGGCACGAACATCCCCCGACAGCAGGTGATACAGAGGCAGTGACTTGGGGCACCCCTTTGGCTTTGTCCAATCGAACTCGTTTCGCATGGACTCGCGAAACGCGGAGGAGCCGTCTGATGAACGTACCAGGAAGTACAATCCGGGGCTCAACCCATCCACAAGGTGGACGAAGAGCCCGAGCTGCACGTTTGCCGGCGGCCCCAGCGCACACCAGGGGAGGCGGTCGAAGCGCGGCAGGACCCGATCCAGCATCAGGTAGAACTGATCGGCCGTTATGCTGGTGTGCCCATCCAATGCGACCGCGCTCCGCCGCTGCTGGATGATCTTTCGGGCAGGCGCCGGAGAGCGCTTCATGCCAAGCGGCTCGGCGAATAGAGCGGCTGGCGTCCGATTCTCAGAGCAAGCCGTTGCGGCTTTGAGGCACGTCTCAACCACGGCGTCAATCAG
>CAZFMS010000063.1:0-16710 GCA_964520125.1 uncultured Planctomycetaceae bacterium
CATGCGGCAACTCGCCGAGCAGGGCATCAAGCCGATCGACATGGTGGTGGTCAACCTGTACCCCTTCGAGGAGACGATCGCCAAGCCGGATTGCACGTTCGACGAGGCCATCGAGATGATCGACATCGGCGGCCCCTGCCTGCTCCGAGCGGCGGCGAAGAATCACCAGCATGTGTTGGTGTTGAGCAGCCCCAACTACGGGGTCATGCTGAAGCGAATGAGAAGCCCTGAAGGGATAGACTGGCAGCACGACAGGAGGTGGCTTGCCTACCGGGCGTTTTGGAAAACCGTGTCCTATGACGCGGCCATTGCACCCTGGCTGACGACTCAACTAGGGGAGGATAGGCCGCTCGTGCGTGTAGATCGTTCGATCTCCTGGGGCAAGCTGCGTTACGGAGAGAACCCCCATCAGTCGGGTGAACTGTTCGGATTCTACATGTCCGGCGATGAACCAGACTTGCTCTGGCCCGGAACCTATGGAACTGGCGGGACAATGTCCTTCAACAACTTTGTGGATGCCGATGCGGCCCTGGAGCTATGCAAGGAGCTGACCCGTGCGGAAGTGGCTGCTGAAGGCGCAGGGCGGCGAACACCTGGTGGCCCCAAGACGGGAGAAGAGCCACGGGCTTCAGCAGAAGCGAGCAGTTCTTCTCTGGGTGTCAGGCCCTGTTGCGCCTTTATCAAGCACACGAATGCCTGTGGCGCAAGCGTCGATGATGATCCGATCGGCGCCTATTCCAATGCCTACCTCGGCGACCCCAATGCCGCCATGGGCGGTATACTGGCCGTCAACTTCAACGTTGATGTCCCCTTTGCGGAAGCGGTGATGGGGTCGCTGGCCCGCTGGGGCGAGAAGGCGGGGGCGGGGGCGTTCTTCATCGAGGTGTGGATCGCGCCTTCGTTCAACGACGAGGCGGTCGACGCGATCCGAACGGCGAAGAAGTGGGGCGAGCGTGTCCGCCTACTGGCAGTCGGCGATATGGCACACCCGCCGCGCGAGAACGAACTAGATTTCAAGAAGATTACATGCGGCATGCTGGTACAAGACCGGGACCTGGTCGGCCTCAACGAGGACCAATGGAAGGTGGTCACCGAGCGCACGCCCACGGATGCCGAGATGGCCGATCTGCGGCTGGCCTGGCTAGTCTGTAAGCACACCAAGAGCAACGCCATTACGGTCTGCAAGGACGGCATGTTGATCGGCAACGGGGCCGGGCAGATGTCGCGCATCATGAGCTGCCGCATTGCCACCTGGCTGGCCAAGGAGAACGGCCATGCCGACCAGCTCGCCGGGGCGGTCGCGGCGTCGGATGCCTTCTTCCCGTTTCGCGACGGGCCGGACATCCTGGCCGACGCCGGGGTGAGGGCCATCATCCAACCCGGCGGCTCCAAGCGCGACGCCGACACCATCGCCGCCTGCAACGAGCGCGGCCTGGCCATGATTCTCACCGGTACCCGGCACTTCAAGCATTGAAACGTCTGCGAGGGCCCCCAGGGTTAGCAGACGCAGAACGCAGCAGCGTCTATCGACTCTTGTTTAGCGGGGCCGCGTGCGGCCCCAGGGCGTCAGCGAAGCACCCCGTCGCACGCGACGGGGCTAAACAAGAATGACGCGGCGGGGCTAAACAAGAGTGACGTAACGGGGCTAAACAAGAGTGACGTAACGGGGCTAAACAAGTGTGACGCGAGGGGGCTGAACAAGATCGACGCGAGGGGGATACACGAGGTTGGCGCGACGAGGCGACGACGGGGCATTAGCAACACGAGGGAGCGAGGCTACACCGTCAGCACGGCGGTGGCCCAGGTGCTGGGGTCGATCCACCAGTTGAGGTCGTCGCCCACGGTCAGGGCCTGCTGGCCCAGTTCGGCGTCTTCCAGCATGTAGTACAGGCCGATCCGGGGGTTCTCCGCGGGGTCGAAGCCGCTCAGGGCTCGGCTCGGGATGTGGGCGGTGAGGGAGTAACCCGTCTGGGAGACTTTCGCGGCGATGGGGATGTCGCCGGGCCGGACCAGGGGGGCGTCGGCCTGGGCCCGGTGGATCTTGGCGGTGCCGGCGACCGGCTCCCGGCCGGCTTTCCCGCCACCGGCCGGCAGGAAGTAGAACTGCTGGCAGAACCGCGTGGCCCGACGGATGTCCCGCTTATCCCGCATGTCGGTCATCAGCCGGAGGTTGTCCGACTTCCAGAATCGGGCCGGCTCGCACTGCGGCGGCCGGGTCTTGCCTTTGACTTGGCAGGCAATGTATAGGCCGTCTTCGTTCCAGGTGATGGAGACCGCCCCGAAGCCTTCCTGGCCGTCGATCCCGTGGAGCGGCGGCAACAAATAGCGCGGGTCCCAACCATCGGCCCGCCCGTCGATCTTCGGCGCTCGGGGGCAGCGATGAAGCGGGAACTCGAACTTGAAGAGGAACCGGTTGGGAAGCAGGCTGCTCACTTCGCCCACCCCTCCGACACCCCATGCGCGCGATTTCGAGGACGAGCCGCGGGCTTCAGCCCGCGCGGCCCCTTGTGCTCCAAGGCATTCCCGGTGTCGCGATTCATCAACACTTTGGCGCCGGTGTCACCCGCCCCCGGGCACAGCATTCTAGTCATGCCGCAGGGCTTCAATGGGATTCAGGGCCGCGGCTCGACGGGCCGGCAGGAGACCGAACAGCACGCCCACGCCGACACTGAAGACGAACGCTATGGCCACGATGGTCGGCGACATCAGGGGGGTCACGCCGATCTTGTTGGAGATGCCGATCGACCCCAGGATGCCCAGGACGATGCCCAGCGAGCCGCCCGAACTGGAGATCACCGCCGCCTCGACCAGGAACTGCCGGTTGATCGCTTTGGTAGAGGCCCCAATGGCCATGCGGATGCCGATCTCCCGGGTTCGCTCGGTCACCGCCACCAGCATGATGTTCATTATGCCCACCCCGCCCACCGCCAGACTGACCAGGGCCAGGAAGAACATCAGCAGGGTCATCTGATTGCTGACCGTGCGGGCCTGCTCCTCTTTTTCCTTCAGGGTGGTGACCTTGAAGTCGTTCTCATCAAATTCGGAGAGCCGGTGCCGCTGTCGCAGCAGGTCGGTGATCTGCCCGACGGCCTGCTCGACCTCGCCGTCACTGGTCGCCGAGCAGAGGATCGCCGTGGGAAAGCGGATGCCCAACAGGTCGCGCAACACAATCGGCAAGGGGACCACGATGGTGTTGTCCTCGTCGATGCCCAGGGGGTTGAAGCCCTTGGCCTCCAGGATGCCGACCACCTTGAAGCTGAGCCGGGCGATGCGGATGGTACGGTTCAGGGGGCTGCGATCGCCAAACAACTCGCGCAGGGCGGTCTGACCGATGAGGCAGACCCGGCGGGGGGCGACGATGTCGAACGGCTCCAGGTCTCGGCCCTCGCTGACCCCCCAATTGCGGATCGCAGTGTATTTGTGGGTCGCCCCGGTGATGGTCACGATGGTGTTGCTGGTTTCGCTGACCGCCTGAAACTCCGCCGGCTGCATGCCGCTGGCCAGGGCGACGGCATCGCATTCCCACTCGATGGCCTCCACGTCGGGCCGGGTGAGGTTGCTGCCTCCTTTGCCCCGTGCCGGGCCGCTCTTCTTGGTGTCCCGGCTGCCGATGATGATCATGTTCTTGCCGGCCCGGCGGATGTCGGCGATGAGAGAATCCTTTACCCCTTGGACCACGCTGACGCAGATGATGACCACCGATACGCCCATGATCATGCCGATCATGGTCAGGAAGCTGCGCAGCTTGTGCCGCCACAGTTCTCGGAGGCCCATCTTGAAGCATTCAATCCACAGCGTCAGCATGGTCGGGGCTCGGGGTGCTGAATGGCGAATAGCGAATTGCGAATTGCGAAAGACCGGTTTGTCGTTCGCTCTTGCGGTTGGTCATTCGCCATGCGCTGTTTCTCAGGGCATTTGCCCGATGGTCAGGGCCCGGACATCCGGCACCTCTGGTCCGCCGCGGCGCGGGGTGGGCTGGTCGGCTATTATCTCGCCGTCACGCAGCACGATGATCCGTTCGGTGAACGAGGCGATGCCCGGATCGTGGGTGACCATGATGATGGTCTGCTTCTCGACCTCGTGCAGCTCGGTGAGGACGTTCATGATCTCCTCGCTGGTGTGGCTGTCGAGGTTGCCGGTGGGCTCGTCGGTCAGCATCATCCGCGGGGAGTTGACCAAGGCCCGGGCGATGGCCACCCGTTGCTGCTGACCTCCCGAAAGCTGGGAGGGCAGATGATCGGCCCGGTCGCACAGGTCCACCTTGCGGAGGGCGGCCATGGCTGCTTCCCGGCGGAGGCCGGCCGGAACGCCGGCATAGACCATGGGCAGCTCGCAGTTCTCCAGGGCCGTGCTTCTGGCCAGCAGATTGAAGTTCTGAAAGACGAAGCCGATGTAGGTGTTGCGCAGCCGGGCCAGATCGTCGCGGGACATCTTGCTGGTCGCCTGGCCGGCCAGGCTGAAGGTCCCCTTGGTGGGGACGTCCAGGGCCCCCAGGATGTTGAGCAGGGTGGACTTGCCCGAACCGCTGGCCCCCATCACGGCCAGGTACTGACCCTGGCCCACGTCGACGTCCAGTCCGCGGAGGGCATGCACCGGATTGGTGCCGACCTCGTAGACCTTGTGCAGGCCGCGGAGTTCGACCATGACACTGACGCTGGGATCGTCGAAGGTCGATACTATCCTGCCAGATGCGGTCTCGAGCGTATCGGTCATGAGTTCCGGGGGTTAGAGGGTGCGGTTGTCGGGACTGGCCAGCTTGAAGGCCTCCTTGAGGCTGAAGCCCGCGTCAGACTGGTCGATGAATCGCTTGATCAAGGTGTCGCCGGGCTGGGCCCCGGTCAAGACCTCGGTGTTGATGTTGTCCGTCACGCCGACCCACAAGGGCACGACGGTCCAGCTATTAGATTCTTCGTCGTATCGCCAGCCATAGGCCTTGGAGCAATAGGCCGCTTCCTCGCCGGAGGCGTCGACCGTCGGCTTGGGGGGCCACTGGACGGCGTCGACCAGGGCCCGACGCTGCTCCAGGGTGAGGGGAGGCTTGAACCGCAGGGCGGCGTTGGAAACCTGAGTCACCTCCGGCTTGAAGACGCACTCGATCTCCACGTTCACCGAGAGCCCGGGGATCAGGGTGTGCCTGGCGTCGTTGTCCACCTCGAGATCGACGGTGTAGGTGACCACGTTCTGGACTATGTCCGGCTGGTTATGCTTGTGTTTGATGGTGCCCTCGAATTGGACGGGCTGCCGGGCCTCGACCGTGAAACGGGCCTTCTGCCCGACCTCGATGTGGCTGATGTCGGACTCACTGACCTTGGCACTGACCCGCATGTGGTCCAGGCTGGGGGCCAGCAGGTACAATAGCGGCGGCTGAAACGCGGCCACCACCGTGGTGCCCACGTCCAAGTATCTCTTCAAGACCAACCCGTCGATCGGCGAGGAGATCGTACATCGCTCCACGCGGGTGGAGGTGAAATTCCGCCGGGCCTCGGCCAACTCCAGGGTCGCATCCGCCTGGGCCACGGTCTCTCGGGCCCGCTGAACGGCGAATTCCTCGTTGTTCACCGCCGTCTCGTACACCGCCTCGGCCCCGGTCAGGGCCGCTTCGGCCCTCTGCCAGACCGACTTGCGAACCACCCATTCGGCCTCGCTGGCGGCGCCTTCCTTATAGATCTCGTCGATCTTCTTCCACTGGTACTCGGTCTCGGTCAACGCCGCGGCGGCCTCCTGCTTCTTGGCCAGGGCCTGCTTGGTCATCACCGGCAGGTTCGCGATCTGTTCAGCCAAGGCCAGCTTAGCACCGGCCACCGCACTCTTGGATTTCAGGTAATCGGCCTGGCTCTGCCGGTGCTCCGCGTCCGCCAACTCCGGGTCGATCCGGGCGATCACCTGCCCGACCCGCACCGGCTCATCGTCATCGACGGTCAGCTCGATGATCTTGCCGGTCACCTCGCAGCCGATCTGCACGGTGCTGAGCGGCTCGACCGTACCACTGGTTTCGATGGTCATGGTGATCGGAGCGGAGAAGACCGAGGTGCCGGCGATCTGGTAATCGCCCTCGCCGTCGCCAAACACCACGTACGCCAGGAGCCCGCCTCCCACGACCACGATCAATGTTCCTACTACCCAAGTGCGCATTCTCTAAAGACCCCGCTCAATTCTCAATTGACGATTCACAATCCCCAATCGTCAACCCCCAGTCGTCGTCCCCCCTACGCCAATCCCCAATCCGCAATCCACAATCCCCAATCCCCCGCAATCCCCCATCCCTCCCCTCGACAAGCCCCTGTAACCACGGGCCAGGGCGTCGCTTCCGGGGCCGGTCGAGGCCCTCGTACGGGGCACGATGTGTCTGGAGATATACTTGCTGACGAAGCGCCGGTTGGTGCAGTCGGCATGTCCTCCGGTCCATCCGTAGTGGGCGTGGGCCGATCGCCGGCTGATGTTCACGATTCGTCCGTTGCCACCGCCCGGCCCCCGCAGGCCCACCAGCCCGGCCGAATCGTCGAAGGTCCCGTCGATGGTCCCCAACAGACGCACCGGCCCCTGGAGCACCGGGTCCGTTGAGGAGTGGTAAACGTAGATCTTGCCCTTCATGTTCCGCAGGGCTTTGCGAGCATCGTAGCGGCTGGACAGGCTCGAACCCACCATGACGAAGTTGTTCAACTTGGCCGGCGGGGTGATGCTCTCGATCGCCCAGATCCCCACCCCCGTCCCCGCCGAGAGGGCGATGATGTTGGCCTCCCTCTCCGGATGCTTCTCGAGGTAGCGGGTGATCTCCCCACCCAGCATCTCGCCGGAACCCTTGGCCACGAAGCGCAGCATCTGGTCCAACATCGGGTTGATGGTCATCGACCAGCGATGATTGGTGACCCACCCTCGATAGCCGGCCTCTTCCAGACCCACCGGCACTTCCATCACGCCGAAGCCCCAATTCCCCGCCCCGTCGATGTACCAGGTGCGCCCGAACTTCTCCCGTGGATCCGAGCAGCCCCCCAACACCAAGATCAAGAGGACCAAGGATGCAGGATAAGAGATGAAGCGGGAGGGACGCAGGATGAGCTTCACGCCTCCGATGAATCGACGAAGTACATTACGTAATCCGCAATCCGCAATCCGCAACCCGCAATTCCCGTCATCCGTCATCCTTCCCTCCCGACGACCCCAGCCGCCGCACGTCGTACACCGGGGTGGCAAGTTGCCACCCGACCTTCCGGTCATAGACCATGTCAACGCGGAACGTGGAAACCGCCCCGGGAAGGGAGAGTCCCACGCCCTCGACCACCACCTTATCGGGGTGCGCCGTCTTCATCCAGGACCGCCCTCGGCAGACCCGGAGTTGCTGCATGATCTCCTTCATGAATTTAGGCGACTCGGCGGCGGACTTCTCGACATCTCCCGGTTCGGAGAATGATGACGCGATCCGGGCCCGCACGTAGGCGGCGTCATCGCCCAAGGACCGCTTGCAGATCTCGTCGAAGGCCGCCGCCGGGTCCGGCCGCCCAGGGGCCGCGCATCCGCCGGCAGACGCCAGCCACAGCCCGGCCAACATCAACGCCGCCAAGGCTTGCACCGGCCTGACGCCGGTCCACCTCCGCCTCGAGTGTCTCGGTCCTGGAATCATTGTCTTTCTCCATCGACGATTGACGAACCGCAGCGGCTATCCTGAAGCGCCAATCGTCAAACGTCAATCGTCAATCCGCTGTCCCTACTCTCCACGGGCGATCCTCTGTAGCCGCTGGAGGAGCCGTAACGCCTCCAACGGGGCGGTTCGGTCGACATCGATCTCGCCCAGGGCATCCACCAAGGGGCCCCACCAGTCGGGCATCGGCTCGGGGCCGGGAAAGAGCGGCAGTTGGCCGGGGTCCTGGCCCGGCAGAGCCGCCAAGTCGTTACTCCGCGAGCGGCCCGCAAAACCGCCCTCCAGCTCGACGAGGATGGCCTCGCCGCGCTTGAGCACCGATGCCGGCAGGCCGGCCATCGCCGCGACGTGGACGCCGTAACTGCGATCCGTCGCCCCGGGGACGATGCGGTGGAGGAAGACCACGTCCCGCCCGGCCGCCGAGGGCCGCAGCTCCTCGCGGACCGCGACGTTGAAGTTGGCCACTCCGTCGAGCTGCTCGGCCAGCTCGGTCAGTTCGTGGTAATGGGTGGCGAAGAGGGTCCGGCAGCCGATGCGCTGGGCGAGATGCTCGGTGATCGCCCAGGCCAGGGCCAGGCCGTCATAGGTGCTGGTGCCCCGGCCGAGTTCATCGAGGATCACCAAGGACCGGGCGGTGGCGGTGTGCAGGATCCGGGCGGTCTCCACCATCTCGACCATAAAGGTGGACTTGCCCCGGACCAGTTCGTCGCCGGCCCCCACCCGGGCGAAGACCCGATCCACCGGAGTAAAGCGCATGGACTTGGCCGGGACCCAACTGCCCGTCTGAGCCAACAGCACCAGCAGGGCCACTTGCCGGATGTAGGTCGACTTGCCGGCCATGTTCGGACCGGTGATGAGCAACATCCGGTCGCCGTCGTCGGCCAGACGGCAGTCGTTGGGCACGAACCGTTCTGCCAGGATTACGTCCAGCACCGGGTGCCGGCCGTCGACAACTTCCAATACGATTGACGATTGAAGATTGACGGTTGACGATTGACCCTCGGCATTTTGACCTTCCCGTGTCGTTGTGGGCAATTCACCCGAATCAATCGTCGATCCACCATCCAGAATCTCCGGCCGGCAGTAGTTCCGGCGGCGGGACAACTCGGCCAGGCCGGCCAGGGCATCCAGGGTGGCCAGGGCGTCCGCCGCCGCGGTCAACCGGACCAGCTCCTGCGCCGCCCGTTCGCGGACTTGGTCGAAGAGCTTCAGCTCGCGATGTTTGGCCCGCTCCGCGGCGCCCAGGACTTCGCTTTCGTGGCGCTTCAGATCGTCGGTTATATAGCGCTCCGCGTTGCGCACGGTCTGCTTGCGGACGTACTCCGCGGGGACCTTGTCACTGTGCTGGTGGGTGACCTCCAGGTAGTACCCGAAGACCGAGTTGTAACCCACCTTCAGCGTGGGGATGCCGGTCCGCTTGGACTCCCGGGCCTGAAACTCGGCCAGCCACTCGTGCCCGGCCCGACCCACGTGGCGCAGCCGGTCCAGTTCCTCGTCGTACCCGTCGGCGATGAACCCGCCGTCCCGAGTCACCGCCGGGGCCTCCTCCTGCAAGGCCCGGTCCAGAAACTCGGCCAGGTCGTCGTGTCCCGCCAGGGCGTCGGCCAGACCGGCCAGCAGGATTGACGATTGACGATTGACGATTGACGATTGGGGGGCGACGTCCGGCCGCTGCTCCTCCACCGAACGAGCACTTCCCCCGCCACCCTCTCCGATCCGCAATCCGCAATCCACAATCCGCAATTCCCCCGCCAGCTCACCGCAGCAGCCCAACGCCCGGCCCAGCCCGACCATGTCGCGCGGCGACGCCCGGCCGATGCCCAGGCGGGCGGTGATCCGCTCCAGGTCGCCCGTCCGGCCCAACATCTCTCGCACCCGAGCCAAGACGTTTCGATTGACGATTGAAGATTGACGTTCGACGTTTGAAGATTGTTGCTCGGCGCCAGGCCGTTGTGCTTCGCTGTCCGGCCGGGCCC
Organism: uncultured Planctomycetaceae bacterium; assembly: GCA_964520125.1. GTDB lineage: Bacteria > Planctomycetota > Phycisphaerae > UBA1845 > UTPLA1 > JAFGQA01. The sequence goes on from CAZFMS010000063.1 coordinate 9,613, forward strand.
GGCCGGGGGTTCCAGACGGACGATTCTCAATCGCCGCACCACCACCGCCCCCGCCACCATCTCCAATCCGCGATCCGCAATCCGCAATCCGCAATTCCCCCCGCAGTTCTTCTATGGCCTCTTGCCGGGCCCGGATCTCCGCGACGCTGCATAACGGAAACAGCAGCCATTGCCGAAGACGCCGACCGCCCATGGGGCCCACGGTCATGTCGATCGACGCCAGCAAGGTGCCCTCCCGGGAACCATTCGCCAGGCTCCGGTCTACCTCCAGCGCCCGCAGGGTGGCCTGGTCGATCAGCACCCAACAATCGGTGCGCCGCGGGACGATCGCGGTGATGTGGTGCAGCCCCGACTTCGACCGTCCTTCGGGCACTTCATCGTCTTGGCGTTCGGTCCGCTGGGTTTCCTTCAGATAGTCGAGCACCGCGGCCGCGGCACAGAGCGAGGCGTCAAACTCCTCGAAGCCGAAGCCCGCCATGGTGGCTACGTTGAAATGATCGCCCAGGGTCCGCTCCGCCTGGTGGGGATCGAAGGCCAGGGCCGGCCGGGGAGTGATCGCCGCACCTGAGCCCGGGCCAGATCGTGGGCCTAGCTGCCGATCGGCGTTGGTGTCCAGGGCCAGCATCTCCCGGAGCACCGCCGGCCCGAAGCCGGTCTGCCGACTTGCGACCCGTGTTCCCCCATCCGGAGAAGAGTCGCGGGATTCAGTCCGCGCCACCTCTCCAACGCCTGCCGCCCCCGCCTCCCACGCCGCTTCCGGCACCAGGATCTCCGCCGGGGCCAGCCGGACCAGCTCATCGGCCAGGGCCGCGCCGGAGAGCATCTGGGCGAAGAACCGGCCGCTGGCCAGTTCGACACAAGCCAGACCGACCTGCCCGCCCCAGTCCGGATCAGCGGGACACAAGGCCGCCAGGTAGTTGTTGCTCAGATCGTCCAGGAGGAGGTCGTCGGTCAGCGTGCCTGGGGTAATCACCCGATCGACCGCCCGCCGGACGATCCCCTTGGCTTGCCGGGGGTCTTCCACCTGCTCGCTGATGGCCACCTTGTAGCCCGCCCGGACCAGCTTGGCGATGTAGCCCTCCACGGCGTGATAGGGCACCCCGGCCAAGGGGACCGGTTCGGCGCTGTCCTTGCTGCGGGCGGTGAGCGTCAGCCCCAGTACCCGCGAGACGGTCTTGGCGTCCTCGTAAAACGTCTCGTAGAAATCCCCCATGCGAAAGAAGAGTATGGCCTCGCCGACCTGGGCCTTCTGCTCGCGATACTGTCGCATGGCCGGTGTCAAGGCGGACTTCGTAGCGGCCGACCGGCGGCGGACCGCCCGGGACCCCGCCTGCTTGGCCGGCGGCGCCTGGGGAGCTTGGGGAATGCGGGCGTTCATGGGCCTCAATCCGATCCGCCCCGATAAGGCAACGGCGAGACACGACTGTAGGCCGCCGACCGGCTTATTACAAGGGGTTGGGTCCTTTCTGGAAGCCGGTTAAGAGGCCGGGGGGCATGGTTCGGCCCAGGCGCGGTCGACGGGTATCAGGTCGGCCCATTGCCGGTAGAATGCTCCCCGCCGCCGGCGTCTGTCCGGCTGATCCGGCCGCAGAAGAGAGACCAGGAAGTGCCGCTGATTCCGCCGCCAGACCTGACCAATTCGAAGTCCCACCAGCAGGAATGTCGACGCTATTTCCTCATCTGCATGTCGATCGTCGTCTTGTGCCTGGCCCTCAAGCTGCCGACCATGTTCTTCGCCCGGCTGGAGTACGATGAGCGGATCTACTGGGCGCTGAGCAAGAACTGGCTGGAGACCGGCAGCTATTCGCTCCGCGGGACCGCCATCCTCGCTGAGCTGCCGCCCCATGCCTACGACCGTCCGTTCTTCCACCACCCGCCGCTATTTGCCGTGTTGCTGTTGCCCTTCGTGGCCACGGGTCACCTCCAGGCCGCGATCCTGATCTCCTGGTTGGGCCACGTCTTGGCCGTGATCGGGGTCGGCCTGATCTGCTGGAGTTGGCGCCGCCGTTCTTGGCAGGGCACCCATTTGCTGCTCTGGCTGCCGGTGTTGGGGGTGGCCCTCGATCCGGTGCTCACCTTTTGTTCGCGCAAGCTCTGGCTCGACGACCTGGTCGGCGGGCTGGCCGGCCTGGCCATGGGGCTGCTGTGCCTGGCGGCCGATCGCCGACGGGTTGCCTGGGCCCTTGCCGGCGGAACGGCCCTCGGTCTGGCCGCCCTGACCAAATTGCCGGCCCTGACCCTCGTCCCCGCCGCCGCCTTACTGCTCTGGTTGGCCCCCGCCATCTCCAAGCCCCAGCGACTCCGCCTCTTGGCCGCCGCCGGCCTGCCCGTGCTGCTGCTGGTCGTCCCCTGGTTCATCTTGTTCTACTCGCACTACGGCATCTTGCTGCCGGAGTGGGTCCGCCCGGACGCCGCCATGATCGAGGGCAGCGGCGTAATCAGTCGCGCGGTGTCACGTCCCTGGCACTACTACATCACGGAATCGAGCATGGTCGCCCCGGTGGTGCTGGTGGTGCTGCTCGGTTACCTTGCCCGCCGCCGACATCTGTGGAGCCTGAGGCTGGGCCTGCCCATCGTCTGGGTGATGGCCGTCGTTGGGGTATTGACCGTCCTCGGTCTCCTCGGCCAGGGCATGAAGCTTCGTTTTCTGACCATCGCCGCGCCGGGGCTCTACGCCGCCTTGGCCGCCCTCCTGGGCCGCTGCGACCCCCGGCGATCGGCCATCGCCATCGTCGCCCTGCTGGCCATACTCTACGGCGCGATCTACGCCGGCTACTTCCTGCTGAACCCCGTCCCGGACGAGATCCAGCCGGTCCCGCAGTTCATTTGGCAGAGGTGGTGGGCATCCCGATGAGTGGGCCGGCATACTCCTCGTCCGCATTGGAACCGCCAGCATGGATGATGATAGGGCATTCCGCCGGGTAGCTGGCCTGGTCGTGCTGGGCACGATCGCTGCCGGGGCCGTTGCCCTGGCCTCCGGCTCCGCCTCCCTCTGGGCCGGGGCCTGGGTCCTTCTCGCCAGTCATGTCCCGACACTGTTCGGCGCCTGGTGCGTAGCGGGGCGATTATCGCGGCCCGCCGTGGGACCCCACAGCTTCGTCGCCCAGGTCGTCCTGGCCGGCCAGATATACTTCGCCGGCCTCGTAGCCCTGGGCCTGCTGCTCGGACAGGTCGGCCTGCTCACCCGCCCGGCCGCCTTGGTCTCTGCCGTCGCGCTCGGCGTAACCATGATGTGGGTCGGCCGCGGATTCGCCTCTCTCCCCGACCGGCGTCCGGCGGGGACCAAGTCCTGGCCCGAGGTCGTCGCCGTTACCGCCTTGAGCGCCCTGGCCATCCTTGTCGCCTGGAAGAGCCTCACCGCCCCGATCTACGAATACGACGTTCTGACCTACCACCTGATGTTCCCCGCCCGGTGGATTCAGGAGGCCGCGATCTCCATCATCCCGACCTGGTTCGGCGACCCCGCCCCGGCCTACGCCCCGTGTGCCACCGAGATCTACTATGCCTGGCTGATGCTCCCCGTCGGTGGTGACCTCGTCGCCCGAGGAGGGCAGTTCACGTTCTGGGTGCTGCTGCTCTGCGCCGCCGGCGGCCTGGGGCGGGAGTTGGGCCTTCGCCGGGCAGAACGCACCTGGGCCTGCCTGGCCCTGGCCTTAATCCCGGCCCTCACCGCCCAGGCCGTCACCGCCATGGTCGATGTGGCCCTGGCGGCCCATCTGGTGGCCGTGGTGATGTTCGCGTTGCGGGCCGGGAGGTCCGCCCGGGTTGGAGACATCGTCGGCCTGCTTCTAAGCCTGGGCCTGCTGCTGGGCACCAAGTTCATCGCCTTGGCCTATCTGGCCGCCATCCTGCCGCTGCTGATCTGGAGCCTGGCGCGGATCAGCAAGGTGCTGACGAGCCGCCGCATCCGGCCTACGCCAAGATCGCCCTGGGGCGCAGGCCCGGTGTCGCTCTCGGCGGTGTTGGTCCTGGCCGTCTGCCTCTCCGCCTGGGTCGGTGGATTCTGGTACGTGCGAAACTGGGCCGTCACCGGGAATCCGGTCTATCCCCTGGAGGTCGAGGTTGGCTCCACCATCCTGTTCGACGGGGCCTACGGCCGAGCCCAGATGGAGAACTCCGTCTTCAACGTCCGCCGCCGGGCCCGGCCCCACCCCTTCGCCCAAACCCTGTGGGAGACGACTCACCTCGAGCGTCCGCCAGCAACCGTCAACCGTCAATCGTCAATCGTCAATCAACAACCTGCCCGGTCAGCGCCTGCCAGCCGAGCCTCGCCCGGTACCTCGCCCCGTTGGTATCTCGGGCCGGCGGGACTGGTCGCCGTGCTCTTCATCGGGGCAACGCTTCGGGCCCTCCGCCGCGGGCCGCGCCGCCTGCCCCTGCTGCTCTTTTACGCCGGCGTGGCCGCCAGCGGCCTGGTCTTCTGGTACGTCTTGCCCTTCCAACAGCCGCGTTTCTTCTGGGGGCCGATGGCCTTGGCCCTGATCGGTGCCGCCGCGCTGGCCCGGGTTCATCCGTACGCTCCGCCGGTTCTCTTGCTGGCCACCGGCCTGACCTGGGGGGCTCAATTCGCCGCTGAGCTGCACCGATGGCTCGCTCCGCCGGCCCTGGTCGTGCTGGCCGCCGTCTTGCTCGGCGCCGGATGGATCGCCCTGCGGCGCACACCTCGCCTGGCGCGGTATCTCCCTCTTTGCTTCATCGCCGGGCCACTGGTGGGTATCGCGGTCGCGGCGTCAACGAGTGATCAAGCCCGAGCCCGAACGATGGCCGCCCCCAGATGGCGGTTCTTCGGCGAGGCCTGGACCTGGATCGAGCAGAACCTCTGCGGCGCGACCATCGCCTATGCCGGCAACAATGTGCCCTACTTGCTGTGCGGGCCTCACCTGGAGAATCGCGTCCTCTACGTCCCGGCCCGCGAGCCCGGATGGGGTCGATACCATGACTTCGGGTCCTTGCCCGAGACCCGAGCCTTGGGGCCGCCCCACACCTCCGAGCCGGCCGTCGATCGCTATGTCCTGGACCCGGCCGTCTGGCTGGACAATCTTCACGCCCTCGGCGTGGAATACGTGCTGGTCAATTCCATGTTTCCCAACCTGCTGATCAACTACCGCCACGACCTCGAGGGGTTTCCCGTCGAGCGACGCTGGCTGGATGCCCTGACCGAAGCCCTACCCGATGCGGCCGTGCGTGCCCAATGCCGGGTCTTCGGCGGTGGCAGCGTGCGCCTTTATCGCCTTCACTTCGCCGAGCCGCAGCACCATCCGTCGCCCTCGCTGGGGACCTCGGCTTCGACGCTCGCCCCCGTCATCCGCGACGAGACCGACGCCCTGGCCCGCCGCCGCCAAGACGCGACCCCGCCTGGCCGACCCATTCGCGACTACCCCCACGCCGCCGCCGTCATCCAGCAAGCCGGCCTGCAGACCCTAGAACCGTGACCTCCCGCCCGCCGATGCGCCCCAGGGAATAACCTCTGAACACTCGACCAGATTCGCGGGCCGGTCAGTGCCACCTAGTTTGGCACCGTGGCGGTCGCATCTTCTTGCCACCGCGGCTTCCTTCAGCATCATAGCCAACGAGAGAGTTGGAATATCCCCAAAGGGACCCCGACCCTTCGCCCTCCAGCATGATCCCGGCGGCAGCCAAGTTCACGCAAACCCCCTTTTGAGCTTGACTGCCGCCCTTTCTTCATCATCACCACCGCCACTCCGACTCAACCCCACGTCGCCATCGCCCCGCAGACCCAATCAGCCAACCCCCGCCGGCCTTGACCTACCAACCGGCCTATCCGCTATACTCGCCCCCATGGCCGACCGCGCGACAGTCCGCAGCCACATCTCCCGCAAGGCGGCCCGCTTCGAGGAGTCGGTCATCCGGCGGATGACCCAGGTCTGTCTGGCCCACGACGGCATCAACCTGGCCCAGGGCTTCCCCGATTTCCCCACGCCTCCCCAGCTCAAAGAGGCCTGCATCCAGGCCATACGCGAGGACTACAACCAATACGCCCGAACCTGGGGTGCTCCGGTCATGGTCGAGGCCGTCGCCCAGAAGATGCGCTGGTTCCAGGGCCTGGAGATCGACCCCAACACCCAGGTGACCATCTGCTGCGGCACCACCGAGGCCATGGTCTCCTCCCTGCTGGCCACCGTGGACCCGGGAGACGAGATCATCGTCACCTCTCCCTTCTACGAGAATTACGGGGCCGACATCATCCTCTGCGGGGCCACCCCGCGCTACGTCACCCTGCACCCCACCGCCGATCGGGCCTTTGCCTTCGACCCCGACGAGCTGGCCGCCGCCTTCACCGAAAAGACCCGCGGGATCATCGTCAACACCCCGCACAACCCCTGCGGCAAGGTCTACACCCGCGATGAGCTGCAACTCATTGCCGACCTCTGCCACCGGCACGACGCCCTGGTATATACCGACGAGATCTACGAGCACGTCCTCTACGACGGCCGCGAGCACGTCGCCATTGCCACTCTCCCGGGCATGGCCGAGCGGACCGTCACCATGGGCGGGTTGTCAAAGACTTATAGCGTCACCGGCTGGCGGGTCGCCTGGGCCATCGCCTCGCCGGAGATCACCGCCGCCATCCGCAAGGTGCACGACTTCTTGACCGTCGGAGCCCCCCACCCCATGCAGATCGCCGGGGCCGCCGCCCTGGCCCTGCCGCGGAGTTTCTACGAGCAGATTACCGCCGACTACACCCAGCGCCGGGAGCTGATCTGGACCGCCCTGCAACGGGCCGGCTTCGAGGGTTATTACCCGGAAGGGGCGTATTACATCCTGGTCGATATCGACCGCTTCAAACGCCCCGGCGAGGACGACACCGCCCTGGCCATGCGGCTAGTGAAGGAGTCCGGCGTAGCCAGCGTCCCCGGCAGCAGCTTCTACAACCCCCCGTCCCTAGGCCACGCCCAAATCCGCTTCTGCTTCTGCAAGAAACTCGAAACCCTCCAAGCCGCCGCCACTCGCCTGGCCGACTGGACCGCCAAGCAGTAGCGCCCCCCCCCGAACTCAGTCCCCGAAGGAGGAGACGAAGTCGCTGGGTGCCACTGGCGGCTTGTCCCACTACTGTCCGGTTAACTTGGGTCCTCTCGC
>CAZFMS010000064.1:0-15882 GCA_964520125.1 uncultured Planctomycetaceae bacterium
AATCTCTTCGGTAGGCACATAAGCCACTGCCCTGATGTGCTCGACTGATACCTCACCAGGTGCTCCGGGGTCAAGGTGGTCTCGCGGACCAGGCGGCGAATGACCCGGCTGCGGCGCAGTCGGCGGGGACGGCGCACAGGACGGGGAAGCTCGGGCGTCGGTGTCATTTGGGCGACTCCTTACGGGGGGCATGGAGCCCACTGGAAATCACGAGGACCCCACGGGCTGGGCGGTATTCTGGGGTGCGCCGGCGGCGTCGAGATCGGCGGACCGGGCTCCCTGGACTATCTGTGCTGCCGTGCGGGTGGCCAGGCGGATTGTATCGTTGATCGAGACGCCGGTCAGGTAGTTGCCCACCAGGTGCAGGCCCGGCTCCGGGGCCAGGGCGGCGTGGAGTCGCCCGATCTTCTCGACGTGGCCGAGGTGATACTGGGGAATCGCCGAGGCATACTTGGAGATGTCGACCAGTACGGGGTCGTTCCTGATCTGCAACAGATCGCCCAGGGCCCCGGAGGCGATGTCGAGCAGCTCCTCGTCGCTTCGCCCGGCGGCACCAGGATCTCGGCTTCCGCCGACGAAGACCCGGATCAGGCGATGACCGTCGGGGGCGTGGTGGGGGAAGACGCTGTCGGCCCACAGGACGCCCAACAGGGGGAAATCGGGCTCGTCGTGCGGCACCAGGAAGCCGTAACCCTGCATCGGGTGCCCGACATCTGCGGTTCTGTAGCCCAGATTGAGCACCACCAACGAGGTGCTCACGATGGTCTCGAGGATTCCGGTCGCTTCTTGGGCGAGAGGCTTCAACAGGCGGGCGGCCTCGACCGCGGATACGGCCAGCACCACCTGGCGGCAGCGCAGAGAGGCCGTCTTGTCGTTCTCTGCAGATGTGGCCACCTCATAAGCACCGTCCAGGCGGCGGATCGACTCGACCCGGCGGTGAATCAGGGAATCAGGTCCGAGCCGCTTGCCGATCGCGCCGGTCAAGGCCCCCAGTCCGCCGTCGATGCTGATCAGGCCGGGCCATCGTCGAGGCTTCCGGCCTTTCTTCTGTCGCCGGGCGCGGACCATGGAGCGGATGCCGTAGCCGAGGGGGCTGCGGGCCCGGCGGTCGAAGTCGACGACGGCAGGGAAACAGGCCGGCATGCTCAGCCGGCGAATGTCACCGGCGAAGATGCCGGCGACCACGGCGCTGACGAAGGTGTCGGCTACTTGCGGGCCGAAGCGTCGGACGGCGACCTGCTCGATGGTCTCTTCGTTCAAAGTCCCCCGGCGGCTGGCGACCAGTCCGGCCAGCAGCCGGGCCTTTCCGGTCATGCTCAGCAGCGGCGTGGTCGCCAAGGCCACCGGGTTCGAAGGCACCGCGAGGATGCGTCCTCGACGGTAGATGAAGCGTTTTCGGGAAGAGGGGTCGGCGGAGACGACGCCCGCGACATCCGCGAATTCCTCGAGCAGGGTCTCGAAGGCGGCATCGCGGACGATCACGTTGAAGGGTCCCTTTTCGAGCAGGAACCCGTCGCGCAGCTCGCTCCTGGTACACCCGCCTACCTCGGTCTGGTCCTCCAAGAGGCAGACATCCAGGCCGGCCTTCTTCAATTGCCAGGCCGCGGTCAGGCCGCTGATGCCCCCGCCTATTACTACGACATCCCGATCATTTCGGTCCATCGTCCACCTGCACTTCCTGCTCAGCCGACGGCGGCATAGCTTCCCGTCGAACGGCACGTTTCGATGAAGCGGCACACGTTCTCGAACGGCGTATCAGGTAGGAGCCCGTGATTGAGATTCAGGATGTGTCCCTTCGAGCCGCCTATTTCTATACATCGGCGAACGGCCTGGTCGATCTCGTCGAATCCGCCGGTCACCAGGAGCTGATTATCGACGTTCCCTTGAAAGGCGCAGCGGTCTCCGAATTCTTGGCAGGCCTCGGCCAGGTCCACGCACTGTCCGACGCTCAGCACGTCGGCACCCGAGTCGGCCATCAGATCTACAAACGGCTGCTCGCGGACGAACAGGATCTTGGGGGCCGCTCCGTTAAGTCGAGAAAACACCCTCTGATGATATGGATGGGCAAACTGCTCGTACTCCCGCCGCGAGATCAAATGGGCCACCGATTCAAACAACTGCAGGGCATCCACCCCGGCCTCGATCTGCAAAGCCAGGTAATCGCCGGTCATGTCGGCCAGCCGGCCGAGCAGCCGGTGGAGTTCCGCAGGCTGGGTCTGCATCATGGCTCGAGTGCTCGTCGGATTGCCGCCCGGTGAGCCGCCCTCGATCAGGAAGAAGGCCAACGTCAGCGGGGCCCCGGCGAAACCGAGCAGCGGCAAGTCTCCCTGCAGGGCTTGGCGGACCAGACCAATCGAACGGGCCACGAAATCAAGCCCGTCGGCGGGATCGTAGCTTCGCAATTGATTGATATCGCTGGCCGTGCGGACCGGGGATTCCAGCACCGGACCGGGGCGGAACTTGAAGGCCGCTCCCATTGGGGCCAGGGGGGTGAGGATGTCCTGGAAGAGGATGATGCCATCCACGCCCATGCGGCGGGGGAGCAAGGAGATTTCCGCGGCCAGCTCCGGATCCCTGAAGAGCTGCTCCAGCGGCAGGTTGACCCGCTCGCGGAGGGCGCGATACTGCGGGTCGCATCTCCCGGCCTGGCGCATCAGCCAGACGGGCGTCCGCTCGGTTCGCTCTCCCCGGGCGGCTCTGAGCAGCAGGTCGTTCTTGATCATGTCAAACCCTCGTCCTTCTCAGGCGTTGGTGGAGAACTGATGCCGATCGCCGACGCAGTAGGCGTCTTCACTCAAGTAGGCGTCGAAGACCGCGGCCACATTCCGCAGCAGCACCCGGCCGAGCGGGTTGGTGACCTGCAGGCCGCCGTCTTCGGCGATGGTCACCAGGCCGTCGCGCTGCAAGTCCTTCATCACCTCCATCTCGCGGGAGAAGTAGTCGCCAAAGTCGATCCCGAAGGTATCCTCCAGGATCTTGGGACGAAGCTCGGACTGACAATAGAGCTGCCGCATCACGGCCTGCCGCACGCAATCATCGAAGCTGAGCCGCTTGCCCTTGCGGAGCACGGATTCCCCACCCTCGCGGGAGCGAACATAATCGTCGGGGTCGCGGGGATTCTGGAGGAATCCCACGCCGCCCAGATGGCTGATTGACGAGGCCCCAACCCCGAGCAGGTCCAGTCCACCGCCGGTGGTCATCCCCTGGAAAGTCCGCTGCAGGGTCCCTTTCCTCAAGGCGAGGGAGAGGGCTTCGTCGGGTTTGGCGAAGTGGTCCAGGCCGATGAACTCGTATCCCGCCTGGCCGAACAACTCGGCGGCGATCAGGAACATCTGCAGCTTGGTCTCGCTGTCGGGCATCCGGGCGTGGTGCATCCCGCGCTGGGCGGCCATCTTCTCGGGGATCTGGGCGTAGTGATAGAAGGCCACTCGATCCGGGGAGAGTTCGATGGTGCGATTGATGGTCTCACGGATCGAGGTCAGCGTCTGGTAGGGCAGGCCGTAGATCAGATCGAAGTTGATGCTGGCGAAGCCCAGGCTGCGGCAGTTGTCGACCGCCTCGCGGACCTGGGTGAAGGGCTGGTAGCGGCAGACGTGTTTCTGTACCTGGGAGTCGAAGTCCTGGACGCCCATGGAGATTCGGTTGAAGCCCGACCGTCGCAGGGTCTCCAGGACCGACCGGGAAGCGCGCCGCGGATCGACTTCGATCGCTATCTCGGCGTCGTCGGCGACGTCAAAGGCCTGGCCAATCGACTGGCAGATCCGCTCTATCTCCGCAGGGGCCAGATAGGTCGGGCTGCCTCCGCCCCAGTGGATTTGCCTGACGGCGCGGTTCCGGCCTACTGCCCGGCCGAGGTCGGCGATCTCCGTTTGCACGGCTTGGACGTAGGCATCCACTCGCCGCTGGGCCCCGGCGGTGCCCCGGTTCAGGGTAACCCTGGTGCAGGCACAAAACTTACACTGCGAATCGCAGAAGGGAACGTGGAGGTATAGGGACAAGTCCCGGACGGGCCGGCCGGCCTGACTATCCTGCAGCATGGCCTGGGCATCGGGGGCATCGATGTCTTGCCACCACGAGGGCATCGGATAGGAGACGTGGCGCGGGAGCGACAGGCCGGCATACTTGCGGAACATTTCAATATCCACGCCGCAGTTCTCGGTGGCGGTGACCAATTCAGAGCCGGGGTCGGCGCTGTGGCCCCGGCGTCGGGTCGTTGTCTCTCCGCCGACCACCGGCCTATCGCGCAGGAGCTGTCGGGATAGGCCCGTATTCCTGGAGGATGGCCCCCAGGATGCGCCCCGCCCGTTATCACCAGCCGGGCGGGAGCGCGCATCTGCGTGGGCTTCTACCGCGTTGAGCTTTCTGTTCCCACCGGAAAGCGCCATCTCTTGCGGTTCGAGCACTTCAGGCTCCCGGACCGCGGGTCGGGGCAGCGGTAGATGTTCCTGAATCCAAGCCTCGGCGGACTCCAAGGCCCTGACGAACTGGGCGCTGCTGCTCATCTCGTCCGCATAGTCTGCCACCGCCGCCTCCAGGTCCTTGGCTTCATAGAGGTGAACGCCTTCGATAGCCGCCATCTCTCTGGTGGAGCTGAACAGGTTGAAGTCGATGATGGTCAGGGGTCGCTGGGCGAAGTCTCGACAGTCGCGAATCTGCTCGGCCTGCAGGACCGGTTCCCGGCGATCGATACCGAAGAAGACCACGTCGCTGTCGGCGATGGCCCCAATGACGGCCTTTTCGCTGTAGGACTCGACGCGGATTCGACGTCCGTGGCCGATGGCCTTGCGCAACATCTTGAGGTGCCCGCCGTGGCCGTGCCCGCGGTGGAGCAGGGTTAACTGTCGAGGGGAGGCGTCGAAGCGGTCGGTGAGGGTGGTCAGGATTGCGCAGGAGGTCGTCGAGCCGCCGATGACCGAGCAGCGGCTGTCGGCCAGATCCAGGCCGGTGGCCTTGACGATGCGGCAGAGCGTTGCGTAGCAGTAATCCGGATCAAACCGGCCCCATTCGGTCTCCTCCCGCAAGGTGCGTTCGTGATCGAGGAGATCGGTCAACAAGCGGTTGATGGCCGGTCCCGCGGTGCCGGCGCGCAGGGCCAGCCGATGGGCGGCCTGCAACTGTTCAACCACGTCGCGCTCGCCCGGCAAGGTGCTGTTGAGGCCACTGGCGGTTCGTAGCATGTGGTGCCAGGCCTCCGGGCCGTTGAGCACGTTGATCGGGGGAGTCTCCGTCTCTCCGTTCTGGAAGAGGTTTCGTTGGATCTGCCCGGTAATCCGCCGGCGTTCGGCCTGGTCACAGCCAACGGGGAGCAACGCATACAACTCGAATCGCCGGCAAGTATTCCACAGGAGGGCTTCGGTAACCTCCGTTCCCTCCACGACGGAGCGCAGCACATCCGGAGCGTCGCACTGCGAGCGTTTGGCGTTGCGGAAGGTCGTTTCGTCGGCGGATTCCAGATGCGGTCCTTGGCCGTTGCCGCAATGCGAATCCTGGGAGATGCCCACCATCACCAGGGAGTCGACCGGTGCAGACTCGATGGCCGTTTCTTCTTCGGTGGAGTCGATGAGTGGTTCGGCCTGGGCCTCGGCCAGGGTCATCGGGTGTCTGCCGTGGGTCACCAGGTTCTTGAGGGCCCCGATGAAGGGCGGGAAGGCGTTCAGGCTGGGGCAGAGATGGAGCTGCCCGCTGGCCTTCTCGTACTGCTCTCGATAGCCGACGCCGATCTCCCCCAAGGTCTCCAGACAGTCGGTGGTGAAGCTGAGGGGACAGACCAGCAGCCGTTTCTCTCCGGCCCGGGCCAGCTTGCCCAGCAAGTCTCTGGTGGAGGGTTCGAGCCAGGCCACCGGACCCATTCGGCTCTGAAAACCCAGTGACGCCCGCTCGGGCGGCCAGCCAAGTCGCCGGGCCACCAGCTCGGCGGTGCGGGTTATGTGGTCCACATACGGATCACCGCCCTTGACGTAGGACATGGGCAGCGAGTGGGCCGAGAACAGCAGGTGACAATTATCCGGCGTGAGCCCGTGGGCCGCGGCGTGTTCGTGGATCAATCGGGCCTGGGCGCAGACGTATCCGCTGTCGTCGTACCAGATGCCCCGGATGGTGAGGTCGATCCGACATCCCAAGCGATGGACCAGTCGGTAGACCTCGCGGACCGCCGTTCGGGTGGTGGGGCCGCTGTATTGCGGGTACATCGGGACCACGACCAGCTCTTCAATGCCCAGGGCTGCCGCTCTTTCCAGGGTCTCGGCGATCGACGGACGGCCGTAGCGCATGGCGCAGAAGGCCCGCATCCCCTCGGGCAAGACCTCCTCCAGTGCGGCGGCCTGGTTGATGCTGATCTCTCGCAGGGGCGAGCCTCCTTGGTGCCAGATGCGCCGATATTTCTCGGCCGAGGCTGCGGCCCGGAACCTGGAGATGACCCGTCCCAGGATGGGGTTCAACCAGTCCATGCCCCGCGGCATGCGGATCACCTCCGGATCACTGAGGAACTCCGCCAGGTAACGCCGCACGGATGGGACATCGGGCTGATCCGGGGTCCCCAAGTTGATGAGCAACACGCCTCTCCGGCCCGCCGGTGTGGATCGACGTGGCGGACCAGAGGCGGACTCGTTTTCTCTGCCTGCAGGCAATGAGCACATGGCTGTATCCGTTTGATGCCCCCGCATACGGGGATAACACTCTGAGTCGGTGACCAAGGACGCGTCGGCGCCGATTGCCCGGCTATTGCCAGGGACTGCGGCGCGCCGCCGGTGTGCATCAGGGATGCACTCGGGGTCGGGATTCAGATTTGGGGGAGCATCAGGCGGGGGGAGATCGGGGAATGCAGGCGCGGGATGAGAGCACCTGGCGGTGGACGTAGGCCACATCCGCCCAGAGGGCCTCTCGCAGGCGGCCGAAAGAGAGACTGGACCGGGTGGCGGACTGGAGCCGCACCCACACATCTCTCAGGGCCCTGCCGGTGAGCGCCGGCCGCCCCGGCAACAGGACCAGCGACACCAGTGGGCTGAACTCCAGCCACATGGCGAAGGGGGCGTCAGACTCCAGGACTCCGAGGTGCATGACGGCGATGACCAGGCCCAGGGCCACGCAAGAGCGCCAGTCGGTCCGCCAGCGCAAGATGGCGATGTCGCAGAACTTGAGGACGAAGAAGAGCATCGAGGCGGTGAGCCCGATACACTGGGCCAGGAGGCCGAGGCTCCCCTCGCCGCCAACTACCGCCCCCCAAGAGACCAGGAAGGCGGGGGCGTGCATCAGGGCCATGCTCCCCCAGAGCCCGCGCAATAACCACGGACCAAAGGGAGAGATCAGCCTGGAGAGTCTGGGTAACATTCCGCATCCTCTGAGGCGGGCTGCGCGGTCCACCGTGAGCGGATGATGGGTTCACCCACTGGCGTCCTCCAAGAGCCATTTGCTCCGGGGACGCACTAGCGAGGCCGGCCGCCGCGCGTCACGCTCCCGAAAGTTTAGCAAGTGGCGTGCCAGGGGTCAACCAGGGCACCATAGTCAACATCGAGCAATGCTCGATCCCGGAACAGATAAAACAGCCGTTGGAGGGTCGTCCCGCCGCGGGCGGTCTCGAAACACCTCTCGACATCGTCGATCAGATTCTCAGGGACGATTATGCGTCCGTGAACATCTTGGTCAGAATCGAGAATGGCCGGGCTGGGGAGCCTCAGGAAGCCAGCATTCTATCAACCGAGGGTGTTGGCAGCAAGTGCTCGATCGGGTCGCACTAATCGATACACACAGCATAATCGCGCCATGATGCCGGAGTGACGACTCAGGCGGGGCACCTGGACGGCAGGGCCTGTTGGGATCAGTCCGTAGCGCTTAACTCGATCGGGCCGCGATCCGATGGCATGGGGAGGGCTGGGGCTTCCCCGGCAGGTGGGCTCGCGTGGGGGGAGATTGGCACCTACCGGATCGACGAGTCCCCGGCGTCAGGAAGGTCCCGCGGGACCCGGCGAGAGATATCGGTCATCCGGCCTGGAGGATCTGCGGGCACGGTGAGTCTGGCGGCCCTGCACGGGGTGGAGGCGGAGTCGTGTCGGGAGACCCATATGCCACCGTGTCGGAGGTCTGCGATCCGGCAATTAAGGCCCCATATGACAGGAAGTTGCACATTTGGGCTTGCAATGAACGACCGGTCGGCGTACATTCTAGTAGCAAAGATGGTGTGGTTGGACCCGGGCGGGCACCGCGCTGCCGGAACGAGTTTCCCACCGATTCACCGCATTGCCCGGGGCAGGTGAACACCGAGGGACACCCGCCAGACCTTCCCACAGAACGAACGAGGGGGCATCGCCTAGGACCTACCGGTCCCCTGCCTGGCGGAAGAGTATTGCAGTTAAAGGAGATTCCCATGACACGGCTCCGCTTTTTGGGTGGCCCGCTGACCGTCTTACTGTTGCTGGCGGGTTCTCCCGCCGCGGCCGACAACTCGGAGCCTTCGGCCGATGAGAAACTGGCCAAGGCAGTAGAACTCTATCGGGCCGACGACTACCAAGCATCGAACCGGCTGCTCAAGACGATCGACGAGGACAGTCTGTCCAACGAAGATCGGCAGTTGCTCTATCAGGAGTTCCTGGCGCTGAGCGAGGAGGCGATCGAGAAGGCCGCTGCCGCCCAGGAGGATTTCGAGAGGGGTTCGGCGGCCTTGAAGGCCGGTCAGACCAGCCAGGCCAAGAGGTTCTTCGACTCGGTGGTGGCCAACAAGTATGCCCGCCCTGAACTGGCCTCTCAGGCCGGTGCCCGGTTGCGGGAGATTTCGGCTAGGACCACGCCGGCCAGCAAGCCACAGCGACCGGCGGACACGCGTCCGGCGAGTAAGCGTCCGGCCGGCTCGGCGTCACTGCTCGAGCAACTGTCCTTGGAGAACGAGCTGCTGTGGCAGCAGGCGATGAAGACGTATCGGGATGCCGAGGCCAAGATCCGCAAGTCCATCGTGAAGTACGACTTCCCCGAGGCCCATCGTTTGATGGACTTCGCCAAGCAGACCATCGAGTTAAACCGCCGCTACGCCTCCCCGGCCGCCCGCTACGAGGATTATCTCCAGCAAGCCAAGGCCTTGGAGCAGTACATCAAGAACGAAGAGCGCGATTACGAGGAATCTCTCATCAAGAAGCAACTTGACGAGATCGCCCAGCGGGAGGAGGAGCGCCTGGAGCGGATCCGGACGACCAAACAGCGTCAGATCGAGCAGTTGATGCAGCAGGCTGACGAACTCAGCGAGGACCAGCGTTACGACGATGCGATTCAGGTGCTCAAGGAGGTCCTGGCCCTGGACCCCAAACACGACCAAGCCGCCTGGATGAAGGAGCGTCTGGAGGACTGGTCCGTCAACCTGCGAGATATTCAGGCGGTCAAGAGCCGCCATCAGCAGGCTCAGGAGCTTTTCGTCGAGAACGACGAGACCGGAGTTCCCTGGCACAAGGACATCATGTATCCCAAGAACTGGCCGGAGATCTCGGCCAAGCGCCGGGGTGCTGAGGAGGAGTTGGAGCCGGAGGCCAACCGGGCGGCCCGCCAGAAGCTGAGCAAGAGGACCCCGGAGTTTCGCTTTGACGCGGCCCCCTTGGAGGAGGTGATCGACAGCCTGCGGAGCCTGACCGGCCTGAACATCGAGCCCAACTGGGACGCCCTGGAGGCGGCGGCCATCGAGAAGGACGCCGAGGTCACCCTTCGTCTCCGCGACGTGACCTTCGAGAAGGTCTTGGACCTGATTCTGAGTCAGGTGGGGGCGGGGGAGACCGATTTGGCCTACGAGATCGACGACGGCATCATTCAGATATCCACCAAGGAAGATTTGAGCCGCCTGACGGTCAACCGGGTGTATAACGTGGGCGATCTGCTCATCACCGTGCCCACCTTCCGCGGGCGACAGATCAACCTCGACCAAATCGGGCAGCAGCAGCAGCAGGGCGGCCTGGGTGGCGGTCGGTTTGCCCGGGGGGGCGGCGGGGCCGGCGGCGGCGGGCAGGGGAGTAACATCTTCGGCGGGGGAGGTGGCGGCGGCGGCAACGACGATGAAGAGGATATCAACCTCGGCGAGGACCCGCTCGAACCAATCATCGAACTCATCCAGCAGACCATCGACCCAGAAAGCTGGCGTGAGGCCGGCGGCAACGTGGGCTCGATTCAATCCCTCCACCAGCAGCTTATCGTGACCCAGACGGCCACCGCCCACACGGAGATCCGCGACCTGTTGAGGCAACTCCGGCGGGCCCGGGCCTTGCAGATTGCGGTCGAGGCCCGGTACATCACCATCTCCCGGAACTGGCTGGAGCAGATCGGCGTGGACCTCGATATAGTCCTCAACAATGGCAACGCGGGGTTCGACCGCACCACGATTCTGGATCCGAGCACCAACAATCCGGTCCTCGTTCCCCGCCAGTTCACCCGGCTGGGGTTTACTCCCGGGGCTCCCGGCGGCGTGGGAATCGGTATGCCCACCCAGCCCTTCGGCCAGCCGTACGGCCAGCCGGGTCTGGTCCCGGGCACGGGCAATGTCGGCCCGGCCAGCGGCAGCATGACCTCGATCCCGCTGGTGAACAACACCTTGGACCTGGCCTCACCATCCGCCACCAACATACCGGGGTCCTTGGCCAGCCTGGTCAATTCGACTCCGGCCTTCCAGGTCTTCGGGAGCTTCCTGGACAACATTCAGGTGGACTTCCTCCTGCGGGCCACCCAGGTGGATCGACGATCGAGTGATCTCGACTCCCCGCGGCTGGTGCTCTTCAACGGCCAGCGGGCCACCTTCGAGGCCTTCCTGGAGCAGGACTACATCGCCGCCCTCACCCCGATCATCGGCGACAATGCCGGGGCCTTCCTGCCCAACGTGGCGACGGCCCTGACCGGGCGATCGTTGGACGTGCAGGCGACCGTCTCCGCCGACCGACGGTATGTGACCATGACCATTCGGACCTTCACCCGGGTGACCGGCGATTTCCGAACCGTCTTCTTCGGCGGCTCCCAGACCGTCGGCTCGGGCTTCATCGAGCTGGTCAGTCAAACCACCCAGCAGATCCGTACTACCGTCTCGGTGCCGGACGGCGGCACGCTGCTCATCGGCGGCCTCAAGCTATCCGGGGAGCGCGACATCGATGCCGGGGTCCCCATCCTCTCCAGGATCCCCATCCTCAAGCGGGCCTTCTCGAATACCTCGAACGTCAAGGACGACCAGGTCCTGCTGATCCTCATCAAGCCGACGATCATCATCCAGGAGGAAGCCGAGGCCGAGGCGTTTCCGACCCTCTCGGCGGTCACCCGCTGATCGGGGTCGCCTGGCAGAACGCATCTTTTCCGTAATCAAAGGCCGATCGCTTCCTGGGGAATGCGATCGGCCTTTTTTCTTGGAACCGGCCCGCGGTGGCAAGATCCACCCCTGACGTCGTCCCCCGCCGGCACCTCGAGGCCGCCTGCTTCCCAGCGTGCCCCCCCCGAGCAATAATGCCCCCACCACCATGCCCCGTGCTCGCGACATCAGGACCGCCGGCCAGCCGACCCGCCGCCGCCAGACCGACTGGCCGGGCCTGGCCGCCTTGTTCGCTGCCGGCTGTCTGATCCTGGCCTTGTCCTGGTTCAAGTTGGGCAGCCTGGATACCGGCTACCACCTGGCCTATGGCCGGCACTTCCTGGACCACGGGGAGGTGGTGGGTCGCCTTCCAGATCCCTCTCTCTATTCCGAGACGGCCATACCTTTCATCAACGCCAACTGGGGCAGCCAGGTCATCATGGCCGGGGTGGAACGAGTCGCCGGGGCCAATGGCCTGATCGCCCTGAGGATCCTCCTCATCGCCATCATCCATGCGTGCATCGCCATCATCCTGCGGCGGCAAGGACTCGGCTGGCACTGGGTGGCTTGGGCCTGGCTGCTGGCCGGCATCACCGCCTACGAGCGCTTCAGCATGCGCCCGGAGCTGTTCAGCTACGCGATGATGTCTTTGATGCTGGTGTTGCTGGTCCGCGGGCCGAGGTCCTGGCCCAGCGTAGTCGCCCTGGTTGGGCTACAACTGGCCTGGGTCAATCTCCACAGCTACTTCCTCGTGGGCCTCCTCATCACCGGTGCCTTCCTGGTCGGCGGAGCCATACAGAAGCTGCGTACCCTACCACGGCCGGCTCGATCCTCGGAAGTAGCCCGCCGCGTGCGTTTGCTATCTCTCGCCCTGGCCCTGCAGTGCGGGGCCTGCCTGGTGAACCCCCGACACTACCACGGGGCGGTCTTCCCTCTGGCGACGCTCCAATTCCTGCACGGCGAAGATGTCATGGCCGGCGCCGCCGGCGAGGCCTCGACCAGCGCCTGGTCCCACATCTCTGAATTCCAATCGCCCTTCAGCTTCTTCGGACAGGACATCAACGCTCGGACCATCAACGCTTACCTCGTCCTGCTGGCCGTCGCCGCGGTCGGCTTGACGGCCCTGCTGCTGACCGGCCAATTCGGACCGGCCCTGGCGGTGTTCATTCTCTTGGCCATGTCCACTCAGATGCGCCGCAACATCGCCCCGTTCGCCTTTGTTGCCGCCCCCCTGGCCCTGGGGGCCATAGGCACGGCCATCCCCTGGTCCGCCCTGGACCGCACCCTGCGCCGCTTCGCCCGGTCCGTTCTTCTGGCCGCCACCATCGGTTTGGCCTGTTGGTGGATGGTCGGCATCGCCGGCGGACGCTTCTATTACGTCGAGCGCCGCATCACCCGCCAGTTCGGCTCCGGCCACTGCGAAACGACTTTCCATCGCGATGCCGTGCGCTGGCTGGCGGACCAAGCGGGCCTCCAACCCCGGCTCTTCGTGGACTACTTCTCCTCCAGCAACACCCTGCCTTGGCTGCCCGCCAAGTTCGACCTCTTCGTCAATACCAACACCTTCGCCTACCAGGACGACACCCTGGACGCGGCGTTCAAGCTGGGCCTGGGCCAGCTCGATCATCACAGCTTCTTTCAGCAGTACGACATCAACGTGGTTCTGCTCCACTGCGGTCCCGATACCCAGGTGCTGGTCCGCAAGATCATGGCCGACGACGGTGAATGGGCCCTGGTCTACTTCGACCGATACAGCGTCATATTCGTCCGCCGGATCGTCCCGCACATCCCGGTTGTCAGCGCCAACCGTCTGTCTGAGGAGGACCTCAGACCCGACGAGTGGATCTCCGCACTAGGCGGCCCGGCCGCGTCCCGGGCGTTGTCATTAGGGACCGTGGTCAACGTGCCCATGTCCCTAGGCTGGTCGCGGCCGGCTTCGGTGTTGCTGGGCGAGGCCGTGAAACTGGCTCCGGATTACCACGAGGCCTGGCATAATCTGGGAGTCTGCCACGGCAATATGGCTAACCGGGCCGGGCGTCAGCGACGTCTGGGCGAGGCCCGGCGTCAGTACCAGGCCGCCATCGACTGTTTCCAGCGGGTCCTGGCCCTCGAGCCCGACCATGAACAGGCCGCCGCCTATCTGCACAACACCAAAGTCGGGCTGCAATTGCTGTCGGCTCAATGATGATACTGAGGAACTGACAACGGCGCCCGCGGGATGGCGCGGCCGGAGCAGTCGGGCGGCGTCACCCGGCGGCAACCTGGAGCGTCGTCTGATCGATCACCCGAGGACCGGCATCGCGGTAGGCCTGCAATGCCGCGCGGCCTCCGTCGGCGTGGTCTCCGGGACGCAGACCCGTTTTTCCAAGCCAATGGCCGACGCCTTCGCTGCCGGCCGCGGGGAAGATCATCGCTACCACGTGCGGCGGCACCCGAGACGGCGTTTCGGCAAGCTGCAGCTCGATCCGACAAGGCGGCAGCGACGCCGCCGCGGCGGTGCGGATGGCCTGGTAATCGGCCCGCGCATCGGCCGCGCCGCGCCGCGAGAATATCAGGCAATCCTGCGAGGTGAACAGCCCCGGGGAGACGCCGACCAGTTCCATTCTGCCCGCCTCGTCGAGCCGGTGGATGCGGTAGATCTTGGCATTTTCCCCCCCGACACTTTCCACCAACGCCAGCACTTCGTCCGCCGCCAATCCGACCTGCCGGCCGCCCTCGAACTCCACGACAAAGCTGCCGACAACGGCTCCTCCGCGCGGCTTGCCTGGGTGATTCATTGCTGGCCTCGACGTTGTAGAGCGTTTCTCTATCGCCTGGGCTAGATCTACACCGGCCTGATCCCGGATGAAGGGTCGCTCACTTCAACTCGAGCCGCACCACCCGACGCTTGCCCACCTGTACGATCATCCCGTCGGCCGGCGCTATGCCTGCCTTTGGATCGGTCACCTTCTGTTGATCGACGGACACCCCGCCGCCGGCGATCAGACGACGCCCCTCGCTGGTCGACGGACACAGGGCCAAGAGCTTGAGCAGCTTGGGCAGCCAGATTTGTCCCTGGTCGTCCAGTTCGCCCCGGGACAAAGAGGTCGCGGGAACGTCGTCGCGCATGCCGCCATCGACCATCACCTTCTGCCAGAGCCCCTCCTCCCGGTCCGCCGTCTGGGCGTCGTAGTATCGGGTGACGATATCCTTGGCCAGCCGGACCTTGGCCTCCCGGGGATGAGTCTGCCCGCCGTCGAGCAGGGCGTCGATGTCCTTCGGCCCGATGGCGGTGAGCAGCGTGTACCACTCCCGCATCAGCGGATCGGCGATGCTCATGGTCTTGCCGAACATCTCCTTGGGCGAATCGGTCACCCCGATGTAGTTGCCCAGCGACTTGCTCATCTTTTCCTGCCCGTCCAGGCCGCGGAGGATGGGCATGATCATGACCACCTGGCGGGGCTTGCCGTAGGCGGCCATCAGGTCCCGGCCCACCAGGTTGTTGAAGGTCTGATCGGTGCCGCCCAGCTCGACATCCGAGTCGATCGCCACCGAGTCGTACCCCTGCATCAAGGGATACATCAGCTCGGTCAGGGCAATCTCCTCCTCGTCGGCCATCCGCTTCTTGAAACTCTCTCGCTGGAGCATCTGGGCCACGGTGATATGCCCGGTCAGGCGCAAAACGTCCGCCAGGGTGAGCGGGGCCAGCCATTCGCCGTTGTAGCGGACCTCCAACTTGGACTCGCTGGTGTCCAGGACGTGGCCGGCCTGCTGGAAATAGGTCTGGGCGTGCTGCTTGATGGTGGCTTCATCCAGCACGGGCCGGGTCTTGGTCTTGCCCGAGGGGTCGCCGATCCGGGCCGTGTAGTCGCCGATGATCAGCACCGCCCGGTGGCCGAAGTCCTGGAATTGACGCATCTTCCGCAGGACCACGGTGTGGCCCAGGTGGATGTCCGGGGCGGTGGGGTCCATACCCAGTTTGACCCGCAGGGGTCGATTCGACTTGCTGCCGGCCTCCAGCTTGGCCCGCAGCTCCGCTTCGTTGTAGACCGCCTCGCAACCACGCAGCAGCGTGGCCATCTGTTCATCAACCGGCGGGAAGCTCATGCAAACACCCTCAAAGGTTTACGTGTAGGCCCCGAGTTTGCTCGGGGGGTGGCCACCGGCAGGAGAGCCCTCAGTCGCAGGCGGACGCGTTCCGAGTGGGCTAGTCATCCTGCTCGGCAGCACCACGGTCAAGGACTCAGGGTTCCAATCCCTGTCCTTTCTGCTACTTGTTCTTGTCCTTCCGCTTCTTCTTCCGGGCCTTCCGACTTTCCTTCGCATCCGATTCGGGATAGCCGAACCGTACCTTGCCGCCCACCGGGATGACCACCCGGGCCGTCGGCAGGCGGCCGAAGTCCCAATCGCCGGCGGTCTCCCTCAGCAGCACCCGCAGGTCCCGCCGGATTCGCCCTGCGAATCGCTTCTTCCCATTCCGAATGATCGTCACCGGCCGATCCAGGTCAAGCAGCTCATCGCTCAGCAGCAGCATCACATACCCGCTTCGCCGGGTGGTCAGCTCGATGGTCTGGCCCGGCTCCTGAATAATCAGGGCAGACTTGTTCAGC
>CAZFMS010000065.1:0-15563 GCA_964520125.1 uncultured Planctomycetaceae bacterium
TGGTACTTGCGGGCTTCTGCGGGGCTTCGGAAGGGGTGGGGGTCATCGCTGTCCCACCAGAATATGTGGGCCTGCAGGTCGGAGCTGGAGAAGTAGAAGAACAGCAAGCCCTCTTCAAACCTGTCCAGGGCGTAGTCCAGCATCTTGAACCGTTCTTCCAGCACCTTCCGCGTCTGGATGCGGTATTCCTCGTCGCTGAAGACGTCGTGGTCTCGGGCCTTGAAGTCCTCGGCGAAGCCCTGGGTGTAGAACGGGCCGATGGCATTGCCGATGTCCTCGACGAAATCGGCCGGCTCGCTGAACACCGCCTCCGGGGCGGTGGGGACGAAATTCAGCGGGGTCACATACAGCTCCACCTCCGGCCGGACCTGCTGCAACAAGAAGCGGGCCATGGTGCGAAAGGACGGCGTCGCCGGCGTCTTTTGGAAATGGATCTCCTGCCAATCGGTCCATTCGCCGACATTGACGATCAGCTCGACGGTCTCGTCGCTCAGGACCCCTTTGTTGACATAGATCAGCTTGGCGACGTCGTTCTGGGGATCGGGGTAGATCTTCAGGTCCAGGCTCATTGCCGGAGAGCCTTCCAGAAATTCGTTCGTCGGGCCCCGCAACCTGGCCAGGTAGGCGCCGCTCCTGGCGTCCCGCCGCAGCCTGAGCTTGAGTCCGCCCCCCAACTCCTTGTCCCGGCGACGCTTGGTCGAGAAGTGCTGATAGGTCCCCTGCGAACCGAAGGCGTCCGGCACGCCCATGCCCGAAAGACAACACACGTGGCCGTGGGCGGACTTGCTCGGCGGGTAATTCGCCGGCAGGCGGAACAAGTCGACGGGGATTCCCTGCTGGTCGAGGTAGTCCCAGAAGGGGCTGCCCAGCCGGAGCAGTTCGTTGCTGGTCTCCGTCCGCGGGATTTGGTATCGGCCCACCTTCCAGGGCTTCTTCTCTTCCTTGGTGACGATGCGGTTGGTGGAGAAATAGGGGCTGGCCTGCTTGGTGGGGTCCCGATGGATGAAATCGAAGATGCCGTGAACGCCGGGCCCGGCACCGGTAATGAAGTTCGACCAGGCCACCGGGCTCTGCGGCGGGATGCTGGTGGTCAACGGCCGAAACCCACCTTGCCGGCGGAGCTTGGCCAGGTTCGGCAGGCGACCTTCGTCGAGCATTCGGCCGACCAGCCGGTAGTCCATCCCGTCGCAACCCAGGATGAACATCTTCTTCTGAGGTTCCTTTTCCTCGCCGCAGCCTGCGCCGGTGACGATCATCGTAACCAACATGACCGCCACCCCGCCGATGGCGCAGCCCAACACCGACCGACATTTCCTGGTGGAGAACAACCACCTTTGTGGCGCCGGCTTCTCGCCGGTGGCCCCACCGGCGAGACGCCGGTGCCACAAGTTCCTTGAAAGGGGCGATTTCATTGTGCACCCCCGGTTCCGTCTGCTACCGCCCGGCTGGAAGGCCGTTCCCCCGGCGTGGCAATCTCCAGCGGCTTACCGTCCATATACTCGGGAACCTCCACGCCGAACAAGTCCAACGCCGTCGGCCCCAGGTCCATCAACATCGGCGACTCGCTTAGCACCTTATGGCTGCAAAACAGCACCCCGGGGATCAACTCCGGATCGATGCAGTGATCTCCGCTCCAGGCCTTCTTGTTGTCGTGGAACACCGCGTCTTTCACCTTGCCGATCGCCGTGTCCCAATCGACGCGATAGCCGCGGTTGTAGCCGATGATCAAGTCCGGGGCCGTTTCCAGATAGGGGCCTTTGTAGCTGGCATCTCGATCCCGAACCCGGACGATGGCGACCTCCCCGTTGGCCGGGTCTTTCATTCCGGTCAGCTTCTCGCTGATCTCGCGTTTGAGCTTGCTGGTCTCCTCCCCGGGCGGCACTATCCCCCGGCCCTCACGTCCCTTCTGATTGATGAACATCCCCGCCAGGCCCAGGGCGTAGGCCCGGGTATTATCCCAATCGACCCCCGACAGGTACTTGAAACCGGCCTCGGCGTCCGGCCGCAACTTCATGTAGCCGTTCTCGATCAACCAGGCGTTGAGGTCGATGCCCCGCCGGAACGAGCAGAAGCCGTGATCGGAAATGACCATCAGCATCGTTTCCCCGTCTTCGTGCAGCACCTTCTCCATGGTCTGGCCGACCAGCTTGTCCATCCGCACGTAGAGTTCCTCGATGGTGTTCTCATGGCCGTTGGGCCGGTAGGTCTTGGGGTGCAGGTTGGCCGGATGGGCGGGGTGGTCCTTCTCCAGGTAGCGCCAGAAGGTGTGCTGGATGCGGTCGGTCCCGTCGAACACGCAGACACACAACCCGCGCTTGGTGTTCTCCAGGGCGTCGAAGAAATGTTCCTCGCGTTCCTCATCGGCGGAGATGCACTGTTCGAGAAAGGCATCGTCGTCGATCAGCCCTTCGTTCAGGGCCCAGGTGTCTTCGGCCAGCCCCAGGGTGGCGAAGCTGCCGAAGCGTTTGGCCAGATAAGTGCTGTAGGCCGCGGGGTAGGAGATGGGCATGGCCGGCTTCTCCGGGGAGAGATTGAGCGGGGTGACATACATCTCGAACTCCGGCTCGGTGGTCACCAGCAGAAAGCGGCAAATACCCTTGACGCTGATGCCCACCCCGGCCTTGAAGCTGATCGTGATCCAGTCGGTGTAGACGCCCTGCTCGAGGGGGTACTTGTCGCCCCCGATGGCCAGCACCGCCCGGCCGGGCTCCTTGGCCAGGGTCACGGTGAAGGGGATCTTCATCGCTCCGGCAGAGGCCTTGATGCTGTTGTCCGGGCCGATCAGCTCGGAGCGGATCAGGTTGCTCTGTCGGGTGACTCGAATCTGCTCGCCGCCGGTTCGCTCTCCGTCTCGGGCCGACCGGGTGCTGTAGAACGAGAACATGCCCTGGGTGCCGCGCAGATCGGGCACGCACATCGCCGAGAGCACCACTCCCCGGCAGGGCTCCGGTGGAAAGGTGATCGGCACTCGGATGATAGCCGAGAAAATCCCGTGCTCCCCCAGGGTGTTCCAGAAGGGCTTGCCCTTACGCAGCAGGCGGATCTCCGGCTTGTTCATTGGAATCCGGTAATTGCCGATCTTCAAGATCTTCGTCGGCGGATGGATGTCCACCGAGGAGAGCCGGGGCAGGTAATTTCGCCGGTCGGAGTTCAGGAAATCGTAGATATTGTGCTTGCCGGGGTTCACGCCGGTCAGGAACGTCGACCAGGCCACCGGCGACAGGGGGGGCGTGCAGGTGCCCAGGAGACGGTAGCCGCCCATCTCCCGGAGCCGGGCCAGGTTGGGCATCTTGCCTTCTTTCAGGAACCGCTCGGCCAGGCTGGGCTCCATCCCGTCCAGGCCCAGGATGACCAGCCGTTTGATGCGGGCCCGGGCGAAGGCCCGGCGCCCCTTGATCATGCGGATGATCCAGCGGAGGGGCCAGATCAGCAGGCCTAGAATGGCCAGGATCATCGTCCAGAGCACCACCAACAGCGACGAGGCGATGGCGAATCCCGCCCCCGGGCCGATGTATCCCTGGGCCGGGGTGGCCAGCAGGCCAAAGACGACCGCCCCCAACACCGCCACGAACAAACCAGCACTCCGCCGGGGAGCGCGATTTCCAGTATTGGCACAGGGGAGGTTTGTGGACGGCGCGTTCAATCGCCGACGCCCGCGGGTCACGTCGTTGCCATCGGCACGCTGCCTGGCCGGGCGCACTGCAGCCGGCCCCATCCACACCATTGACTCGTCTGGTCCGATCATCTTAACGGCATTCTAGTGGGGCCAGGGGGACTTCGCCAAGAAACCGCCATTTCCTTTCGGCTCCCAGGACCAGCGGCTCCACTTTGCCGATCATCGAGGCCGCCTTCGGTGAACCGCACCGGGTCAGCTTGCCGTGTGGCGATGCCTTTACCAGACGCCCGCACCGCGCTAGTCCACATAGCCCAGCGACCTGAGTCGCTCGACGTCCTCGGAGGACATCCTGCCGCGTTGTGAATCGGGTCCCGGCATGAAGTCGCGGGCCTGCAGGACCGCAAGCAGACGGGCCGCCTGCTCGGGGTGGGTCACCATCAGGTTGTGCTGCTCGTCCGGATCATCGGCCAGGTTGTACAGTTCGCTCTCCTCGCGGCGCAGCAAATGGTGGATGTACTTCCACGGGCGATCCACAATGGCGAACAGCATTTCGTCCTTCTTCTCCTCGATGTCCATCATGAATCGGTAGGTGAGCATGTTCACCGAGTCGCTGTAGGCCACGCACTGGTAATCGGGTGGATCGCCTTCCAGCAGGGGTACCAGGCTGGTGCCATCCATGGAGGGGGCGCTGGCTCCGTCGAGCCCCACCAACTCGAGCACGGTCGGCATGATGTCGATCAGACGCACTGAATGATCGATCCGCCGCTTCTGAGACTGCAGGGGAGTCCGGATGATCAGCGGCACGCGGATCTGCTCCTGATAGAGAATGCCGTGGGTCCACCAATTGTGATCACCCAGCCCCTCACCGTGATCCGCTACGACAATCACCACCATCTCGTCTAGTTTGCCGCTCCGCGACAGTTCCTGGAAGATTCGGCCCATCTGCTGATCCATGTATTGAATCTCCAGGTCGTAGAACTCCCGCAGCACCTTGCTCAAAGTCCCGGAGAACTTCGAGCTATCCACCCCGGGCGGCAGCAGCAGAGGATCGTGGGGGTCGAAGTAATGAACCCAGAGGAAGAACGGGTCTGCTTGCTTCGACAGCCAATCCAGGGCTCGGCTGGTAGTCTCGTCGGCCCGCCGCTGGTTGAGGCCGGTCTCTACGGTCCCTTTCGCCGTGACAAATTGCTTTGAGGGACCGTGCATGAAGTCCGCATCGAACTCGTCGAAGCCCTGATGCAGGCCGAACCGCTCGCTCACTGGAAAGGCACTCACGAACGCTGCGGTGTTGTAGCCGGCCAGCTGCAGAACCTCGGCGCACGTGTCGTAGGAATCGCTCAATCGATTCTCGGTTAGCCCGTGCATCACCCTCAGCCCGTGGGAGTAGGGATCCAGCCCGGTGAGGATGGATGCACGGGAGACCGGGGTCACCGCCGCCTGGCTGATTGCATCGGTGAAGAGCGTGCCGGTCTCGGCGAAACGATCCAGATTGGGGCTGATCGGCTTTCCGTATCCGTAACATCCCAGATGATCGGCTCGGGTCGTATCCATAGTGATCAATAGCACACTGGGTCCGGTAGGCTGCGGAAGGGCGGACTTCTGGGAGGCCTCCTTGCAGGACAGCGCCGGCAGGCTCACAAGTGCTATGCCGCACGCTATCCGAGTTCGCCACTTTCTTGCTGATATCGATTCACTCATGGAAACGGCGAGCCCCCCTGACCAGTGATCCAAACACAACTGCCGCCCGACAGCCGGTCATTCTGCCGAGCGGCAATGCTCGCAAACATCCGGAGACAATAATAGCAGACCCACTCAGGTGGGTGTGAACCCCCCCGGCGAGTCGCGGCGCTTAGAGGACGTCCCCTCATCGGCGCCCGGGAATGGGAATACCGAGTCGGGCCATGACCATCTTCAGGTCCGCCCAGGCCTTTACCTTCTCGGCGGGGCTGCGGAGCAGGTAGGCCGGGTGATAGGTCGGCAGCAGGGGGATCGGATCACCGATCAAAGTGCTGCCGCTGGGGTAGAAATCGTGGAACCGGCCGCGCAGCCGTCCGATGCCTTCGCGCGTTCCCAACAGCGTCTGGGCCGCGGGGGCTCCCAGGGCGACGATTACTTCCGGCCGGATGATCTCGATCTGACGCCAAAGGTACTCCTGACAAGCCACGATCTCATCGGTCGCGGGCGTGCGGTTCTCCGGCGGTCGGCACTTGAGCACGTTGCAGATGTAGACGTCCTCGCGCCGCAGGCCCATGCCTTTCTGAATCATATCGGTCAGCAAGCGGCCGGCCCGACCCACGAAGGGCTCTCCACTGACGTCTTCATCATGGCCCGGGGCCTCGCCCACAAAGACGATCCGGGCCGTCGGGCTGCCTACGCCGAAGACGGTCTTGGTCCGCGTCGCGGACAGCCCACCCCTGGTCCAACCCTTCACCTCCTCATTGTCGATCGAGTCGAGCTGTGCGGCCCGCCGCTTGGCCTCCTCGGCACCCACGACCGGTGGGCCGACCGGTCCGGGAATCCGCACCGGCAGGGCCCGGGCACCAAGAAGAGCGTCGGCCTCGAATC
Organism: uncultured Planctomycetaceae bacterium; assembly: GCA_964520125.1. Classification (GTDB taxonomy): domain Bacteria; phylum Planctomycetota; class Phycisphaerae; order UBA1845; family UTPLA1; genus JAFGQA01. Next base: position 6,182 of record CAZFMS010000065.1, read on the forward strand.
GGCACCTCAGCGCCTTGGCGATATCAGTCTTGATCTCCACGCTCATTCTTCTCCCACCGGGTTACCGCCAGGTCACCGTTCTGGATTCCCGCGGCGACCTCCACGAACATGGCTGCTCCGTTTGAGAGCCCCCCAGCTTGCTCGGGGGGTGCATTGGCACGGGCTGCAGAGCCACCCCCCGACCAAGGTCGGGGGCTCTTGGGACGCTATCGGCGTCGGGGGCTCTTGGGCCGCTATTGGCGCGACCTGGCGCTGTGCTGTTAGTATAGCTGCCGGTCCCGCGTGTCAAACTACCGCCGAGCCCTGCCGGCCGACTGGGACCGACGCCGGCTTGACCTGGGCCTTCTTGGTCCATAACGTCACGTGGCCTGCCTTGCGGTGTCAGGGCCCGCTCCTGACAATGGTTTCCAGAACCCTGCTTCTGACGAGGCCCGAACCCCGATGGGGCGTTTTGCTTACAAACATCTGCTGGGACCGCGCCGGCCGGTCCGGACGAACGCCCGCCTGGCGTGGGCCGGTGTGGCCCTGGCCTGTGTGGCGGTCCTGGGGATAGCCCGATATCTCCAGCCTGACCCCCGGGGCTACGGCACGCATCAGCAGTTGAGCATCTATAAGTATCCCTGCGGGTTCGTCCTGACCAGCGGCCTGCCCTGCCCGACCTGCGGGATGACCACCGCTTTCTCGATGATCATGCACGGCCGTCCGCTCTCGGCGTTGAAGGCCCAGCCGGCTGGGGCGGTGCTGTGCCTGGCCAGCGTCGGCCTGCTGATCTTCTCCGTCCACGTGGCCGTTTCCGGGAGAATGACCTCGGTTTACTGGGAGCGGATCGGCTCGGTGCGGCTAACGCTCGCCTTGGGCCTGTTGATTCTTGGCGGTTGGGCCTTCAAGATTGCCCACGGACTGATCACCGGCACCCTGCCGGCCAGCTAGGAGCCCCTAGAATGTCTCGTCACCGCCGCATTTCGCTGCCAAGCCCTGCCCTGCGAGGCCTCCTGGGGTTGGCGTTGCTGATGCCTGGATGGGCAACCTCCGGGTGTCAACTTGGTTACTTCCTCGTCGACCCGGAGAAGGAGCAACGAGTAAAGGCCGAGTATGGCAGGATCGGCGACCGCAAGTTGGCCATCGTCGTCTGGGCCGATCGATCCACCCTGGACATCTACCCTCGAGCCCGCCGCCGGGTGGGCAAGGCGGTGGCCTACTACATGGAGAAGCACCTCCCGGACGCCCGCTTGGTGCGGGCCGAGGAGGTGGCCCGGCTGCAGGAGCGTTCCGGTATCGACTGGCAGGCAATGTCCCCCAAGCAGCTATGCGAGCGATTGAGCTGTGATCTGATCTTGCGGGTGGACCTGTTGGAGTACACCACCCGGGCCAGCGGCACGCGCGAATTGCGCAAGGGCCGCGTCCGGGCGACGCTGAACCTCTACGAGCGCAGTCAGACGGCCAGCGAGGACGCCGTTTATGAGGCCGAAGTGCTGGAGACCTATCCTCCGGCCTCCTTGCACGGGGCCTGGGATATGGATGACGGCCAGATACTCCACGAGACGGTGGAGCAGTTCGCCGACGCGGCGGCAAGGAAGTTCTATGATCACGGCAGGTCCATGCGCGGTCCCTCGGGCGGCTAAGATAGTCATCTTGCTTGCGACCCTGATGCTGCCCTGCTCCGGCTGCATTCAGACGGCCGCCCTGTGGGCCAACATCACCGGGGGCGACGTAGTAGAGCCCCAATACACTCTGACCAAGGGCCCGCTACTGATCCTCATAGACGACCGCGACAGCAAGGTCACCGAACCGCGGGCCATGCGTCACGTTCACAAGGCCATCTCCGATGCCTTTCTGGAATACCGGGTCAATCGCCGGGTGGTGCCCCTGGAGGACTGGCGGGCATTGCGGCGTACGTCCCAGGACTACGACCGCCTGAGCATTCGGGAGATGGGTGAGAAGCTCGGCGCAGACCAGGTTTTGTACATCCGGGTGGATCGTTTCGCCCTCCGTCCCGATCCCGGAGTGCCGCTCTTCAAGGGCGAGTTCGTGGTGCGGGTCAAGGTGCTGTCTACTCAGCGGGGCCCCGACGTTCGCCTCTGGCCCCGTCGAGAGGACGGTCACAAGGTCCTGGTGAGCACTCCTTCCATCTCCAGCGAGGGTGACAAGTCCGCCGGCGACGTGTCCCGCGAACTGGCCGCCAAGCTCGGCGGCGCGGTGGCCAAGCTCTTCTACCAATATCGGGCCCTGGACAAGTGACCGCCGTCCTGCACGTCATCGACCGAAGCTGCGACGAGACCCAACTGCAGGTCCTGGAGCTTCTTCGATCTCGCCAGAGGGGTAGCGACTGGGCCCATGTCCTTTGCGCCATCGACGGGCCCACCGCGGTCCGGGCCGCTCGTTTCTGGCGAGAGGACATCCACCGGGCAGAGCGCCGTTTGCTGCCGGCCATGAACTGGACACCCCAGTTGGCCCCCGTCGTGCGACGGACCGAATCCAGAATCCTCCACGCCTGGGGCCTCGAGGCCGCGGCGGCGTGCAGCGCCCGCCTGCCGGGGATGCCTCTGGTGATGACCCTGCTAAATCCCGACGCCACCCACGACGCCGCCAAGTGGCTTCGGTCCTTTCCCACTGACGCCACTGTGGTTGCCGGCACCCAGGTCGTTCGCTCCCGCCTGGTTACTGCCGGCGTGGCCAGGGAGAGAATCGTGGTCATTCGTGGCCCGGTGGACTTCGGTGACATCAATCAAGCCCGACGGCAAAATGTCCGCCGGGAGGTTGTCGGCGATGCCCGCCCGGTCTTGTTGCTTTCCGGGCCTCCTTCTCGAGGTGGCGGTCAGTTTGATGGAATCTGGGCCGCGGCGGTGCTCAGGCAGGTGTACCGGGACCTGCGGGTGGTCATGCCCTACGACTCCCCTGAGGCCGACCGGCTGCACAGATTCGCCCTCAGCACCCGGATACCGGATCTCCTGGCCATTCCCGACCCCCGGCTGACCTGGCCTCAGCTCCTGGCTTGTGCCGACGTGTTCGTCGTGCCTGCCGCCGACGAGGTCTGCACCGAGCCGATCAGCACCGCCATGGCCGCTGGAGTGGTGGTGGTGGGCACGGCCGTCCGATCCGTGGCCGAATTGATCGGCCACCAGCACAACGGCTTGCTCTGCAAACCCGGCCGACCCCGGCTCCTGGCCGGTCGGATCATCACCGCTCTGGAAGACCAGGACCTCCGCCGCAGAGTCACCGAGGTTGCCCGCGGGCAGGCCTACGAGGTGTCCAGCGTGCGGGCCTTTGTGGCTAACTACGCCCGACTTCACCAGAACGTCCTGACCGGCCAGGACCCGGGGGACGGCGTCGGCGACACTGCCACGCTCACCTGAGAGGGCCTGCGACCGTTTTTCTTCCCCGCTATTCAGGTTGAGAATCAGGCCCCCCGGTCGATTCACCCTGCCATCGAGGGCCGAACGGCCAGCTGGCGCGGGTGGGTTGGTGCTGGAACCGGCAGGTCGGTTTTCAGGTTGGCGGACCTGGCAGATGGAGGCGGAGAATGCCGTAAGTTGTTGTGGCACAACGAATAGGGAGCTTTCTGGGGGGGTGGGAGTATGAGGCCTGGAGAAACCCGTTATTTTGATGGGTTTTCCTTGCAACGGCGGCGTCCAATGTGGTAATATGGTCCCTTGAAGGGTAGCGGGAATAGACAGCGGAGTGAGGAGGAAGAGTGGGCCCCTGTGCCCTGCGGTCTGTCTTGGTGCAGTGTAGGAATGAGGCCCGTCCCTTCTCAGTTTCCGCGTATCCGGTGATCACCGGTCAATGTGGGATCATCGGACGAGGAGACAGAACGATAGGCCGTGTCGCTGGTGGCCAGTTTGGGAGTTCTCCCGGCCCCGGCGTGCGGCAAGCGTTAGGAAACCGAGGGAAGCGCCTTGAGCGGTGAGTGGAAAGCCAAGGCGAAGATGAGGGAGAGGGCGTTCACGGCGAGACAGTGATAGAGCGGCGCATGGGCCCCGTCCAGATCGGGTGATTCCTTGATGGCGGCGCATCGCCGAGGTGAGACGATGTCGGCAGTGGAGCGGAAAGACAAGACTGACGCGACTTGGCGGTGGCTGAGGACGGCGGCGCTGGGTGGGTCTCTGGTGCTCAGCGCCCTGCTGATGGCCGCGGCGGTTGGTCCTTCTGCCTTTCGCTGGATGGCCTGGATCGGTCTGGTCCCGCTCTTTTTAGCTATTCGCGTGCTTAGCCCGATGAGAGCCACACTGGCCGGCGGGGCCTGGGGCTTTTCGTTCTATTTGTTTGCCTCTATGGGTGCGGCGCCAACGGTTGCCGCGGGCCCTGTTGCTCTTGTTCTGCTGACTGCTGTCCCGGCGGCCTACACCGGCCTGGCGGCTCTTTCTTGCCGGGCGGTGGGCTTCAACCCGGTCATGCTGGCCTTCGGCTGGATCCTGGTCGAGGTGGCCTTCCAGCCCCTGGGGCTGCGTCGCGGCCTGCTGGCCGGCGCCCAAGGTGACGGCGTACTGCTTCACTGGGTGGGCCGAATGTTGGGCTACGTCTTCGTGGCCTTTCTGGTGGTCTGTGCCAATGCTTCGCTGCTCATGCTCTTGAGCAGCGCCCGTATAAGCATTCCCCGCATCAGGTCGTTACCAGGTTTGACCGACTCCCAAGCCTGTTTCGCCCCGCGGGTGTTTGTCCGTGCTACGTCGGTGGCTATGGGCCAGGCGTATCCACGGGCCCCCCCTATCTAAGCTCTCGATGCGCGCGTCGGCATCCGGCGGGCGACGTCTATCCGACCCGACGCTGATGGGTGTCGTGCCGGGGAGTGTCGCCGGATCAACATCCCATCTGCTACAGCATTGAGGAAGCGCCGCGTAGCGGCGAGCTTGGAATCTTATTGAGGACAATCAAGTTCAGAGAGGGAACAGAATGTATTATGTCATGAAAAGAGTTTTATGTCTTTGCGCCCTAGGCGCGTTTTTGTGCATGCCGGCGGTCGCCCTCGGGCAGGTCCCGTGGAGCGACGACTTCGACAGCTATGCGAACGACAGCTCCCTGCACGGGCAGGGAGGCTGGAAGGGTTGGGACAACGATCCGGCATGGACCGGGTATGTAAGGGACGATCAGCCCAAGAGTGCTCCCCACTCGCTGGAGAGCATGGGTGACACGGACCTGATCCATGAATACCCGGGTGTCGAGGAGGGAACCGTGGTCTACAGCGCGTGGGCCTACGTGCCCGACGACCTGGTTCCCGGCGGTTCCGACGGTAATTACTTTATCATGCAGAACCTGTATAACGATGGCGGGCCATATGCCTGGGTGGTCCAGGTCTGGTTTGACCCGACCACCGGCCTGTTCACGGGCACCTTTGGCTCGTCGGCCGAGTCGGGGACCCCGTACCTGCCCAACTCGTGGAATCACATCGAGGTCACCTTCTATATGTATGACGACTGGGTCCAAGTACGCTTGAACGGCACGCTGCTCGACGACCCTGCTCTCGCTGATCATGACACCCTGGGCGGCGGGTATACAAACTCCGGGGGAGTCTTCGGCGGCGACGGCAGTGCGGTGGATGTTGCGTCCGTGGACCTGTTCGCTTTTGGGGCCTCGGAGATCTACTACGACGATCTCTCGCTGACGCAGCTCGACCTCACCGGGCGCTGCTGTGTTGGCGACAACTGCATCGAGGTCACTGGTCCGGATTGTGATGCCCAAGGCGGGACCTACTATGGAACCGGCCTCACCTGTGCCGGGTTTGACTGCGGCACTGTTGGTACCCCGACCGTCTCCGAGTGGGGCCTGATCATCATGACCCTGCTGGTGTTGACCGCGGGTACGGTTATCCTCCGCCACCGGCACCGGCCGGCGACTGCGTAATTCGGCTGAGGATTGGAGATCAGCGGAGGACCACTGATGAATGACCGCCTGTTTGATTTCGAGCCGTCGGTGTTCATCAAGGTGCTGGCGGCGACGCTCGGGGCCGTGTTTCTGGGTTGGGCCGGTGCCATGTGGCACTATGGCGAACTCAGCACGACCGACATCGCCGGTTCGTTGCTCTCCGCCCCGATCTTTGCCTATATGGTCCACCTGTGGATCATCTATGCCAAGGATCGGGATTCGGAAAACTAGGTCCACGAGGTGGGGCGGGCAACGTCCGCCGGGCTCGGCCATTTATGGCGTGCAGACCGGCGGGCGGAGCCTGCCCCGCTGTCTAAAATGACTCGGCTGTGCCAGAGGGTGGACCAGGCGCAGTGGAATCCGCCGGCCAGGGACGCGACCGGCCTCTTCAGTGATCGTGGAGGCGTCGCCCCGCCGAGTCAGGGGTGTAGGGCTGTGACGGCCTGAGCCGCTGGCGGATTCCGAACGTACCGGTGCCCCGTCTTTCCAGACCGGAAGGGCGGGGCATCTTTCAAAGTGGCGGGGTCCCGGTGAGCCTTGGCCTGCGTTTGGACGGCCTCCGGGCGGCGGAGGACGGGCCACCAGTTCGCTCGGTTCCGGCTTTGTGGAGCTGTACGCCGATCTAGTCCTATGTGGTATACTCCCCGGAGCACGCGGTAGGGTAGAGGTCTTGGTCTGTTGGCGAGTGTCTCATGGGCAAACGGCGGAAGAAGGGCGGAGAACGGGCCAAGCAGTTCGCGTCCGAGAGGCGTTCCGATCGTGACGCACGCGGCGATCGGGTGGCACGTCAGCAGGGCCGGGACACGAATGGCGCGGAGCGTTCCCGGTTCTGGTCCAAGCGTCCTATCCTGCGGTTCGTGCTTCTGTTCTGTGTGCTCATGGCCGTTTTCGAGGGGCTCTGTGCCGTGCCGGTGGCCCGCGACCATCTATTTCCCGGCTACTTGCGGATCAACACTCGGGGTGCGGCGGCCATCCTGCGGCTGCTGAATACCCCAAACACGGTAAACGACCTGATAATCTCGTCTGCCTCGGAGAATAGCCAATTCGAGATGGAGGTCCGGCGCGGCTGTGACGCCGTTGACCCTTCGCTGGTGTTTCTGTCGGCGATTCTGGCGTTTCCGGGGCGGATCAAGACCAAGATTCCCGGCATGGTGATCGGGACCTGCGCGCTGATGTTGATCAATTTCGTGCGGCTCGTGTCGCTCTTTCTGGTAGGCGTGTATTTCCCGAGTGCGTTCGAGTTGATGCACGTCGACGTGTGGCAGGTGGCGTTTATCTTTCTGGCGATCCTGTTCTGGGTGATCTGGGCGGCGCGAGTGTCGCTGCCAGGAGTGGTTCCTGCTGATGGCTCAGAAACCACTCATTAGGCGTGTCGTGGGCCGGTTGCTTCTGGCGTTCGGCTTTTACGCCCTGCTGATGGCTCCCTGGCCGGGGCTGGCCGAGGGCTACGCCCGTGGCTACCAGGTCGGGGCGACCTGGATCTTCGAGTCGCGCTTCAGCGGCGCGGCTGTTCGGCTGGTGCCCCTGGAGCGACGGGTCGATCGGCACGTTGCGGGGCGCAAAGTGTGGGACACGGAAGTCCACCTGCTTAACAAGCAGGCTCGGGCGGGCGGCAGATTCTCGATCAGCAGTTGGTATTCGGGCTACATGCCCACGGTCTTGTTCCTGGCGCTGTTGGCGGCGACTCCATCCGCGTGGCGCCGCCGGGCCTGGGCCCTGGCCTTCGGTATGCTGCTGCTCCATGTCTGGATGGTCTTGCAATTGGGGGCGGCGATCGTCAACGAGTTTTGCCGGGCCCCGCCGCCGGCAGTTTTCGACTTGGGCCCGTTCTGGCGGGATGCCCTTGCGTTCTATACCAACACGTTCGTGAAGTCGGTTCTTCCGCCGTTCATCGTGCCGGTGGTGGTTTGGGCTTTGGTCGCGTTTGGCCGTGCGGATTGGGAGCGTTGGTCGGGCTCGTTCGGAGCTGCTGAGCGGACCGAGGGCGGTACCAAGGATGGAGCCGGGACGGCAGGGACCCCGGGTCACCGTCGGAAGTCGCCGGCATCACCGGGGCGGGGCGGCAAGGCGAAGGGGTCATAGGACGCGGCCGGCGCCGCCATTGTGCAGCTCCTGGTGGGGGGATTCAGTACTTCGGTTTGGCCTCGCATTCCTGGTACATCTTGCAGTAGCTCTCGTATCGCTCGGGCGTGATGGACCCCGCTTCGACCGCCTCCTTGATGGCGCAGGCGGTTTCGTGGGTGTGGGAGCAGTCGGGAAAGTGGCACCGGCGAATCAGGTCTACGAACTCGACGAAATATGCCTCCAGCTCTTGGGCCTCGACCTCGGCGAGTTCGAGCTGTCGCAGGCCCGGGGTGTCAACCGCGTATCCGCCGAAGGCCCAGCGGAGCAGCCGGGCCGTCGAGGTGGTGTGGCGGCCGCGCTTCATGTCGGACAAGCCACCTACTCTCAACGACAGTTGTGGATCCAGGGCGTTGAGGAGCGAACTCTTGCCGGCCCCGCTGGGTCCGACCAGGACCGACATCTGGTCGGCCAGCAGGCGGCGCAGGCTGTCCAGTCCTCGGCCGTCCATGGCGCAGGTCAGCAGGGCGTGGTAGCCGAGGTCTCGGTAGCGGCCTGCGACGGCGGCGGCCTGGTCGTCCTGGTCCAGGTCCAGTTTGTTGATGCAGACGGCCGGCCTCATCCCTCCCTTGTGCACGGCGACGATGTAGCGGTCGATGAGGTGTGGTCGCAGCGTCGGCTGATCGGCGGCCATGACGATGAGGGCCAAGTCCACGTTGGCGGCGACCACCTGCTGGCGTTGCCCATACTGGCGAATCAAGGTCGTCTTGCGCTCGGCTACCTCGTGGATGACGCCCTCGGGGAGGTCCGGCGATTGCTCCGGTGGGGGGGGAGCGTCGCCGGCGGATCCGATGGGCTGGAAGCCTACGGCGTCTCCCACGGCCACGGGGTGTCGTTCCTTGATGAGCCTGGTGCGGAGCAAGCGGCGGACGGTGCAGGCCCAGCATTCCCGGCCGTCGTCCACCTCGGCGACCAGGCCGCGCATGGCCACCACCGTCCCTCGTCGCAGGGTCTCCTCCGGCGGCGCGTCCTCGTCCGGCAAGATCACCGTGCGCTTGCGCGATAATCTTCCTTTGGCCCGCACGCGTTCGGCCTGCTCGGCGTCCTGGTGCTTGATGTCACCCTGGCGGAATCCCCGGGTCCACTCTCCCTTTTCACGGGCCTTCTTTTCACGGTTTTTTCGTAGGTCGACGCGGACTTTCGGCCGGCCTTCTTCGAGCCCTTGGGTTTCTTAGCCACCGTCGGTCCCCTGGGTGCCCGGTCGAGAGGTGGTGGAAGGTCCGGTGGTGGCGGTTAGGGACTGGGCTTGTGTTGCCGGCCCGGGCCGGTGAGGTGCAGACCGCCGTGCCGGGGTGGTCTGGGGGGAGCGCAACAATATGGCCAAGGTGAGCAAGCTCTCGGCCTCCGGTTTGGTCGAGGCATCCTCATCTTCGCCGAATAGGTTGCCAGACGGTGGGCGTCC
>CAZFMS010000066.1:0-15517 GCA_964520125.1 uncultured Planctomycetaceae bacterium
ATTGCCGCGTGCCGCCAATCCCAAACGGGCAGAATGTTGACCTGGAGGCCTCACATCCGTCGGCGAACTGGTGTATATTCACTGCCGAGCAGCCCGGCGACGCCGCCGGGCACCGGCCGTCTGGTATGTTCCGGATCGGCCGCTCATGTATCCCGGCACGCTACGGGGCGTCGCGTCAAGGGCCGAGTAGAAGGCCCTCATCCTGGTGCGACCCGAGCCGTCGCCAGGCCCGATTCCCGATTGGCAAGGAGGCGAAAGCGCGGTCCCGGGCGCCGGTTGTTCGGCATGTTGGCCCCGGACCGCGGCTGGCGGTTGAGCTGCCGGGCGAGTCGTGCGAAGTTAAGAGGTTGGACAAACAAGAGGTGGTGCAACATGGCTAAACTCAAGGACGTTCTGACGAGCAAGCTTTCGGCGTATCGAGATGAGGTCAAGGCCCTGGTAAGCCAATACGGCGACAAGGTCATTTCCGAGGTCACGGTGACCCAGGCCTACGGCGGCATGCGCGGGGTCAAGGCCCAGATCTGTGACACGTCTTTCGTCAGTCCGGAGACCGGGCTGATCGTCCGCGGCTTCCCGCTGGCGAAGGTGGTCGATCGCTCTCCGGAGGAGATGTTCTGGCTGCTGCTGACCGGTGATTTGCCGGACCAGGGCTCGCTGAAGGATCTGCAATCCGATCTGGCCGCTCGGGCCGAGGTGCCCGGCTACGTGTGGGACTTGCTGCGGGCCCTGCCCAAAGACAGCCATCCGATGGCCATGCAGAGCATGGCGTTGGTCTCGCTGCAACGCGGCTCGAAGTTCCGCAAGCGATATGACGAAGGAATGCGGAAAGGAGAATACTGGGAGGCGTGCCTGGAGGACTCCCTGGATCTGCTGGCCATGATGCCGACGATCACCGCGGGCTTGTATCGAATCCGCTACCACGACGGTCAGATCATCCCCCGCGACCCGAAGAAGGACTGGAGCGCTAACTTCGCCCACATGATGGGCGTGCCGGACCCCACCGGGAACCTGGCCAACCTGATGCGCTTGTATCTGAACCTGCACGCCGATCACGAGAGCGGCAACGTCAGCGCCAACCTGTGCCACGTCTGCGGTTCGGCCCTGTCCGACCCGTACTACGCGGTGGCGGCGGGATTGAACGGCCTGGCCGGCCCACTGCATGGTCTGGCCAACCAGGAGTGCCTCAAGTTCCACCTGGCCATCCAAGAGAAGTTCGGCGGCGTACCCACCGCGGAGCAACTGCGGGAGTTCACTTGGGATACGCTGAAATCCGGCCGGGTGATCCCGGGCTTCGGCCACGCCGTGCTGCGCTGCACCGACCCGCGCTACACGGCTTGTCACGAGTTCGGCAAGAAGGCCTGCCCCGACGAGCCGCTCTTCAAGCTGGCCGACATCATGTTCCAGGTGGTCCCCGGGGTCCTCAAGGAGCACGGCAAGGCCAAGAACACCAACCCCAACGTCGACGCCCTCTCCGGCGTGTTGATGTACGCCTTCGGCGTCAAGGAGCCGCCCTTCTACACGGCCATCTTCGGCGTCTCCCGGGCCATAGGCATGTGCGCCCAGATGATCATGAACCGCTCCCTCGGCACCCCGATCACCAGGCCCAAGTCGGTGACCAGCAACTGGATCAAGGAGCAGGTGGGGGCGAAGTAATAGCCGAAAGGCCTGTCGATTGGCCCTTTGGCGTGCCACGGCCGACACGACCTCGGCGCGTATTAGGGGGATTGCACTCAAGGGTGCCAAGCGGGCAGTTGAAGACTCTACCTTCACCACTGAGGGTGCGTAGGGAAGGCATGATTGGAGGTTTCGGGGGTTTTCTGCGGCCCCCAGTGCCCGGCACACGCAGAGGCCTTGACGACTTGCCAGGCACTCCTTACGCTGTAAGAGAGGATTTATATTACGAACACAGCCTTCGCTAGAGAGCGCGGGTTTTGGCGCGACGCCGAGGAGCCGAGGGACATCCACGATGAGGATTCCCAAGCGAGTTGAAGCCTGGGCCCAAGCCATGCGAAAGAGCGCCAAGGGAAGGCAGGTTCTGAAGAACCTGGAAGCGGAGCAGAATGTCCCCCGCGCAGTATCAACCAAGTTCTTCCAGGCCATAAGTAAGGACTATGATCCTGCGATAAAGGCCCCAGGGCATATGGTCAACGTGCTGGCGTCAACTGATGGCTGCTCACTCTCTGGTCCTGATGCCGAACTGGGTTTGAGATTGCTGAGCCGCTTCGCGAAGCTGGCGCTGCTGGTGGAACTCCCAGCCCTGAAGAAAGCCGGTATCAGCGTTCGGAAGCTGACCTCGACGCCTGGTCTGGTCGATAAGATCAAGGAGATCCCAGTAGGTAATCGTCGCGGGATTGTCTGGGCTGCACTGTTTGACGCGCTCGCCGACGACGTGAAACGAGGCTTCGACGTGAACGCCATTCTGAACAAGTTGGGCCTCGCCCCCGAACTCGAAGAACCGATGTACCAATTGGTCTATAATGTGAGTGACCTCGACGGGCCGTGCCACGTTCCCACAACCTTGGATGCTGGGGTCGACGACCGCTTTCGTCCCCCGAAGAAAGCGGCAACACATGGCCTGACGAGGCCTTGCAAGGGCGGCGGTAGCGGATACCCTGAATACGTACACGGGAAATGCACACTTGAACAGCCCACTGTCAAAGTACACGCGGTCACCTGAATCATGAGCCCGCGCGCCAAGAACAAAGACCTGACCCGCTTGATGTGGGATCGGCTCTCCGCAAAACCCGAGACGCTCGAACTCGACGAGCGGACGGACGAAGAGCCAGAGGATCTGTTTGTCCGGCTGTGCAGCCGCGGTCAGGCTGATGATGTCGATTGCGCCCTCGTGGCCCTGCTCGCCGAGCACCACGCGAATGATGGTGCAAGCAAGAAAGCGGACAGGCTACGATTCCTGCGCCGCGGCCTCCGCTTGTGTGACAGCTTGAGGTCCAGTAAGTCCAAGCACGTCTTGAAGTGCATCGTATTGCTCGATCCAAAGGAAGCGTGGGGACAACATCTCGCCGAACTCCAAGAGCTGGCTGCTAGGGCCCTCACGGGCATGCCGAAGAGCAAGACCGACTTGAGGTTCTGGACCGAAGTAGCAGAAAAACGCGATTCTTCTCTTCCATACGCACTGAATGCCGCCATCGAGATCGACGTACGACTTGGACTCGATCTCTTGTGTCACATGCATCTTGGGTTCAAGCCGAAAGAGCGCGCAGGCCTGGCCGACTGGCGGACTATTCTGCAATTGGCAACCGAGCACTGGGGGGAAGATCGCGTCTTTGAGGCGTTGGAATCCATATGCGCCCACTTACCAGAACCCTTTACATCACGTGAGTACCTGGCCCACTTTGTCCAATTAACGGATTTGCCCTCGTTGTCGGATCGCCTGCGACGGATTTCGCTTGGAACGGTCTCGTATGAACCTGAGGAGAAGGCGTTGCCTTCATCCTCCAGTATCGAGGCGGCAGAAGTCACTCGATTGGATCCACTGCTTTCACACTCCAGTAGGGAGAGAGTACAAGCGTCGGTTCTGAGCGACGTGCTTGAGCCATCCTCAGAAGAAGTAATCAGGAATCTCAAAAAGGGCTGGCTCCACTACCCGCCAGTGCAATGACTAAGGCGCACAATGCCAAGAGCAAAACCACAAGAAGTCTCCTCTGACAAGGACCTCAAGAAGGTCAAAGATCTGATCAAGAAACGCCAGCTTGATCAGGTCGTCTCCAAGCTGGATCCTGACAACATCCGTGGGACGCTGAACGAGGTGCCTGTGGAGGTGATTCGTCTTCTCACGCACGTCCTGTCAATCTCGAACATCGAAGAAAGGGTCGGGCGGCTCGTGCCCGATCAACGCCGCCCCATCGCGGCGTTGCTTCGAGCTGCCCAGCAGCACAATGGCCGTGAGTTCGTCTCGCGGCTGGTGAAAGAGGCATCGAAGGACGAGCAGCTGAGGAGCAGCCTTGGCATTCGAGCCGTCGACACCGCTGCACAGGAGCTAGAAGCCAAGACTCGGAACAGTGTCACCAACCTGAAGATGCGCCCCCTGCTGATGCTGGCAAGTTCTCGTCTTTACTGCAGTGTCAGCTTTACGCGTGGCGAAAGCCTACTCTTCCAGTCTGATTTTGAGATCGATGATCTGCTCTGGATGGCATCAGGGTTTCTTGAGGCGGCGAGCCAAACGCTCGATGGCCTCCGGAAGAACGCGCAGGGCGTAGAGGCCGAGATCGACGTTTCCAGATGCCAAGAATTGTTGGAGACAATCCAGAAGACCGCACGTTCGGTTTCTCGCGCTCTCCGAGCAAAACCAACGAGGAGCAAGAAGACCAAGAAGAAGCGCAGAAAAGCTCGTGTGCGCTCATAACTCAAAGGCTGCCCCAGTGCATTACGGGGCTGCGCTACCCCTCGCTTCAGAATCCAGCCGGTGCAAGCCGTCGTAATCCAGCAGGTCGTAGAGTTCCGCGCGGGTTTGCATGCGGTCGAGCCAGGCCTTTTGGTTGCCGTCGCGCTTCAGGTCGGCCAGCATGGCGGTGATGGCGGCGAAGGCGGTGCGCAAGGCGGTCTGGGGGTAGATCACCATGCGGTATCCCATGCGGGCCAATTCGTCGAGCGACAGCAGCGGGGTCTTGCCGAACTCGGTCATGTTGGCCAAGAGCGGGGCCTTGACCTTCTCGGCGAAGCGGGCCAGTTCTTCGGCGTTCTGCATAGCTTCGGGGAAGATCGCGTCGGCGCCGGCGTCGAGGTAGCGCTGGGCCCTATCCACAGCATCATCGAAGGTGGTCACGCCCCGGGCATCGGTGCGGGCGATGATCATGAAGTCCGGATCGCACCGGGCGGCGCAGGCGGCGCGGATCTTCTCCGCCATCGCCTCGGCGGAGACCAACACCTTGCCGTCGAGGTGGCCGCACTTCTTGGGTAGGACTTGATCCTCGAAGTGAACCGCAGAGACGCCGGCGGCTTCCATCTCGGCGACCGTCCGGGCCGCGTTGATCGCTTCGCCGAAGCCGGTGTCTCCGTCCACCACCAGCGGCAGGGTCACCGCCGAGGCGATGCGCCGGGCGTGTTCGACCGCCTCGGACATGGTCACCAGGCCGACGTCGGGCAGACCGAAGACGGCGTTGGACAATCCCGCCCCCGAGACGTACACCGCCTCGAAGCCGGCCCCTTCGATAGCCCGGGCGGTCAAGGCATTGAAGGCCCCGGGGATCTGTACCGTCTTCTGGGCAATCAGCTTCCGCAATCGGTTGTTTCTAGCTGGTGAATCGTGCATGGCATGAACTATCCAAAATGGGTGAACTCCCTAGCAAAGACCCACGCGCCTCCGCATGACCCGTATTATCCATAGACCGGCCCTGACGGGCAACGAAGGGCACTATCGCCGGCCGAGCCGATGCGGCGGCCTCGTCGCCGAAGGGGCGCCAGGCCGCTTGCCAGTACTGGTTTCGGGGTTTCCACTTTTCGGGCCCGGCGCAATCTGCCGATATCTCCAACACTCGGGCGTCGAACGGAGGCAGCACTGTGGCAGGACACGCCCCCGAATTCATGCCCCCTACCCACCGCTTGCTGCGGTGGCTGGCCGGCATGTCCGATCTGCGGATTTCTCTGTACATGCTGATCGCCACCGGGCTGATCGCCGCCGTGCTGTACATGGTCGATCGACGGTTCTTCGGCTAGACCGAACGGCGACCACAGCTTCTCACTCTACTATTGTGAGACCGGCGCCACAGGCGGGCTCCGCAGGCGGCACCGGTGCTTCTCACCTGTTGTCTTCGGTCTATTGCACCATGCCAATCGAGGCCAGTCGGTGAACCACCCGGGGCACGATCTCCAAGGCCTGATCGACTTCTTCTTCCGTAGTTTCGTGAGAAAGGCTGAACCGAACGGCACCGTGAGCGATGCGCTCTTCGATGCCCATGGCCTTGAGCACGTGGGAAGGCTCCAGTGAACCGCTGCTGCACGCCGAGCCACTCGACGTACAGACTCCTTGCTCACTCAAGGTCACCAGGATCGCCTCGGCCGCCAGGGACTCGAAACAGATGTTCGATGTGTTGACCGTCCGCGGCTGGCCATCGCCGATCACGTGGGCGAAGTTGACCTGCTCGAGGATGCCGGCCTCCAACCGGTCTCTCAAAGCGGCGACCGACGAGAGGCCGTCCTTCAATCTCCGCCCGGCGAGTTCGGCGGCCGCGCCTAAGCCCACGATGGCGGCCACGTTCTCGGTGCCCGGTCGGATGTCGCGTTCCTGATGCCCGCCGACCAGTTGGCTGCGGAGTCGCGCCCCGCGGCCGACGTAGAGGGCCCCCACGCCTTTGGGCCCGTGCATCTTGTGGGCCGAGAAGGAAACCAGGTTGGCCCCCAGAGCGGCAACGTCGATGGGCAGTTTGCCCAACGTCTGCACGGCATCCACGTGCAGCGGCACACCGCGGGCGGCGGTGATCTCGGCAACCTCGCGGATCGGGAAGATGACGCCGGTCTCGTTGTTGGCGTGCATGACGCTGGCCAGGGCGGTTTCTTCATCCAGGGCTTCGGCGAAGGCCTCGAGGTCCAGATGGCCGGCGGAGTCAACGTTGATGTAGGTGACGCGGTAGCCCTGCGATTCGAGTCGCTGGCACAAGCTGTGCACCGCCAGGTGCTCAACAGCGGTGGTTACCAGGTGACGCTTGGTGGGGTAGGCGGCCAGGGTGCCCAGGATGGCCAGGTTGTCCGCTTCCGTTCCTCCGCTGGTGAAAACTACCTGCCTGGGGCGAGCACCGATCAGTCGGGCGACCTGTTCCCGGGCGGTCTCCACCGCGTGCCTGGCGGCCTGACCCATCAAGTGCAGGCTGGAGGCGTTGCCGTACTGCTCGCGCAGATAGGGTTCCATCACCTGGAAGACCTGATCCGCCAGGCGCGTCGTCGAGTTATTGTCCAAGTAGATCATGAGGAGTGGTCAGCAGTAAGCGATCGAGTATCCGCCGCCCTCATTCATTCATCGGGCCGGCCGCCGGGAGGCCCGCGTCCGAGCGACCCGAATCAATTATAGCGCATAAGGCCAGGCGATGAGAGTACTCGCTTCGAGCAGGAGGAGAGAATCACATGCCTCGCCGGACAAGCCCCAATCGGCAGCCCACCGGTAGTATGGCGCTGGTCGTTTGTACCGCCCTGCAGCGGCCTCACCTTGACACGATCCGGGACCAGAACCATAATCCCTTAGGAGAATACCGTCCTTATGGTCGCTGAATTGATAGACGTCCACCCGGATTCCTCGAACCAGGCCGAGACTCGGCGCGCCGCCCAGGCGCTGGCCGACGGGGCCCTGGTGGCGTTCCCCACCGAGACGGTCTACGGGGTGGCGGCCAACGCGGCGAACGCCGAAGTCGTGCAGCGGCTGCGCGACCTCAAGGGCCGCGGGACCGATCAGCCCTTCACGGTACACATCGGCCGCCGTTCGGATAGCGCGGACTTCGTCCCCGATCCCACCCCCCTGGGCCGGCGCCTGATGCGCAAGGGTTGGCCCGGCCCTCTGACCCTGGTGTTTCAGGTGGGAGACCCTACCCAGACCAAGGCCCACGGGGTCCTGAGCAAGCCGGGGAGAGAGTCTGTCTATCAGGACGCCTCGGTGGGCATCCGATTTCCTGATCATCCAGTGGCCGCCGACCTGCTGGCCGGGGCCAACGTGCCCATCATCGCCACCAGTGCCAACCTGGCCGGTGAGGAACCCCCCACGGACGCCGCCAGCATCGGCGAAGAGTTGGCCGGCAAGATCGACTTGATCCTGGACGGCGGCCCGACGCGCTACCGGAGAAGCTCCACGATCGTAGCCGTAAACGGCGACGGCTACCGCCTGGTGCGCCCCGGCGTGCTCGACGAACGAACTATCCACCGCCTGGCAACGGTGACCGTCCTGTTCGTCTGCACCGGCAACACCTGCCGATCGCCGATGGCCGAGGGCCTGTTCAAGCAGATGGTGGCCCGGAAGTTGGGCTGCTCGGTGGATGACCTGACCAATCGGGGGATCATCATCCGCTCCGCCGGTACGCTGGGCATCAACGGCGGCCGGGCATCGCGGGAGGCCATCGAGGTCAGCGGCAGCCGTGGGATCGACATCTCCGGGCATGCCTCTCATGGCCTGACCGTTGACCTGATTCGTCAGGCGTCCTACATCTACACGATGGGCAACCACCACCGAGACGTGGTGCGTTCACTGTCCCCGCAGGATGCCGGGCGGGCCCTTCCGCTGGACCCCGACGAGGACATCGCCGACCCTATCGGCGGGACGCTGGATGACTACGCCCGGGTGGCCGACAAGATCGCGGGCGCCCTGCAGAAGAGAATCCAAGAGGTGTCGTTATGAAGATCGCCATCGGGTCTGACCACCGAGGATACCACGCCAAGGCCAATATCAAGGCCTTGCTGCACGAGATGGGACAGGAGGTCGACGACTTCGGCACGGAGTCGACCAAGCCCATGGACTATCCCGACCCCGCCTTCGCCGCCGCCTTGGCCGTGCAGGAGCGCAAGTGCGAGCTGGGCGTGCTGTTCTGCGGCACGGGGATCGGCATGTCCATCACCGCCAACAAGCTCCGGGGGATCCGGGCCGCCCTGTGTCATGATGAACTCACTGCCGAAATGGCCCGGCGGCACAACAATGCCAACATCCTATGCCTGCCGGCTGACCTGGTGGGTGATGCCTTGATGCGGCGGATCGTGGAGGTTTGGCTGAAAACACCCTATGAAGGCGGCCGGCACGAAAGGCGGGTCAAGAAGATCGCCGAGATCGAGCGAAAGCAATACGACGGAGAATACCGCGGCAGCCTTGATGACGTTGATTCCTGCGGCGATTCCATCGAAGATACCCCTCGCTAGACCGCGTTTCTCACACCGCAGAGATCGCCAGGCGCCTCAACTCCGGCCAATCAATCGGTTGGTCAACCAAGATGACCCGAACTTGACGGGGGCCGTGGGCCGGGATCACCAGCAGCTTCTCGATGTCGGCGGTTCGGCTGCAACCGGTGATACACACCAGATTGGCTAACTGCTCGCCGGCCGCGCGGCGCTCGGAGAGCAGCCTGTAGAAAGTCGGCAGGTTGGGCAGCAGCCGGTCCCGGCTGGTCACCACCAGGTGTCGGTCCACCAGCAGGGATGGGTAGGCGTCGGTCGCTTCCCGTTGCTCGATCACGATGGAGCCCGTCGAGGCGATGAGGGCCTCGGCGCCGGTGACGCCCACAGCGTAGTCCCGTCGCGCCGGCGGCCGATCGCCCTGCCAGATGATCTGCCCTGCGGACACACCCCCGCAAAGCTCGACAACACGGCGGGCGGCTTCGTCCACCTGGCCGACGGGAATCACGGCCGGCTCGGCGTCGCCCGGGCCCCGAAGGTCGTTCAGACGCCTGGTGAACAACTCCGCCAGATCGTGTTGCTCGGCCGCGCCCGGCGCCGGGCCCGGCTCATCCACCGGAGTCAACGACCGGACGATGCCCGCGATGTAGTCAATCTTCTCCTGTATCATGGTCCCTCACCGTATCACGGTTTCTCTTCCACCAATCAGCGAAGGTCTTCTCGGCCAGGGGAGGCAGGTCCCGGGTGCTCTTCCACTTGCGCCCAGGGCCGAACAAGCCCGCGACGGCGTCAAGCCACTCTGCCGGCGGCCGGGCGCCCCGATAGACCGCCGGGTGCCGCATCAGCCAGGCCCAGGCTCCGAATGCCAGCGCCTCGGCGTTGGGTCGGTCCCCGCGACGCACGATGCGGTCTCGCCATTGCAGCAGCCGTTCGTGAAGGGGGATGCCGACCGGACAGGCTTCCGAGCAGGCCCCGCACAGGCTGCTGGCGAAGGGTAGTTGCTTGAACTCGACCTCCGGCCGCAGATGGGGCATCAGCACCGCCCCGATCGGCCCGGGGTAGACCGCGTGGTAGCCGTGGCCGGAGACGTGCCGGTACACGGGGCAGGCGTTCATGCAGGCCCCACAGCGGATGCAGGAGAGCAGGTCGTAGTGCTGCCGGTCCGCCAGGATGTTCGATCGTCCGTTGTCCAGGAGGATCACGTGCAGCTTGCCGAACGGCCGGTGGATCAGCGAGACGTATGCAGATTGGCGCTGGCCGGTGGCGGCTACCGGCAGCAGGGAGAGGAACGTGCCCAGGTCGGCTAGATCGGGGATCAACTTGTCGATGCCGACGACGGCCACGTGCAACTCGGGCAGCGTCGTGGACAGGCGGATGTTGGCTTCGTTCTCGACCAGGACCAGCGTGCCGGACCGGGCCACGGCGAAGTTCGCCCCGCTGATGCCCATGCCGGCGGTCATGAACTTCTCGCGCAGGGCCCGGCGGGCGGCGGCGGTCAGCTCGGCGGCGGCGGCAATCCGTCGCTCCCGCGCCCCCGGCCCTTCTGCCGCATGCTCATCCGAAACCATCCCCGCGGGTAACTGTTCAATGATCCCCCGCTCCTTCAGCAGCCGGGCGACCTCCTCGATCGACCAATGGATGATCGGGGCGGTCACGTGGCTGGGCAGCTCTCCGGCAAGCTGGCAGATCATCTCCCCGAAATCGGTCTCGACCGGTTCTATACCGGCCCGCACCAGTGCCCGATTGATCTCGATCTCCTCGCCGGTCATGGACTTGGCCTTGACCGCCCGGGTCACGCGGTGCCTCCGGGCCAGCTCCACGATCTGCCGGCAAGCCTCTTCGCCGGTATCCGCCCAGGACACCACCGCCCCACCGGCCTCGGCCGCATCGACAAAGCAGCGCAAGTACCGGTCCAGATGGGTGAGCGTGTGCAGCTTGATCTGCCGGGCATGCTCGCGAAGCTGCTGCCAGTGCGGCATCTCGGCGACGACGGCCTCCGTCTTGGTGATGGTCGTCGTGGTGGCCTGGTGCAGCTTGTCCGCCAGGCCGACGTCGGCGACCCTGCGGCGACTGTCCTCTTCAAAGCTCCACATGCGTCGTTCCACCTGACACTTCAACACCCGATGCCCGGCTCGCGCGTCTCAGAGCCCCAGAACTTCCTCAATCAACCATCCCCGCCAGTACCTCGGCAACGTGCAGCGGGCGGGCAGTGACGCCCTTCCGGCGGGCCAGGCCGGCAAGCTGCATCAGGCAACTGGCCTCCGGCGACAGCAGGTAATCCAGGCCTTGCTGTTGCACGTCGGCCAGCTTCCGTCCGGCCATGGCCGCGGAAAGCTCGGGGAACTTCACCCCGAAAGTGCCGCCGAAGCCGCAGCACCAGGCATCCGAAGCCAGCTCGACGATCTCTAGCCCCCGGACCTTGGCCAGCAGCCGCCGCACCGGGCCGGCTCCATCCAGCCCGCGGAGCATGTGACACGGCACATGCAAGGCCGCCCGGCCGCCCAGCGCTGCGCCGAGGTCGTCGACGCCCAAGTGGTCGGTCAGGAACTCGCACAGTTCGTGGACCCGAGTAGTGACCGGCTCGTCTCGGCCGAGCAGATCCCGGTAGTGGTTGCGAACCATGCCCACACAGGAGCCGCCCGGGGCAACGATCAACTCATAGCGATCAAAGACGCGAACCCAGTGCTCGGCAACCCGCGCGGCCTCTCCGCAGTAGCCGCTGTTGTAGGCCGGCTGCCCGCAGCAGGTCTGCCGCGGATCGTAGTCACACCCGACCCCGAGCCGATCCAAAATGCGAACCATGGCCCGGCCGACATTCGGGAAGAGCTGATCGACGTAGCAAGGAATGAAGAGACCGACATTCTTCGGCATAGTGCGCACCTACTCCGACACGGCGTCGGCTAGCTGGAATCATAGACAGGACCGGAGCAGCTTGCACGTCAGGCGGAGGGGTCCGGCGGTGCGTCCTGCTTCGGGATTGCCGCGCCGCATTCCGGACAAATGCCGCTGACGTTGCCGGTGAGATCATAGCCACAACCGATGCACTGCCCGAGGTCGCGCCGGCGACGTAGGCGACGCCGGGCGATGGGCCCGCGAATGAACGCCCGGATCGGGAGGAAGGCGAACAGGACAAAAGGCAGCCAGAGGGGAAACCGGATCACCACTTCAGGCACAGGCTTGATGCTCCACGAGAGGAAGAATCCGAACAGAGAGTTGACCGCCGCGACTCCGCGAATGAGACGCACGGAATCCTGCCGTCTGATACGCTGGATAAACCTTCGTTTGGCTTCAAATGACTCAGCCGCGCTAGCCACTTCAGCACTCAGCGCCGCGGAACTCCCTGTCAAACGTTGCGTATCAGTGAGATCCTGCTCTCTCCCGCCCTGACTCAGGAAACGGCGTTGGTCGGCCAGCAATCCGTCGATCTTCGCGTTCCGCTTAGCCACCTCCACCTCGAGCTGCCGAAGGGCCAGCCATCCGGCCGGTCGAACGCTCGCCCTCAGAACTGGGGGCAGCTCGCCATCTACGCAGCAGAGCGTCGCGCATCCTCCGGCGACATATGCGAAGGACCATCTTTGCGGATAAAGCGATGGGTCCACGCGCAGTGGCCGCATGAAGCTCACTGCCGCAGCCAGCAATGCCGAGAGTGTCGCCAGGGCCAGCACGGCCAAAGCTGCCAGTCTTCCCCCTCTGAGCAGACGCCGGATGCCGGATCGACTGGGCATATCTGGATTATACAGGTGTTTGCCGGGACCGGGGAACTCGCCAAGATCGCCCGCCGGGGCTATGATCTGGGGCTTGGTGAGAATCGAGAGAGGAGCCCCCAAAGGGGATGAGTCGCATGCCTGAAATGACCCCTCGCGAGACAGTCGCCGCCCTGGACAAGTACATCATCGGCCAGGACGACGCCAAGCGGGCCATTGCGGTTGCGATCCGCAATCGCTGGCGCCGGCTGCAGCTTCCCGAGGCCATGCGCGAGGAGGTCGGCCCCAAGAACATCCTGATGAGCGGGCCGACCGGGGTGGGCAAGACGGAGATCGCCCGGCGGATGGCCACGCTGGTCAGCGCCCCGTTCCTCAAGGTCGAGGCGACCAAGTTCACCGAGGTAGGCTATGTCGGGCGGGACGTAGACTCGATGATCCGCGATCTGCTGGAGTTGGCCGTCTCCATGGTCCAGAAGGAGCAGACCGAGGTGGTCCGGGAGAAGGCCGACCAGCAGACCGAGGAGCAGATCCTCGACGAGTTGCTGCCCAAGCCGATCGCCGAGCCTGGAGAATCACCATCCGACTCCGAGGCCCGCCGCCAACGGACCCGCGAGAAGCTCCGCATCCAACTGCGCGACGGCGAGTTGGAGGACCGGATGATCGAGCTGCGGGTCGAGCAGAAGGTCCCGCCGATGGGCATGCTGGCCACCACCGTGGGCCCGGATCAGATGATGCCGGAGATTCAGGACTTCATGGAACGCCTGATGCCCAAGCAGCAGAAGGACCGCAAGGTGACCATCCGCGAGGCCCGCCTGGTGATCTTCAACCAGGAATGCGAGAAGCTGATCGACCGTGAGAAGGTCATCGAGATGGCCATCCAGCGGACCCAGAACGGCGGCATCCTGTTCGTCGACGAGATGGACAAGCTCTGCGGGGGCACCTCGCAGCACGGGCCGGACGTGAGCCGCCAGGGGGTCCAGCGGGATCTGCTGCCGATCATCGAGGGGACCAGCGTCAACACCCGGCATGGGGTGGTCAAGACCGACCACATCCTGTTCGTGGCCGCGGGGGCCTTTCATTCATCCAAGCCGAGCGACTTGATGCCGGAGCTGCAGGGCCGGCTGCCGATCCGGGTGGAGCTGAGCGATCTGTCCAAGGAGGACTTCGTCCGCATCCTGACCGAGCCGGAAAACGCGATCACCAAACAGCAATTGGCCTTGATGGGTACCGAAGGCGTCACCGTGAAGTTCACCGACGACGGAGTGGAGGAGATCGCCTCGATTGCCAGCGAGGTGAACCGGCGAACGGAGAACATCGGGGCCCGGCGGTTACAGACCATCACCGAGAAGGTGATGGAGGACCTCTCCTTCGAGGCCCCGGAGATGTCCGGCCAGAGCGTGACCATCGATGGTGCGTACATCCGGGATAGACTGGCCGACATCGTCAAGGACGAGGACTTGAGCAAGTTCATCCTCTAGGCTTCAGGGCTACCCGGGCACGGGCGGGATCAGAGACGATCGGATCGACCCAATCGGCGGGCCGCGCCATGGGGAGCATTGGCCATGCAAAGATCAGCGAGAATCAAACTGACGGGCGGGGTTTCTCTGCGAGTGCTGTTCGCCGTCGTGACGCTCCTGACGGCCGGAGGGCAGGTATCCGGCCAGGTCAGCAAGCCGCCGGATACGGCCAAGAAGAAGCCTCCGCAACAGGCGCCGCGCGTGGTCCACTTCATGACCGAAGACGGGGTCAGGATTGAGGCGGATTACTACGTTCCGAAAAAGTCCGGGGCGGAGAAGGCCCCGGTGGTCATCCTGGTGCACATGTATCCGGCAGACCGAGCGAGTTGGAAGCCGCTGGTGCCGCGACTCCGCGAGGCCGGCCTGGCGGTGCTGGCCTACGACATTCGCGGAAGAGGCGGCAGCGTCCAGCCGGCCGAGAAGGGATTGAGCAAGCTCTACCGGGGCCGGGACTCCGCCCATTTCAACAACGCCTGGAAAGATGCCGCGGCGGCCAAGAAGTGGCTGGCCCAGCAGCCCGAATGCGACCCGACCCGCGTGGCGATGATCGGGGCGAGCATCGGCTGCAGCATCTCCTTGGATTACGGCAGGCGTGAGCAGGCGGTCCAGGCGATCGTGTGTCTTTCACCCGGGACCGACTATTTCGGCGTGGACTCGATCAGCCATATCAAGGAATGCGGCCCGCGGGCGATCCTGCTGATCTCTCCGGAGGGCGAATACGGGGCCGTTACGAAGCTCATCAAGGCCTCGGGCGGAGCCGCCCAGGGCCGGAAGTACTCGGGAGACAACCGGCAGCACGGCACGAACCTCTTTCTGTCAGAGGAGGGCAAGGAGGTCAAACGCAAGATCGTCTCCTTCGTGGAGAAAGCGCTGGGGATTGAACACGATAAGAAGAGCAACGCCTTGGAAGCCCCCCAAGATGAAATCGGCAACGTTTACGCGTCTTCCGGGCCGACGGGCTGGCCTACGGGACGGCCGACGGGGCCTCGGCCTGGTTGAGAGAGGGAAAGGGACTTGGGCCCTGGCGACACATGCCCGTCAGGAGTTGAACCCAGACAGACCGGACCACGAATCGGCCCAGGCCTTCGTCGCGATTGGCCCGGGGCCGATCACCACGAGATTATTCAACAACCATGCTGGCCATTGGTGATATCCATCTTGACGTGCCCGTGGTGCAGGCCGCCCTGTCGGGTTACAGCGATGGGCCCATGCGGCAACTGGCCCGGGAATACGGCTGTCCGTACACGATCAACGAGGTCGTGCTGGACCAGTTGGTCGCCCAGGGCGGCAAGAAGATGCGCCGGATGCTGACCCTGGGGCCGAAGGACCACCCGGTCGGCGGACAACTGATGGGCAGTGAGCCCGAGCAGTTCGCCGAGGCCGCCGAAGTGCTGGTCTCGCTGGGCTACGACGCCATCGACATCAACTTCGGCTGCCCGGTGAAGAAGGTGCTCGGTAAGTGTCGGGGGGGCTATCTGC
>CAZFMS010000067.1:0-15434 GCA_964520125.1 uncultured Planctomycetaceae bacterium
GACCACCATGACTGATGCCGATCGTGAGAGGTTCATTTCCGCTGCTTCCCCCGGTACGGCGATGATGAATAGCCCCCCGGTGAAGTCTTTGGTCTTCGTTGCATTGTACCATCCATCTCTTGCGGCTCTCGCCGCACAGCATGCACGAATCTGTTGGGCGGCGTCAGTTCTCGATCAGCGTGACAGCCGATGCACCCTCGCCCTTCCTGGGGCATCACCCAGATCCAGCTCTCCATGGCCTGGAGCACTCTGCCGCCTTCGTCCAGCGTCTCCAACCGAAAGGGCATCCGGGCGGGCAGCCTCAGATAGAACGAACCATCGTCCTCTACAAACGCCTCCCCCAGGACTTCCTCTTTCGGCGCCCTCGGGCCAGATCCCTTCGAGGAGGGCGCCGCACTAACCCCCCGGCCGTCATCCATCACCGCCCTTAAAACACGTACCTGTTTGATCTCTCCCCGGCGAATGTCTTTCGAGCGCGCCGTGTCAGACAGATGGGTATCCAGGCAATAAAGAAAACCATGACTTACCCCGTCCTTGACCACGCTGCTTCGCCCGGCCGGCACGGACCGCTCCCGCACCGGCTCCGCCCCAATCTCGTGCCACTGCGGCGAGTCGAAAACCGTCGCCACCCTCGCCCCAGTCTGCGGATCGAGGGCATAAACACCGTAGGATTCTCCCGCCCCGCGTCGGCAGGAAACCAGCAGCCGGCCGTCTGCCAAGGCTGCCGGAGAATGGTTCAGCCAGTCACCGCCGGCGGCCACGACGTGCCTGGATCGCAGGCTTCGCTTTCGCGACACCGCCACCAGCGATCCGCCGCCGTCGCCGTTCTCCATGATCGCCTCGACGTACACCACCCTCCCGTCCGGCATCTCGCAAGGCATGCCCCGGACCGCCGCACCCTGATGCGTCCCGGCAAATGGAAAAACATCCGTCCCGTCCGTATTGACCGTGAACAACACCGAGCCACCGCCAGGCCTTCCATCGAGTCTCGGCTTCGTCCAACTGCTGTACAACAAGCGCCCGTCACTCAACAAAAATGGGCCCGTCGCTCCATGAGGGTTGAACGTGATCCGACGGACCCTGGTACCGTCCATCCGGCAGGTGTATAGCGAGCCGACGTCCTCGCCCTGCGGGGTCGTGCAAAAGGCGATCTGATAGACCGGCTCCTCGGCCCCGAGCGTGTAGATCGTCGACAAATAGATCGCCTCGGTGCAGTCCCGGGCCTGTCCGATGATCTGCCGCAACCCGCTCCCGTCGACGTTCATCTCCCAGACACGCAGCGGCACCCCCTCCGTACGCCGGCCGACGAACAGGATCCGCTGCCCGTCAAACGAGACGTCCGCCCGTCCCGCCGCCGCGAAGTCCGAGGTCAAGTTGGTGACCCCGTCCGCCGGCTTGGCCGGGTCGTAACTGACGATCCGACTCCCTCCCACCAGGGCCCGGAGTTCACCGCGCCCAGGTTGATTGGGCCACTGCTCGGCGCTCGGTCCCGATGGAACCTGGGTAAATACCACTCGGCCGATTGAGTGTGACTCCCCCGCGCCCGGCCCGGCCAGCGCGACCCGATTCCCACTCCAGCCGACGACCACGCACGCCACCGAGACTGCAGCCCATCGCCCCGCCTGCCTCACCCGCCCGATTTCGGTCCTACACATCATAGAAACCTGCTTAACCCAGCCCTTAGGTGGGGCCGTTTAGCGCGGCCGCGTGCGGCCCCGTCCCTCGCGCCTGGGCGCCATGCCCTATCCGTCGCCCCGACGACTCCGAGTATGAGCCGAATCGAGGCCTGCAGACCAGCGAACCGTCCGCCTGGCTACAAACGTACCGCTCTAGGAATGCCGGTTCCCTCCGACCGGCCTGGGGCCAGGTCCTCCCAGACGCCCGGAATCGACGCCTCGCAGGCCGGGCATTTCCCCGCCGCCTTCATGCGGTTCTCTTCCACATAGAACCCGGTCCGCCGGATGATCAACTCGTTACACGAAGGACAGAACGTGTTCTCCCGGTCGCCGACTCCGCCGTGGATGTTGCCCGGATAGACGAACCGCAGGCCGGCAGCCTTGCCGATGTCGTAGGCCCGCAGCAGCGTATCCACCGGCGTCCGCTCCGGGCCCTGCATCTTGTAGTCCGGGTGAAAGGCGGTCACGTGCCAGGGAATATCCCGCGACACGCCGGCGATAAACTCGGCCATCCGGGTCAGCTCCTGGTCCAGGTCATTGAAACCCGGCACTATCAACGTGACGATCTCCACCCAGTACCCCGAGGCGGACAACTGCTCGATCGTCTTCAACACGTTCGACAACACCCCCCCGAGCTGGCGGTAGTGCTGGTCATCGAACCCCTTGAGATCGACCTTGTACAGGTCCACGTAAGGCCGCAGGAACGCCAGGACCTCGGGCGTGCCGTTGCCGTTCGAGACGTAGCCGCAGGTCAGGCCGCAGTCCTTGGCCTCCTTGAAGACCTCCACGGCCCACTCGCTGGTGATCAGCGGTTCGTTGTAGGTCGAGACGACCACGGGTACCCGGTGTTCGACGGCCAGCTCCGCCAACTGCCTGGCGCTGCAGAACCTCGGCAGGCTCACCGCCTGGTCGTCCCGCAAGGCCTGGGAGGTCACCCAGTTCTGGCAATAAGAGCAATGGAAATCGCAGCCCAACATGCCGAACGACAACGCATCGCGCCCCGGAAAGGCGTGGTAAAAAGGCTTCTTCTCGATGGGATCGACTTGCAGGCCCGAGACGTAGCCCCCGGGCACCCGAAGATCGCCGTCGCGATTGAATCTCACCCTACACACCCCCGCCCGCCCCGGCTGCACCAGGCACCGGTGCCCACAAGCCAGGCAGCGAATGCCACGGGCCTCCCGGCGAACCAGATCCGGGTGCCCGGCCATCGTGTTCTCGTCCAGCAGCGTCTTTAGCGATACCGTCGTCGCCATGGCGATCCAAGCAAGCAGGGAGTGTCGCACGCGGACCGTATTCCACATCGGTCCCGGCAACGCCATTATAGCATTACCGCCCTCCACACGCCCTGGACGCCGCCGCCATGGGCCGTGAATGGCGACCCCGGGCGCGCCGCGAGCCGAGGACGACCATGGCTCAGAGCGACGACCGCGTCCGGTGGGCCCCGGGAGTTGACGGCCCAGCATCGCCCCGGCATTCTCCGGCTTATCGCCCCTTGCCTATCGGAGGACTGGAACAATGGGAGTTGAATCGGTCAGCGCCGTTACCTTCGCGGTCCGGGACATGGCCCGGGCCGTGAAGTTCTACGAGAATTGCGGATTCTCACTCATCTACGGAGGCCGGGACGCCGAGTTCACCAGCCTCCAGGCCGGTCGGGCCTTCGTCAACCTGATCGACACCCCAGACTATGAGCCGAAATGGTGGGGCCGGGCCATCTTCCACGTGGCCGGCGCCGACGCCCAGTACCAGGCGATGATCTCCGCCGGTCTATCCCCCGACCACCCGCCCCAAGACGCCACCTGGGGCGAGCGCTACTTCCACATCACCGACCCGGACGGCCACGAACTCAGCTTTGCAGAATTGTTGACCAAGACGGCGCCGCAGTGAGGAGGCCCCCACCCGGGCCTGAAACAGCGCGCCCAAAGCCCGTCCCCCAGTTCTGAACTACTCCTAGAACTTGAACTCGTACTGCACGTAGAGCAAGTCCGGATCATCACTCGGACCGGTCGCCCGGATGAAGTTGTTGCCCCAGAAGTGCGAATAGCCGAACAGCACCTGCTGATGAGCATCCACCGTGTACTTGATGGTCACGTCCAGCTCGTTGCCGATGTCGTGGCCCGCACCGCCAAAGGCATTGCGTCGCACCGCTGCGCCGCCGGCGTTGTACAGGGCGTCCCGCTTGGCGTCGTTCCAGAAGGTGTACCAAGCCAGCCGGGCCTTGACATTCTTGCAGAGCTTGCCCGAGATGTTCACGTTGGCGGCCAGGACGTTCTGCCGGGCGAACAAGTCCAGGTAGCCCAGGTGGGTGTGCGACAACGGGAATAGCTGGTTGAACGTCTGGTGGACGCCGTCGCCTGGATTGTCATCGCCGCTGCCGTAATCGAAGCCGATGCCGATCCGCGGCTGGCACTTGACGTCCTGGAACGTGTATCCCAGCTCCGTACCGGCCATCCACGCCTGGATGGTGTCGCCGGCAAACTTGCCCCATTGCCCGGCCAACTCGCCGTCGTAGTCCCAGCCCCCGGTCCGACCGCCGATGCGGCCGCCGAACGTGTACAGCGACAAGTCGCCCGTCCGCCCGTTGGCGTTCCGCAGATCGCCGGTATCCCGCAGGGCCAGGAAGTACAGGTCTATGGTGTGGTTGGGCACCGCCGTGCACGAGGTGTACAAACCGTAGAAGTGCGCCTCCTCGCGGTATTCGTCGGGCTTGCGATTCAGCCCCTCGGCAAGATCGATGGGCACCGGCCGGACGTAGAACGCATCAACGTTGAACTTCTCAGCCTCGTAGAAGAGCTTGACCCCGTCGAAGCGCCGCCGGGTGTTGGCCCAGCCCAGCGGACTGATTAAGCGCTCCTTGCCGTACATAAGCTCCTGCCGACCAAAGCGCAGCGTTAGCGGCACATCCTCTCCCAACACGCGGGCATCAAAGAACAGTTGGTGGGCGTCCCACCGATTCTCGTGAATCGGCAGCAGGCCCCGGTCTCGATCCTCGATGTGGGCCGAGATCCCCTCATAGAAGATCCGGGCCAGCTTGCGGTACCTCAGATCGAAATGCCACATGTAGCGGTGTAGCAGGAATGTGTCCTGCGAGGGTGACGCACTGCCGAAGCGCTTGTTGGTTTCCGCCTCCAGCCGGGTGCGGAACGAACCACCAACCGTCAGAGTCAGATCATCGGTCAGGTGGATCCACTTGATCGGATCGAAGAAGTCCTTCCGGTAGCTGCCTTCCGGCCCGTCAAGGTAGCTGAAGTCCTCGTCGTAACGCAGGTTCAGGTACTTCGGGCCCGGAAGCGGCTGGCCCTCGGCGACCTCCACTACATCCTCTACAATGACCTCTTCCCTGGTCTCCTCCACCACCTGTTCAACAGGCGGCGGATCACCCTGATCCTGTCGCATGGCCAGGTCGTCGTCGCCTGGAGGATCCGTGACCAAGACCACCTGGGCCGAGCTAACCTGACCGAAGGCCACCAAGCCCAACACGGCCGCGAGTACTGAAACCGCCCACAGTTTCCGCGTTATAAACATCGATATCTCCAAATGCCAAGTGAGGGCCAGCCCTCCAGACCAACGACGCTCCATCGCCGGGTTCCGCGCAGTAACCTCCGGCCGATATCATCCAATCCTGGGACGATCCGCTCTTGGCCAAAGGTGAATCGTCGATTGGGTGCCCTGGTTCGTCCCGGGGCACGTGCCTACCCGGTGGGGAGGCCGAACAAACCCGCGACGGCGGTGAGGATCGGCGATACGAAAGTGGTGAACCACGTCGTGAAGACCAAGGTTACCAGGGCGCCAAGGCTGTCGATCATTTCGTTGATGAATACCTGACCTGTGGACATGTGTTACGCTCCTATTTCACTCTTGCCAGTAATGAAAACTCAATTCCACCCTCGTACACCATTCGCCTTGAACTCAACCGCGATGCGAAAACCCACGACAGCGTTTCGGGCCTATCACGATCATTGATCACTGGTTGTTGATCCGGTGCCCCCCCCAGGCCATCGATGTCCGTCAAGAGCCGGATCTCATCCTGGGCCTTCCAGCGCCAGGACCGCGCCAAGACGGCATTGTGGGCCCCGGGACCGGCCGATGCAAGGCATGAATATCCAAAAAAAACCACTGCCGCACAGGCACAGCGAGAACGCAGGAAACCACGTAAGTGCTTTGAGGCGCAATTCTTGCGCTAGTTTACGATGATGAGCAGCTGGAAAATCCGGTCAGAGGTCGGTCGGGGGGCATTTCCCGGAGTCCAGACCATGACCTGGGGCCCCGGGCGCCTCCTGGATCGGCGTTCTTCTCAATCACGGATTCGGTGCCGGCGTGCGTCCCGAGATTGCAGCGGCTGGAAACCGCCGAAGCACCGCCCTCGACGCGAGGTGACTGCATCATCGTCCCGCGGCTCAGCCTTCGTCCGCCGGCTTGAAGGCCAGGTATTTCCCGCCCTTGTCATTCCAAGCGTCGCTCACATCGGCGGCGCGGAATTCAGTTTTGTCCACCAGCGTCGATGACATTCTGTCTTTGGCCTCGTGTCGGCTGGAAGCCGGTCCTCTCGAAGGATGGAGCAGGCGCCGGTTTATCAGTCCCGGCGCCCAACTCCAAATATGACACCGGCACTTTCTAGAGTTCCTTCGAGCCAGCGGTTTCCATCGACATGAAGCTGCTCGACGAATCGGCTTGCGCCGTACCTTCGTCATCCTGATCGTCCTGAACACCTAGATCAACCGGCTCCGGCGGAGACTCTTTGTGCCGGTGGCCGAACTTGACAGGAGGATGCTCTGTTCTCTTCTTTGCCGCCGCGGTCGGTGCGGCACTGGCGGTGGAAGTTCTCGAGTCGCCCCCCCGACCATCACTTCCCTCGACCAAAGTGACCAACTGGTCCACCATTGCTTTGGTAGCCTCCGCCTGGGCGGAGAGTTCTTCGGCCGCCGAGGCCGACTCCTCGGCCCCGGAGGCGTTCTGCTGGGTCACCTTGTCCATTTGACTAACCGCAGTGTTGACCTGCTCCACCCCCTGGGCCTGTTCATCGGAAGCCCGAGCGATGCCGTCGAGCAGTTCGGCAACCTTGGCCACCCCCTCGACAATGGTCTTGATCGCCGCCACACCCTCCTTGGATTTGTCAACCGAGTTCTCGATCAAAGAGGTGATTTCCTTGGCGGCCCCGGCGGCCCGCTGAGCAAGGTTGCGGACTTCGTCGGCCACCACGGCAAACCCCTTGCCGTGCTCGCCGGCCCGGGCGGCTTCGACCGCCGCGTTGAGGGCCAGCAGGTTGGTCTGGAAGGCGATCTCCTCGATGACCTTGATGATCTTGCTGATCTGGCCCGACGATTCGTTGATGGCGGTCATCGTCCCCTCGCCCTCGTTCGCGGCCTTGTGGGCCTGCGCCGCAAGGTCGTTGGCTTCCTTGGAGTTGGCGGCGTTGGTTCGCGTCATGGCGGCCATCTGCTCCAAAGCGCTGGAGGTCTCTTCGAGGGACGAAGCCTGCTCGCTGGCGCCCTCTGCCAACTGCTGAGAGGCGGAGGACACCTGCCCGGCGGCGGCGTTGACTTGACCCACGCTCTCGGTCATCCCCTCGATGATCCGGTTGAACGTATCGGCGGTTTCGTTCAGCTCCACGCGGCTGAAGGATTTCAATCCCCTGAAGATGTCCTTGAACGGCCTGGTGATCGAACGGGTGATGATGATCCCGAGAAGCGTACACAGGACGATACCAACGCCCAGCAGTATCCACTCAATCGTCATGAGCAACGCGGTCAGCCTCTTGCCCTCAGCCATGTCGATTTCCATGAGCTGCCTCTGACTGGCGATCATGGCATCGAGTTTCTCCTTGACGGCGAACGCCGCGGGAGCCGCCCTGGTCCCCAGCCATCGATTGGCCAGATTCCACTCGTCGCCGGAGCGAATCTCGAACATCTTGGGTGGTAGCGGGTCGAACAGCTTGCGGGCTTCGGCGAACTTGTCGTAGGCCTCGCGCTGTTCCGGTATCAGGAGATCGACGTTTGCGGTCAGATCGCCGAACCGCCTGGTATTCTTGGCCCACAGCTTATCGAACTGCTGTCTGAAACTCTCATCGCCCGACAGCAAGTATGCCCGAATGGCGCCGAGGCCGAGCCCGAGGGTCCCCCGGGTGTCGGCCATCATGCCCAACAGGGCCTTGCGTTTGAGGGTGTCATCCAACAGTTCGCGCACATCCTCCTCGGAAACACTCTTCTTCGTGCCGCCAGTGAATCCAAGGCTCAGTAGAATCTCTCCTACCTTCGGGTCTTGCGTCACCGGAGTGGAGACGACCAGGATGCCCATCAGGTCGCCCAACTCAAAGTCCTTCTTGGGGCTGTCTTGATGATTGTTGTGGCAGGAAACACAGCTCTGGGCAGAGGCCAGATCCGCTATCGCGTAACGGTATTCGACTCCCGGCCCCACGGAGACGAACTCGGCGTAGGGCGTCTTGGAATCACTGGACAAGCTTGCCCACGCCTGATTCTCGAACTCGTCACGCAGCCCCATGTCCTGGTTGAGGTTAAACTTGCTCAACAAGTCGTAACGATACCCGGCGTCTTCACCGAGAGCCTCCGAGGTCTCGCGCACAAACGTGGCCGGTGGCGGTATCGCCCCCTTGGTGTCGTGATAATCGACTCCGGCCTTGAAATCCGGGTCCTCTGCCTCGAGTTTCCCGATGACATTCTTGGCGTAATACGCACGGTCGGTAGATACCTGCTCGGCGACGACCTTGGTAAGCTGTATTGCACCGGCAGCGCTCTGGGTACCCTCCAATACGCTGGTGGTGTCGTACTGGGCCTCCGCGTCGATCATCTTGGTGATATTCTCTGCAAGGATCTTCGCCCGCGGAGCGGCCTGCTCCAACAGGATCTTCGAGGCTGGGGTGTTCTCGACCGTCTGGGCGATTTCCTCGATCTCCCGCTGGAACGTCCTGAACTCCTCCAGCTTGGACTCGATGGCTTTGAGACGCTCGATGTTCTGCTGGTCCGTCCAATTGACCGCAAACTCCTTCATCTTGGCCATCGCCGGCTCGATCTCTGCGGACCACGCCTTGGCCCGCTCATCCTTGAACTTGTCCTGGCCCAGGATTATCCACCCGCGCAGCGCCGCCAGAGAATGGTTCATCCCGTTGAGCATCCCCAGGCTCGCCTGAGCGGTGGGGGCCCGCAAGTCGATCACCCGGTTGGTGACCTCGGCCGTGCGCCGCACCTGCCAGATCGTCGCCCCCACGGCCCCGATAAGAACCAACGTGACCATGGCGTACCCCAGCCCGATCTTCGCTCCCACTCCGAGTTTGCGAAACAACAAGAACATGGTGAATCTCCTCTCAAGATACACAAGAAATGTAAGTACTGACCTGATCGTCTTGGCGACTGCCTGCCGGCCGGCCCAGGGCCGCCAAGGTCTCGTTACTCATAGCTCGCCGCACCCGCGCGTTGAGACGCAGAAGTTCGCGGTGGGCCGCGCACATTCTCGACGGCTCACCCTGGCAGCTTCGCGGACGCAGACGATCCTCGTTCTGCGGCGGGTTGAGCGCGTCGAGGACCGCTAGTAGAGAGATGTCCCCCAGCTCCTTCGCGAGGGCATAGCCGCCGCCTCGTCCGATGACTGAATCGACCAGGCCGGCGTCCACCAGGCGCCTGAGAACCTTTGATGCGTAGTCCTTGGGAATGCACACCGCGGTGGCCACTTCAGCCGCTGATGCGGCCGTGCCTCTTTGCCGGCGGCTCAGGTAGCACAACGCGTAGACGCCATGTATCGCCGTACCGGAAAACAACATGTCTTCAAGTCCCGAACGTGGAAGATACGCTTCAAGTCCAAACGCACGCAGCTGAGGCACCGACGACCGCAACCGTCGACAGAGAACAAGACGGACCTGATGACTCCACCTTATCTATACGGACAGTACTCCAGCCTCGACCGGGACCTAATCGGCTGGGATCTTTTGAACCTTTATTAGTGCGTCGCGATTCCGACAGATTGTCTTGGGCGCGGGTGTGGATATCGGCCCCCGGTGAAGTGTGGAAAGGCCCCAAACCGGATGGTTGACCTTGCCCTCTTTGGGAGGACGGCTCGGACGACAGCACCGCCGGGCGAGAAGTCCGGCGCTGCAGACCCCCTATCAAGGAGATCACCCGCCGCGCCGAGGACATTCATGACCCCGCGAGGAGCTGTACATGCAGAGATCAGCCACCTGGACTCACCAGTAGCCCGATCAACCACCGAGACCCACCTAGCCGCTCGACTTGAGTAGCAGCAACAGCATGACCACCGGGGTCTTCGCCTTGATGCTGTGCTTCAGCTCCGGGGGCATATGGACCCACGTGCCGGCCCGGGCCTCTTCCTGTTCCTCGCCCAACGTCAGGCTTGCTTCCCCCTGGATGAAGTGAAGAACGGCCGGCATCGACGCCGTATGCTCCGACAGCTCCTCGCCCTCGCCGAACGTAAACAGAACGGCCTTCACCTGTTCGTCGTCACAAATCGTGCGCGTCAGAATCCCGTCAGTGGGGATGTCTTGGTGTTTGGCCAGGTCGTCGATTAGTATGTAATTAGCCATCATGACTCCATCTATACAACAGTGGCCCGGGAAGGCCGACTACCATGTGAGATGATCCTTCACGTTGGACCTCGAGGGAGCGCAATCCCCGCCACAGCCCGGCTAGTCCTCTTCCTCAACCATTGCTGCTCCGAGCAACAGCCGCCCAAACCCCCGAGTGCCGCTGGTCCCCAACTACGTCGGGAGGCCTGTCAGTACCCTTGGCCCACCAGCCGTAGCCCACCGGAAAGTGGGATAACCCTATATTCGCTCACCCCTGGTAGCGTGCCTTGAACTCCTCGGCCGCCTTGGACCGCCGGGCCTTCTCCTCGGGTTCCATCTTTCCGATGTACCACTTGTGATCATTGCTCTCGAGCACTGCAGTTATCTTGGCCTTCAGCGCCTCGGCGGCCGTCACCTTCGCCGGATCACCGGAATGCACCCCCTTCTCGACCAGCTCTTCCAGTTCGGGGATGTATTCACTGTAGAAATTCTTGGCCAATTCATATGTGCCGTGCCAGTGCGTGTAGTCCGGGGCCATCATGGATGCCCCGTGCCGCGCTCGCCGACCCTCATGGTGCCACAATTCGAACCATATGAAGTCGATCTTGTTCGAGAACTTGATCGGCTTGAGCAACGGTTGGGCCAATTCATACAGGGCCTTGCCCGGCCTGGCGTACTTATCATTGTATAGCTGGATGAGCCCGTCGTATTGCACGTAGAAGTTGTCCACCCAATTTATGCTGTGGCAATTCGTGCAGACGTCCTTCATGTTGGCCCGGCGAACCTTCCAGGAAACATCCTTGCCCGGCAGACCCATCTTGGCATCGGAGACCTCCGGCCGGATCGAGAGCACCGGCCGGTTGTTCCAACTGATCCGCATGCCTATGTCATGCGTGACCGGCTGTTCCTTGGTGGCCGACATGTGGCAGGTCGCGCACGTCGGGGCCGCGGAATAGTCCTCCCCGACGATCCACTTCTCTGAATCCAGGTTCATCTTGTCCATGTTGGAGAAGAACGCGATCCCGTGCTTCGACTCCTCATAGATCTCCTTCTGAGGATGGTCCGGGCCCAGGTGACATTTGCCGCAGGTGTCCGGATGCCGCGCCTGGGCGGCAGAAAACGAGTGCCGTGCGTGACACGCCGAACAAGAACCCTCCGTGCCATCGGGGTTGATTCGGCCGATGCCGCTGTTCGGCCAGGTGGCCGGGTCGAGTTGGCCGCCTTCCAGGACCTTCACCTGCGAGCCGTGGCATTGCCAGCATCCGTTGACCGCCGCCGCGCTATTGC
This sequence comes from uncultured Planctomycetaceae bacterium, assembly GCA_964520125.1. GTDB lineage: Bacteria > Planctomycetota > Phycisphaerae > UBA1845 > UTPLA1 > JAFGQA01. The sequence continues at coordinate 11,491 of CAZFMS010000067.1, forward strand.
CGTGCGGAAAGCCCGGCGTCTTGAAGGCGGTGTTCCCCTCGACGACCTCGGCCAGCACGTTGTCGAGCGAACCGAGAATCCGCCCGGCTTTTGAATGGTGCGACCCGCCGAACTCCTTCACCTCTCGGGGATGACACCGGGAGCAATCCTTGGGGCTCACGATGATCGAGATGGTCTGCCCGTAGTGCTGCAGGGCGTCGGGATCGGAGGCCTTCGCTTGGTGGCATTCATAGCAGCCGACGTTCGCCCGGTAGTGCTTGCTGCGACCCCACTGCTGGTATAGGGCGGGGCTACTATCCCGGTGGCACTCCAGGCACTCCTTGGTGGCCTCGCTGATCGCTTCCGGGGTGGTCGATTGGCCCTGAGCCATGCTCGGTGCCGCAAGTGAAAAAGCCACTGCGGCAGCCGCGATCGCTCCAAGTTGTCTGGTCATGCTGGATCTCCTCGTCTCAGTTTCCCTGTTGCATGGCTCACCCGGCGGCTGGATTTCCCAGCACTACCGATACGTTGCATTTTTCGCCCGCCAGACCTCGAATCACACCATCAAACCGGCCCCGCGACTATAGCGGAAGAAAATACCGCCACCAAGGTGCTCCAAGTTCCCCAAGACTGAAACCCTAATCGTCAGATTACCCGTAGGCCGCTGATGCCCGCACCGCGGCGAGAGTGCCTTTCATACCGGAAGGACACCCGGCATAGGCCGGTCCCGCCCGGGGACCGTTTCGCCTTCCCGCCGTTGAGAATCAGCCACCATTGGCTCCTCCGCCGCCGTCGGACGACCGGGAAACGCACCGTTGGAAATTGGAGCTTCCCATGGTATGATGGCCTGATAGATGACTCCGCCCGGACGAGCGGAGACTGGCGGGGGGCAGGTGCAGACACCCTTGCCGTCCCTCTCGGTTTCCAACAACGATCCTCGGGTGCGCGTGGCTCCCGGTTCGTCCAGAATGACTCTGCTTCATGGGGAGAGACCCGACATGTTACATTACCGACTGCCGTCAGTTACGCTTCTGGTTCTCGCGATGGGCGCCTTTGCGGCCCCGACGCTTGCTCAACAGAACATGCCGCGCTGGCAATCTGGAGCCGGCCCGGCCGCCCGACCCAGCGCCCTGACCCATGATGTCCTACCCCTCGACCGCCTGGAGCGAATCGAGACTCCCCCCCTGGACCTCGAAGCGATCTTGCTCGAAGACCAAGGCCGTGAGGAGCAAGGCCTCCCCCCACGCTTTGCCATACTGCATCCGGTGCGGCTCACGACCGAATCTGCCGGAACCTGGGAACGCCTGGATGCGGACACCCTGCTCTGGCGACTGCGCGCCTTCTGCCCCGAGGCCGTCTCCGTAAACCTCGGCTTCTCTCACTACTTCATGCCCCCAGGCGGCCGCTTACTCATCTACGCCTCCGACTACAGCGCCATCATTCGCCCCTTCACCGAGCGCGACAACGAAGATCACCGCCAGCTTTGGACTCCTATCGTCCCGTCGAACGAGATCATCGTCGAACTCACCATTCCCGAGTCCGCTGTCGATCACCTCGAACTCGAGCTGGCCTCGATCAACCATGGATACCGAGGCTTTGGGGCCGGCGACCAGGCCGGTGGCGGCGGAGAAAGATCGGGGGCCTGCAATGTCGATGTGGTCTGCCCCGAGGGCGATGATTGGCGGCTGGATATTCCGGCGATCGGCGTGATCTCCACCGGGGGCGGAACCTTCTGCACCGGCTTCATGGTCAACAACACCGCCAACGACTTGACCCCCTACTTCATGACCGCCAACCATTGCGGCATTAACTCTGGCAATGCCGCCTCACTCGTCGTGTATTGGAATTATCAGAACACCTGGTGCCGCCCGCCCGGCAGCCCGGAAAGTGGCGGATCCGGCGATGGCTCTCTGAGCCAATTCAACACCGGGTCCTTTTGGCGATCTTCCTACGGCCCCTCGGACTTCACCCTGGTGGAGCTGGACGACGACCCCGATCCACTCTGGGAAATCTCCTATGCCGGCTGGGATCGGACCGGCGACGACTCGTCAATGGCCATTGCTATCCACCACCCCAACACCGACGAGAAGCGGATCAGCTTCGAGTACCAGCCTACCACGACCACCAGCTATCTGGGCGAGAGCATCCCCGGCGACGGCACCCATGTCCGCGTGGAAGACTGGGACCTGGGCACCACCGAGCCCGGCTCCTCCGGATCGCCCCTCTTTGACCAAGACCACCGGGTAGTGGGCCAACTCCACGGCGGCTACGCCTCCTGCTCCAGCCAGACCTCTGACTGGTACGGAAGCTTCTCTGTTTCCTGGACCGGCGGCGGATCTCCCACCTCCCGCCTGAGCGACTGGCTGGACTCCGGCGGCTCCGGCAATCTGTACATGGACACCGTTTCCCTGGCGACCCTCTGCTCAGACCAGGGCACCATCGAGTTGGATCGGGCCAAATTTGCCTGCGAGTCGACCGCCAACATCGAAGTGCTCGACTGCGGACTGAACACCGACGAAAACGCGATCGAAACGGTCACCGTCACCATCGACTCCACCTCCGAGCCGGGCGGCGAGAGCGTGCTGCTGACCGAAACCGATGTCGGCACCGCCAGATTCCGGGGGTCGATCAACCTGAGCCTGACCGATGCCGCCGGCGTCCTGTTGATCAACGCCGGTGATACCGTCACTGGAACATATATCGACGAGGATGACGGAAAAGGCGGCAACAACGTAGTGGTCACTGTCGTCGCGGTCGTCGACTGCGTCGCCCCGCTGATCTCCAACGTCCAAACTTCTAACGTCGGGCCGCACACTGCCACCGTCACCCTCGACACCGACGAACTCGCCAGAGGAACCGTCCATTACGGCCTGGCCTGCGGTTCGCTGACCGGCACCGCCGTCGGTATCGACTACGGCCTGACCCCGGAGGTGGAAGTCAGCGAGCTGGCCGAGGACACCACCTATTTCTATGCCGTGGACGCCGAAGACGAGGCCGGCAACTCCTCCAGCGACGACAATGGCGGAAACTGCTACACCTTCACCACTACCGACATCCCCAACTACTTCACCGAGCAGTTCGCCGGCGACAACGATCTGGACAACATCAGCCTGTTCTTCCTGCCCGACGGGCCTCCGGACTTCTACCTCGGATGTGCCGAGGATATCACCGAGCTGCCGGTCGACCCGGCCGGCGGAACCACGGTCAGCCTGGCGGACGACAGCTCCGTTTCGGTGACCCTGGGCGGCGGCCAGACGGCAGTGCTCTACTCGACCAGCTACAGCACCTTCCACATCGGCAGCAACGGCTACATCACCTTCACCGCCGGCGATACCGACTACACCGAGACCCTGGGCGACCACTTTGATCTGCCCCGAATCTCGGCCGTGTTCGACGACCTGAACCCCTCGACCGGCGGTACGATAAGCTGGAAGCAGCTCGAGGACCGGGCGGTGGTGACCTATGAGAACGTGCCCGAGTACAGCACCTCCAACTCCAACACCTTCCAGGTCGAGATGCGCTTCGACGGCACCATCGTGATCAGCTACCTGGACGTCGCCGTCGCTGACTGTATAGCCGGTATTTCCGATGGCGTGGGCCTCTCGCCAGATTTCTCGGAGACGGACCTATCCGCCATGGGCGCTTGCGGCCCCCGCCCGCCCAGCGCCGACGACGGAGCGTCCGCCACGGACATGAACACATCCGTCATGATCACCCTCCAGGCCGACGACGACGGCCTGCCCGAGCCGGCGTCGCTGGACTACATCATCACCGCCCTGCCGGCCGGCAGCCTGCGGGATCCCGGGGCGGCGGCCATCGACAGCGTGCCCTATACCCTGACCGGCGGCGGCAACCAGGTCGAGTACACCCCGGCCCCCTGGTCCTTCGGTGCCGACACCTTCCAGTTCAAGGCCAATGACGGCGGCACTCCTCCCGAAGGGGGAGAGTCGAACAGTGCAACTATC
>CAZFMS010000068.1:0-15111 GCA_964520125.1 uncultured Planctomycetaceae bacterium
GCGACCTGCGAGCCCATCGCCGAGGCCGCCGAGGCGGCATTCGGCAAGGCCATCCACGGGGCTCACTAAGCGAGTCGAAGACGCGATCGGCCTCGCACCATCTCCCAAATCGATCGGCAGGAGCCGCCTCCGAGGCCCGCAGAGCCGGCCGGGCCCCATATCCCGGCCAGGAATTCCGGCTGAATCCCGGCTGCATGGGGGATAGTATCAGACAGGAACGCAGTCGATCTCGGCCAAGGTTCCCGTTCTTGGGCGCGCTTGGCCGATGACATGGAACGGGCCCGTATCGGGTTCGGCAGGACACCGACCTTGGGGCACCCGCGGCCGACGAGAAGTGCATGGTGAGAAAACAGAGTCAACCCATCAACATCCGACGAAGGTTGCTGGGCCTGGTCGCCGACCCTACCCGGGTCATCCCGCGCCTGTTTCTGCCGGGAGACAAGGCCCGGCTCAGGCTGATCGTCGAACGGGTGCGGTCTTTGTCGGAGGACCGGGTACGGGACCTCCTCTCACGCGTGATGCGTGACTTTGCCCCCCGTCACCGTGACATCGAGGCGGTGTTCGAGCGTCATTTCGAGGAGGCTGCCGAGCAGTTGAACAACGGCCGGTTCAAGAGTCCCCGCCGGCGGCTGCTGGCCGGGGCCTACTTCACCGCCGAGTACTCGCTGGAGTCGGTGGCCCTGTTCAACCCCTCCATTGTTCCCCACCCCGATCAGCGCGGCCTGGATAGAGGGGCGGTGAGATTCATCATGAGTCTGCGAGCCTGCGGGGAGGGCCATGTGTCGTCGATCGTCTTCCGCACCGGCACGGTGGACGCCTCCAACGGCATCACCATCGACGCCGTAGCCCAGTTTGCCGCGACCGAAAGGCCGGTCGAGGACAAGCTCTATGAGCGACATCCCTTCAGCCTCAAGCTGACCGAAATGGGGGCCTACCACGACATCGCCGACGCAATCCTCAATGACCTCGGCGCCCACTTCACCCTGAGCGCCCTGCAACGGGCCGTGGAGGCCCACCGCGGCAGGCATCACCCCATGGAGATGTATCAGGAGACGGTGGAGAACATGCTCTGGCTGGCCCATTCGAACTACCACCTGGAGTTTCCCTCGAGTCGGTCGCTCTCCGAACGAGTGATCTTCCCGGTCACCGAGAACGAGTGCCGGGGTATCGAAGACGCCCGCTTCGTTCGCTTCACCGACGACGACGGCCAGGCCAACTACTACGCCACGTATACCGCCTACAACGGGTTCACCGTCCTGCCCCAGCTTATCGAGACCGCCGACTTCCGCTGCTTCAAGATCATCACCCTCAACGGCCGGTGCGTGCAGAACAAGGGAATGGCCCTGTTTCCCCGGAAGATCGACGGCGAGTATCGAATGATCTCCCGGTTGGACGGCGGCAATCTCTACCTCATGACCTCGGACAACCTTCACTTCTGGAACGAAGCCTCCCTGTTGCATTGGGAGGCCGAGCCCTGGGAGTTCGTCCAGGTGGGAAACTGCGGCTCCCCGCTGGAAACCGAGCAAGGCTGGCTATTGCTGACCCACGGGGTGGGCCCGATGCGACAGTATTGCATCGGGGCCGCCCTGTTGGATCTGCACGACCCCTCGAGATTGATCGCCCATCTCTCCGAGCCGCTGATCATGCCCGAAGACTCCGAACGCGACGGCTATGTGCCCAACGTGGTCTACTCCTGTGGGGCCATGATCCACGGCGACGAGCTGATTATCCCTTATGCAAAGTCGGATACATGTACCGGCATCGCCACCGTCTCGCTGTCGGAACTGCTGGCCCACTTGACGGAACGCGCCTGATTCTCTTGGGTATTTGAGAGTATCAACCCAGCGCCGAGGACACCGGCGAGACGCCGGTGCCACAGGTCAGTCGCCGGTGGTCAAAGTGCCGCCCAGGTTGCTATGGAGTCAGGCGGGTGAACAGCAGGATCTGATCCTGGGTCAACCCGGGCCGGTCGAGGGGGGCGACGATGTCTATCAGCCCGTCCTTATTGACATCCACGATCGCGGCCTGACCGATGACCGCCACCGGGTTGGTGGCGACGATGGAAAAGGCGAACCAGGTCTCGAAGACGTTGGTACCCCGCTGCAGGCCGACCATGTTGCCGCTGGCGGTGACGAAGCAGTCCAGCGAGCCGTCGTTGTCCATGTCCACCAGTTGAAGCTGATCGATGACCACCCCGCCCTGCAGCTCGCCGATGTTGAACACCCGCCAGGGAAAGGTCTGCTGGGTCACCCGCGTTGGATTGGCCGCTGAACTGGGGTTCTCGAACCAGCGGATCAGGCTCAGCCCCGAGTGGGCCACCGCTACGTCGGGGTAGGAGTCCCCGTCGATGTCGCCCACCGCGATGAAGTCTCCGCCGACATTCTCCGGATCCACCTCTCCCTGTTGTCCCAGGATCCGGCGGGCCCAGTTTCCGGCGGCCACCGCGGCCGGTCCGTTGCCACCGGCGGCCACCGTTTCGGCCAGCGGGTTAATATGCCAGCGGATGTTGAAGGTCCTGGCCGAGGGGAAAGTGGCCACGATGTCCAGATCGCCGTCCTGATCAATGTCCGCGGCACTGACGGTCTGGACCTTCACGGCGTCGGTGGTGATGGACGATTCGGTCCATAGGGAACCATTGCGGGCCTGGGCGGGGCCGGGGTTGCGGTAGAGCCTGATGTTCTTCTGCGGGTTGCCGCCGGCGTCGTCTTCCTCATTGGAGCCCACCGCGAAGTCCGGGCCGTTGATGCCGTCGAAGTCCCCAACGGTGAACTCGGTTAGCCCCGTATCGTCGCAGGGTAACAAGAAGGTCGCCGATATGGTGACCTCCTGCCAGGCCAGGGCGTTTCTGGTATCCGGGGGAGCGAACAGCATGACCACTGCTCCGCGCAAACTGGCACCGGTCACCGGAACGAAGCCCGTATCGTTGACCAGGACGGCCACATCGGGCAGGCCGTCGGCGTCCAGATCCGTGACCTGCAGATCGACCATCCGGGCGATGGGGCCGCCCCCGGCGATGGAGAAAGTCTCGAAACCCAGCCCGGGGCCCAGATTCAGGTGGAGCTGGATCGGCTGGTTTTCGTCTGATCCGGAGACGAAATCCACCTGGTCGTTGTCATCGATCAACCCGTCGCCGTTGTCGTCGTTGAGCTGGGCCGCGACCACCACCTTGGCCCCGGCGGTACCCTCCAGGGCGGGGTCCAACTGGCTGGCCAGGAACAATGGTGACTGTGCCAGAGTGGGCTGGGTGGTTGCTCCACCCGTTGCTCCACCGACGCTTCCCTGCTGCGGACCAAAGACCGCCCCGGGCCCGAAGATCAGGTACAGCTCGGTACAACCGCTAACCAGGACGGCCATCCATAGCCCGACCCCCACACACGTTCGCGTGACGTGCAGACGCATGGCTCAACTCCCACGGCGATTGGGTTCCAGCATATGTTGCGCGGTAGGTCATCGCGCATCGAGCAGTCCCACGGGTGTTCGCCCGAAAGACCCCTACGGTGGGGGCTGCTCGGTTACGGGCGGCGAAGTATCCTCCGGCTCCCTCTCAATCTGCTCTGAGGCCGGCGGGGGGTCAGAAGTCGCGGGCTGCTCGTCGAGGGGTGGTTCATCAAGTTGGACCTCCTCCAGATCGGTCGCGTCCACCTCCCGTCTCAAGAGCAGGTAGATCAGGGTGCTCGACGAATAGTAGAAGCTCACGACAAAAGCCCCGACCAGCCCAACCACCGAAAATATCCACAGGCAAAACCAAAAGCGCCCGAACGCGCTGACATGGGCCAGTTGCTGGTCTTCGAACCGTCCCCAGAAGGCGGTTTCCCCGGTCAGCGAAGGGCCCTGCCACATGGCGTCCAGCTTGGGAACGTCGGCCGACGCCCCGGCGGCGCTGTCCGCCACGTAGGGGCTCCCCAGATTCATGGAGAGACCTACAAACAGGTGCACGGCGCAGAGCATGATCCGGGCCAGGAACTTGACAAACACCAGGCAGATCGCCCCATAGGCCAGCGAGAGCAGTCCATAGAAGGCACTCCGCCAAGGGCGCTGGTAGATATAGCTGAATGATCGGCTCAGGGCGTCAAACGCATCCGAGCCCTCCACCGCGATGGTGGGGAAGGTAAGGGCGTAGCCGGCGACGGCGCCGATGGTCACGAAGGCCATGATGAACCCGCCGGTCAAGGCCAGGAAGAACAAAATGCCCGCCAGGATCTCGCCGACCGCCGGAATCGCGCCCATCAGCCCTCCGAGATAGAGGAAGACCGCAAACATCAGCAGGATGGCCACGGGCATCAGCGGTGCGGCCAGAAAGCTCAGGAACTTCTGGTTGGCGAAAGCCAACGCCTCGCGGAAACCGATCCGTTCCTCGCGGGTCGCGTGCAGGGCCGCCACCCGACAGATCGCCCCTCCGAAGTAGGCCCAAATGATCAGACCCACGACGGAGAACAAGACTGCATAGACCGGGTGCAAGGCAAACAGCCAGACCACCCCCCGCACCCCGGACCTGACGCCTCCGACCAGCCCCCCGACATCGGCACTGACCACCGCACTGGTCACCCGCTTGATGGTCGCCCGGGTGTGGCCCAGGAGCAGGGCGAACGCCCCGGTGCGTTGCGGAGATTCCAGAGCCTCCAGCCAATCCGAGGTCGCCTGCCGCCCGCCGCCCGGCGTTTGCAGGAAGACGGCCAACTCCGAGGTGGTTGTCTCATCGACAACGGAGACGGCCGGTCGGCTGGATGTCGGCCACGCCGCATCCAGGACGCGGCCGCTGCCATAGGTGAGAAAAACGCCGCAGAAGGCCAGCATCAGCTTGGTCGGATGGATCGCCATCCGAAAGGCCCGAAATAGTTGGGTGAAGCGGAAGCACTCCGACCACTTGATCCGCCCAAGCTCCTGGGTCGCGTCGGACATACCAGCATCCTTTCTGACTTGGCGACCACGCCGCAGGCCGGATCGAACGATCGATCGTCCGCCGGACGGGCGCCGCCGCCGCCCTGCAATGATCCACAGGCCAGTCTGCCAGGCGGCATTATAGGAATCGGCAACCTGGCAGCAAGAGGGGCACCATGATCCGGCCCCGGACCCAGCCTGCCTCTCCGACAGTAGGGCCGTGTCCCGCTCCGGCGACGCCAGCGACCCCATACGGGCCTGGTGAGGCCCACAACCGCATCCTGGGACCCTCCTGCCGCACCGACCGGGATCATCATGGAACCAGCCCGGACCCGCCCGGTGGGCGGTTAGCCGCGGTTTTTACCCGTCGTTTCGCAGTATGCTTGCTGGTGGATTCTCCGCGTGATTCGCGGTGGGCGATGCTGAGGCAGCCGATCTCAGTCCGACGAGGTCGATCCGGTATCGCTGCCGCCGGCCGAATCTTTCTTGGTGGTGCCGGCCTTGGAATCGCTGGTCTTGCTGTCTTTGGAGTCGGCTTTCGATGTGCTGGGGGCGTCCTTCTCGGCCTTGGCCGCCTTCTTGTAACCCTCGCTACGGTAGTCCGTCTGATAGAACCCGGAGCCCTTGAACAGGATGCCGCCGCCCATTCCGATCAGCCGGCGGACCCGCTGCATCCCTCCGCAGGCCTCACACTTGGCCTTGCGCAACGGAGCCGCCTTGATCGACTGGACGACCTCGAACGTGGCGTCGCAGGCCGCGCATTGGTAGTCATACGTCGGCACGATTCGTCTCCTGGCGCTGCTGGCCGCCATGGGAGGAGGGCTCTTGCTCCTTCGGGGACTGGTCCCCCGAGGGGGATGCTTCTTCCGCTTCCTCCGGCCCGGCCGCCACCGCCACCCGGGCCGGTCGAAGGACCCGGTCGTTCATCTTGTAGCCCCGCTGCATTTCCTGGGTCACCGTGCCGGCCGGCTGGTCGGAGTCCCGATCCTGCATCATCGCCTCATGTAGCGTGGGGTCGAAGGCCAGGCCGACGGCCTCGATCGGCTCGATCCCGTGGTCCTTCAGTACCCGCGTGAATTGCTCGGCGATGAGCTTCACCCCCTGGACCAGCGGATCATCGGCGGCCGTATCGCCCAGGTTGCTCAGGGTCCGCTCGAAGTTGTCGACTACCGGAAGCAGATTGCGGGCCAGATCCATCGCCGCCAGTTTCAGGGACTCCTGGTGATGCTGACGGAGGCGCTTGGAAACGTTGGCGCATTCGGCCTGGGCCCGGAGCAGCTTGTCCTTGTATTCATCGAGTTGGGCCCGGAGCGATTCGGTGGTTTGGCCTCCGTCGGCGGCCGCAACTTGGTCGGCCGGCTGTGCGGTGGCCCCGTCACCGGGCTGCCGGGCAGCCGGGTAAGTTTCCGGGCCGGCCTCCGTCACCTCTTGGTCCCTGCCCGACGGGGCGACGGGATTCTGCTGTGCCGCGGAGTCCTGCGGATCGGGGGCATAGCGAGCCACGTCCTCCTCGCCGGCGACGATGATCTTGCGGTCCTTCTTGGCCATGGCTATCTCGACTCTCCACCGTCGGGCCGGGGCGGCTCTTCAACGGACCATCGGGATTCTGGCAGGCATCCCCGGGCCGACACCTCCGGTCAATCCTGCCGGTTCGACAGAAACTCCTTGAGCTTCTCGAGAAACCCCTTGCTCTCCGGCAGGACGCTCCGGTTTTCCGTCTTGGCAAACTCACGAAGCAGTTCCTCCTGCCGCTGATCCAGGCGGTGGGGAATCTCCACCAGAACGCGCACCACCTGATCCCCCACGCGGTGCGTTCTGATGTCCGGCAGCCCCTTGCCGGTCAGCCGACGCAACTCACCGTGCTGGGTGCCGGCCGAGATGGTGACTTCGGTCTTGCCCTCCAGGGTGGGCACCTCGATCTTGGCCCCCAGGGCCGCCTGGGTGAAGCTGATGGGGACCTCGCAGAGCAGGTCGCTGCCATGACGTTGCAGGAAAGGGTGCGGCTCGATCCGTACGTAGCAGTGCAGGTCGCCGCGCGAGGTGCCGTCCTGGCCCGGCTCCCCCTCGCCCCGCAGTCGCACCCCCTGGCCGTCCTGGATCCCGGCCGGTAGCTTCACCGTGACCACCCGCCGTTTTGGCGCCCGACCGGTGCCCCGGCACTTCTTGCAGGCCTTGCTGATCGTGCTGCCGCGTCCTCGACAGTCGGGGCACTCGGTCACCATTCGGGTGACAAATAGGCCCAGGCCACCGGCCCGCTCTACCCGACCGTAGCCCCCGCAAGTCTGACACTTATGGACCTTGCTGCCCGGGGCCGCCCCTTTGCCGCCGCAACTGTCGCAGAAGTCATTCCGCTTGAAGTCGATGGAGCGCTCGGTCTCGCGGGCGACGTCGGCCAACGACAGGACCACCTCGGTCTGCAAGTCGACGCCGGGCGCCGCCCGTCGGCCGCCGCCGAACGAAGAGGCGAACAGATCGCCGAAGATGTCCCCGAAGACGCTGAAGATGTCGTCGGTGCGCATCCTCGAGAAATCGTGCCCGGCCACCCCGCTGAGCCCGGCATGCCCGAAGCGGTCGTAGAGGTTCCGTTTCTCGGGGTCCGAGAGCACCTCGTAGGCCTCGGAGGCCGCCTTGAACTTGTCCTCCGCATCCGGGTCGTCGGAACTGCGGTCGGGGTGGTACTTCATCGCCGCCTGGCGATAGGCGCGCTTGATCTCATCGGGCATGGCCTCCCGGGCCACCCCCAGCACTTCGTAGTAGTCACGTTGTTGTGCCACTGCCATTGCCGTTGAGCGCTAACCGGCCGCGCACGCAGCGCCGCGAAGAATCGCCCCAAACGACAATCGGGACGGAGGGGCCCTCCATCCCGATCTGCCGGCCGAGGTCATATCATACCTATCGGACAACGCCCGGAATCTTCTGACCGGAGGCCTCATCCGCATCCTTGTCCTTGTCCTCGGTGACCATCACGTTGGTCATCAGCAGCACGCCGGCGACGCTGGCCGCGTTCTGCAGGGCGGTCCGAACGACCTTGGCGGGGTCGATGATGCCGGCCTTGACCAGGTCGCAATACTCATCCCGCAGGGCGTCGTAGCCGTAGTTCCCCTTGCCCTCCAGCACTTGGGCCGCGACCACCGCCCCGTCCTTCCCGCTGTTTTCCGCGATCTGACGAGTGGGGTATTGGAGGGCCCGGGCCACGATCTGCATGCCGGTCTTGACGTCGCCGCTCTCTTTTTCGGCCGCCTTGTTGACCGGCTCGATGCACCGCAGCAGGGCAACGCCGCCGCCGCAGATAATGCCCTCTTCTCCCGCCGCCTTGGTGGCGTGGAAAGCATCGTCGACCAGGTCCTTGCGTTCCTTGACTTCGATCTCCGTCGCTCCGCCAACCCGGACCACGGCCACTCCGCCGGTCAGCTTGGCCAGGCGCTCCTGCAGCTTCTCGCGATCGTAGTCACTGGTGGTCTTCTCGATCTGCATGCGGATCTGCTCGGCTCGGGCCTTGATCTCGGATTTCTTTCCCGCACCTTCGATAATCGTCGTGTTGTCCTTGTCCACGACCACTTTCTTCACCCGGCCGAGCTGACTGATCTCGACGTTTTCCAGCTTCAGGCCCTGGTCTTCGCTGATGAACTCCCCGCCGGTCACGGTGGCGATGTCTCCCAGGATGGCCTTGCGCCGATCACCGAAGCCGGGGGCCTTGACCACACAACTGGTCAGCACCCCGCGCAACCTGTTGACCACCATCGCCGCCAGGGCCTCGCCCTCGACGTCCTCGGCGATGATCAGCAGCGGCTTTCCGGTGCCGACGATTTTCTCCAGCAGGGGGACCAGATCGCGAATCGAGCTGATTTTCTTCTCATGGATCAGGATGTACGCGTCTTCCAGGACGCACTCCATCTCGCCAACGTCGGTGATGAAGTAGGGCGAGACGTAGCCCCGGTCGAAGCGCATGCCTTCGACGACGTTCTTCTCCGTCTCCGTGCCCTTGCCCTCTTCGACGGTCACCACGCCCTCGGGACCGACCTCCTCCAGGGCCTCGGCCAACATCTTGCCGATGGCCGCGTCGCCGTTAGCGCTGATCGTGCCGACCTTGGCGATGTCGTCCGACCCTTTGACCTTGATGGACATCTTGGATATGGTCTCGGCGGCGAGGCCCACGGCCTGGTCCATGCCGCGCTTCAGCAGCATGGGGTTGGCCCCCGCAGCCACGTTCTTGATTCCCTCCTTGAACATGGCCTCGGCCAGCACCACCGCGGTGGTGGTGCCGTCGCCGACCACATCCGAGGTCTTGTTGGCGACCTCGTTGACCATCTTGGCCCCCATGTTCTCGAAAGGTTGGGGGAGTTCGATCTCCTTGGATACCGACACGCCGTCCTTGGTCACCCGCGGGGCGCCCCAGGACTTCTGCAGCAGAACGTTGCGCCCGGTCGGCCCCAGGGTTACCTTCACTGCCGCCGCAAGCTGGGACAGCCCGTCGCCGAGGTTTTCGCAGGCCCGCTGATCGAAGAGCATCTGTTTGACAGCCATTTCTTATTCCTCATATTTCTTTCGTGCGGCCACCGCCGGAACCCGGAGCAGATGAGCCGGCTCACCTATGGGCCGATGCTCCCGCCGGGTGGCACTATTCATTCATAGCTCACGCCCCGAGACGCCTCCGGGGCTCTTTCGCCGGGGCCGCGCCGCCCCGCAAAGGGGAAATTTCCTACTTCTCGATCGCGGCCAGGAGGTCGCTCTCCCGCAGCATGGTGTAGTCTCGGTGGTCGATCTCCACTTCCGTGCCGGAGTATTTCCCGTAGAACACCTCGTCGCCGACCGTTACGGAGAGGGCCCCGCGGTTGCCCGACTTCAGCAGCTTGCCCGGGCCGACCGCCAGCACCGTGCCCCGGGTAGGCTTCTCCTTGGCCTGCTCGGGCAGCACTATTCCACCGGCGGTCATCTCTTCCGCTTCGAGACCCTCAACCACGATCCAGTCATCCAAAGGCTTGATCTTCAGTCGTGCCATCTTGTCGATCTCCTGTTATCAGATCCGGGGGTCTATCCCCGAGGCATTCCCGGAACTAGAGGTCCTGTCGAAACCAACCTCGTCAAAGAGCCGAGGCTCCTGCTCATCCGGCAAGCCGCTACGCGCTGGGCCGCCAGACTTCACACCAACCACAACCTACATCATGCCGCCCATGCCACCCATGCCGCCCATTCCTCCCATGCCGCCGCCCATACCGCCCATGCCGCCCATTCCGTCCATGCCTTCCATGCCTGGGCCGCCGGGACCGTCCTCGTCCTTCTTGGGCTTCTCCGCGATGCAGCAGTCGGTGGTCAGCAGAACCCGGGCCACGCTGCTGGCGTTCTCCAGGGCCGTGCGAACTACCTTGGTCGGATCGATCACCCCATCCTTGGCCAGGTCTCCATACTCCTCGGTCAGGGCGTTGAAGCCGAAGGCTCCGGTCCCCTTCTCCACCTTGTGCAGCACCACGCCGGGCTCGACCCCGGCATTCGCGGCAATCCCGGTCAGCGGGGCGGTCAGGGCCTTCCGCACCACCGCAACACCCGCCTTCTCGTCGGGACCGGAGGTTGATACGTTGTCCAAGGCACCGCGGGCACGCAGCAGGGCAACGCCGCCGCCCGGTACAATGCCCTCCTCAATCGCCGCCCGAGTGGCGTGCAGGGCATCCTCGTAGCGCGCCTTCTTCTCCTTCATCTCCGCCTCGGTGGCCGCCCCGACCATGATTTGGGCCACTCCGCCGGCCAGCTTGGCCAGGCGCTCCTGCAGCTTTTCGCGATCGTAGTCGCTGGTAGTGGCCTCGATCTCGCGGCGGATCATCTCGATGCGCCCGGTGATGTCTTTGGAGGCCCCGGCTCCCTCGATGATGGTCGTGTTGTCGGTGTCGATGGTCACCTTCTTAGCCTGACCCAGATCGCCGACCGCCACTCCGTCCAGCTCGATGCCCAAGTCCTTGAAGATGGCCTTGCCCCCGGTCAGGACGGCAATGTCTTCCATCATTGCCTTGCGCCGGTCGCCGTAGCCCGGGGCCTTGACCGCCGCCACTTGCAGGATGCCGCGCAGCTTGTTGACCACCAGGGTGGCCAGGGCCTCGCCCTCGACATCCTCGGAGATGATCAGCAGCGGACGCTTGGCCTTGGCGACCTTCTCCAGCAGCGGCACCAGCTTGGTCACGCTGGAGATCTTGTCCTCATAGACCAGCACGAACGGCTTCTCCAGGACCACCTCCATGCCATCCGGATCGGTCACGAAATGCGGCGACAGATGACCCCGATCAAACTGCATGCCCTCGACCACCTCCACGGTAGTGTCCAGGCTGCGGCCCTCATCGATGGTGATTACCCCGTCTTTGCCGACCTGCTTGAAGCATTCGGCCAACTTCTCGCCAACCTCGCGGTCGTTGTTCGCGGAGATACTGGCCACCCGAATGATGTCCTCCAGGTTGCCCGCGTGGGCCTTGACCGGCCGGGCCATCTCCCCGAGGGCCTTGGTCACCGCCCGCACCGCCTTGTTGATCCCCCGGCTCAAGGCCATGGCGTCAACGCCCGCGGCAACATGGCGGAGGCCTTCCTTGAAGATCGCCTCGGCCAGAACGGTGGCCGTGGTGGTGCCGTCGCCGGCGACGTCGGAGGTCTTGCTGGAGGCCTCCTTGACGAGCTGGGCACCGAGATTCTCGCACTTGTCCGCCAGCTCGATCTCCTCGGCCACGGTCACGCCGTCCTTGGTTACGTTCGGCGCCCCCCAGCCTCTATCGAGCATCGCCGTGCGGCCGCGCGGCCCCAGCGTGGACCTGACCGCCGTGGTCAGCTTCTCCACCCCCGAGAGCAACGCGGCCCGAGCATCTTCTTGAAAGGTCAGTTGCTTGGCACCCATGGGCTTTGGCCTCCTTATGGCAAGGTCGAATCCGGTATGATCGTCTGAAGATCGTGCCGCCCGTGGAGGCAGACTCGATCCGTCAGTAGCGGAGCAAGTGCTGTGCCCGGGGCGATTGGCGCCGATGAGAAATGTAACCTTATGTCCACAGCCAGGTTAGGTCGGGATGCGATAGCCGTCGGCCGGACTCTCGACTGCCAGTCCGGCAGCCCGCGGTCCCCCACGCTGCCGTTGTGTCATTCCGGCAGTGGGGGCGGGCGACCGCACCACGGCCCTTCGCCGGGCCGGGCGCCACCGGAACGCCTGCTCCAGGCCGGCCCGGTCGCCGACCCCCACCGGTTTCCCGCGCTGCGGACTTGGCGAGCGGCGCAGTAAATGAGCCGGGGCCGTGAGCGGCAGGCAGGCGACTCATGGCGTCAAGATAATTGCGGGAAACAGTATGATCCAGGAGCCGGTGCAGCGGACTTGGCGCGACGCGGGCTACCAGGCGAAGTGAGCAAAGGCCTTGTTGGCATCGGCCATCCGGTGGACGTTTTCCTTGGTGGTCACCGCCGCCCCTTGCTCGTTGAAGGCATCGATCAGCTCGGAGGCCAGCCGCTGCTTCATGGGCCGACCCTTTTTGGCCCGGGCCGCGTTGATGACCCAGCGAATAGCCAGGGACTGGGCTCGCTTGGTGCTCACCGACATGGGCACCTGGTAGTTGCTGCCGCCCACCCGCCGGCTGCGGATTTGGATCTTGGGCCGGGCGTTCTGCAGGGCCGCCTCGAACACCTCGATGGGAGGAATGTCTTTCACCTTCTGCTCGACGATATCCAGGGCGTCGTAGAAGATGCGCTGGGCCACGGTCTTTTTCCCGTCCCACATCATGCAGTTGATGAACTTGGCGGCTAACTTGTTGCTGTGCTTCGGATCGGGCCGGAGCTGTTGTGCCGAAAGCGTCCACCTCTTGTAACCCATTGTCTTCCTTTCCTGCAGATCGATCGCCGATTGCCGACCGACCGGTCGCTACTTCTTGAGCCGCTTGGTGCCGTACTTGCTGCGTCCCCTGGCCCGGCGAACACCGTACTTGTCCTGATCCTCAACCGCCGCGCAATCCAGGACGCCGCGAACAACGTGGTAGCGAATGCCCGGCAAGTCGCGGACTCGGCCTCCGCGGAGCAGGACGATGGAGTGCTCCTGGAGATTGTGGCCGATGCCCCCGATGTAGGCGGTGACCTCTTTCTTGTTGGACAGCCGGACCCGGGCGACCTTCCGCAACGCCGAATTCGGCTTCTTGGGGGTCATGGTCTTGACGATTAGGCAGACCCCGCGCCGCTGGGGACAGTTATCCAAATCTCGCGATTTAGATTTCCTGCGCTCGGTTCGCCGGGGCCTTCTACAGAGTTGATTGATCGTTGGCATACAAACCTCGTTATCTGCCGCCCTGGGTCTACCCACCTGCCAGGCGAACAAGAACCACGCATTCTACATCCGGACCCGGACGCCCGTCAACATCTGAACCTGGCAGCCACTCCACGGCCTCCCAAACGCCTGCCGGATGGTCCTCCGGGACCGGCGGATTCCCGCCGGGAGCCGACCAAACCGGGGCCTACGAAGGGCTGCTCGTCGCGGCGGCATCCGTGGTCGTTACCTCCTCCGGTGCCGCAGCTGACTCTGCAGCCGCGTTATCCGCCTCTTGGGCCGCTGCAGCATCGGCCAGCAATTCTGGCATCCGCACCTCGGCCACTTCTTCCTCGATGGGCTCGCCCAGGTGAACCAAGGGCGTCTCCAGATGCCGTTTGAAGGCCGTCCCCGCGGGGATCAGGTGTCCCAGGATCACGTTCTCCTTCAGGCCGGTCAATTCGTCCACCGCACTGCTCAGGGCCGCCTCGGTCAGCACCTTGGTGGTCTCCTGGAAGCTCGCCGCGGAGATGAACGAGTCGCTCTGCAGGGCCGCCTTGGTGATGCCCAGCAGGATGGCGGTGGCCGTCGCCGGCTTGGGCCGGCGGCCCTTGGCCGGGGCCTTGCCCCCATCCTCCAAGGTCTCGTTGGTCGCGGCAAGTTCCTCCTTGCCCACGATTTTGGCCTCCTCGTAGTCAGAGTCTCCGGAGTCGCTGATCTTCACGCTGCTGGACAGACGCCGATTCTCCGTCCGGAAGCGGAACTTGTCGGTAACTTCGTTGGGCAGGAATTTCGAGTCACCCGGCTGCTCGACGCGCACCTTGCGAAGCATCTGACTGAGGATGACCTCGATGTGTTTGTCATTGATAGTGACGTTCTGCGAACGATAAACCGACTGGATCTCATGCAGCAGGTACCGCTGCAGGGCCTCCTCACCCTTGATGGCCAGGATATCATGCGGAACCAACGGCCCGTCGCAGAGGGGGTCGCCGGCCTCCAACCGGTCTCCTGCGTGAACCAGCAAGTGCTTGTCCTGCGGCACATGATGCTCGCGGGGCTCCAGATCCTTGCTGTCCGGATGGACGGCGATGGTCATCTTGCCCCGTCGCTTGTCGCTGCGAATCTCGACGGTACCGGAGATCTCCGCCATGACCGCCGGCTCCTTCGGCTTGCGGGCCTCGAAGATCTCCGTGACCCGCGGCAGACCACCGGTGATGTCCTGGGTCCCGGCCAGCTCGCGGGGACGCCGGGCCAACAGCCACCCGGCCCGGACCTCGTCGCCCTCGGCCACCTCGATTCTGGCCTTGGCCGGCAGGTAGTGGTACTCGAGAATCTTGCCGTCGGCATCCTCGATGATGACCTGGGGGTTCTTATCCCCCCGGTGCTCGATCACTACGTACTTGGAGTCCTTGGTTTCGGCTTCCTGCCGTACCGTCTCGCCTTCCACCACGTCATGGAAGCGAATGAACCCCCCCGCTTCGGCCAGGATCGGAGTCAAGTGCGGATCCCAGGTGGTCAGCGTTGTGCTCGGCCGCACCTTATCACCTTCCTTCACGTGCAAACGAGCACCGTAGGGGATCTTGTAACGCTCCAACTCCCGTCCCTTCTCGTCGTTGATGGCCAGTTCCCCGTTGCGCTTCAGCACAATCAGGGAGGTCTTCTTGGTCTCGGGATCGTCGAACTTGACCGCATTGAGGTCATGAAATGCGATCTGCCCGCCGTGGAGGCACTTGATGTCGCTCTCGATCACGGCCCGGCTGGCAACCCCGCCGGTATGGAACGTCCGCATGGTCAACTGGGTCCCTGGCTCGCCGATCGACTGGGCGGCGATGATCCCGACGGCCATTCCCTCTTCGACCCGTAGACCAGTGGCCATATCCACGCCGTAGCAATTGGCGCAGACCCCCAGGGAGCAATCACAGACCAAGGGGCTGCGGACCCGAATGGTCTCCATGCTCAGGCCGCCCTCGGCCGGCGAACCCTCG
>CAZFMS010000069.1:0-15070 GCA_964520125.1 uncultured Planctomycetaceae bacterium
TACCGGCCGAGCCTTTGCCTGCCGAACCTCTACCGGCCGAGCCTTTGCCTGCCGAGCCTTTAGCGGCCGATCCTTTGCCCTTCTTGGCGGAGGTCTCAGCAGGTTCAGCGACCGTCTTGACGAATCGCTTGACGAATCGCTTCTTGGGCTGCGGGCCCAGCCGCTTCACCGAACCGCCGGAACCCTCGATCTTGGCTACCGCCGAAGCGCTGAACCGATGGGCCTCGACCGTCAGTTTCTTCTTTAATTCGCCGTCCCCGAGGATCTTCACCTTGCCCGCCCGATCGCGGACCAGACCGCTCTCCTCCAACGCCGCCGCGGTCACGTGACCTCCCTCGTCGAATCGGGACTCCAGGTCCGCAACGTTGACCACCTGATATACAGTCTGGAACTGTACGTTGCTGAAACCATACTTGGGCAGGCGGCGAAACAACGGAAACATCCCACCTTCGGCCAGGCTCTCACGCCGGGCGCCGCTTCGGGCCCCGGCCCCCTTGTGACCGCGACCGCAGGTCTTGCCCCGGCCGCTGCTCTCGCCGCGACCGACTCGCTTGCGCTTCCGTTTGGCGCCAGCCTTGGTAGTGATGTCGGTTATGTTCATCGTTCTTCCAGGAGACTCCTCAACTGGCCAGGGATACTCCGCGAAGGCCCTCGATGGTCTGGCGATCTCGCAAAGACTCCAGGGCCCGGAAGGTTGCCTTGACCAGGTTCTTGGGGCTCGTTGACCCGTGGGCCTTGGTCAGGCAATCATGCACCCCGGCCAATTCCAACACCGCTCGCACGCTGGCCCCGGCGATAACGCCGGTGCCGGCACTGGCCGGCAGGAGATAAACCCGGCTCGATCCGAATTGGCCGGTCACCGGATGGGGGATCGTCGGACCGTCCAGCTTGATCGGCTGCAAAGCTCGCCTGGCGTGCTTGCGACCCTTCTCCACCGCCGACGGAACCTCGTTGGCCTTGCCATAGCCGACGCCGACCCGCCCGTTCCGATCTCCCAGGACCACCAAGGCCGCGAAACTGAACCGGCGACCACCGCGGACCACCTTCGCGCAACGGAACACCTTTACGACCACATCATCGTAGGGCGAGTCTTCCTCGCTTCCCTTGGATTGCCGCGCCTGTCTATACATTGCCATGAGTCAAACTCGTCCTAGCTCCAGTGCATCCACGCCGCTGCGGGGCTTGCTGGTTAGAACTCCAGGCCGGTCTTCCGGGCCGCGTCCGCCAGCGACTTCACCCGGCCGTGATACCGATATCGATTGCGGTCGAAAGCCACCAGACGAATGCCCTGCATCCGGGCCCGCTCGCCCAGCAACCGGCCGACGGCTTGAGCGGCGTCACAATTACCACCATTCTTCGATGCACCGGACAGCGACTTGGTATTCGTCCCCGCCGAGCAAAGCGTCTGCCCACTGACATCGTCAATCAACTGGGCACTGATATTCTTGAGGCTGCGGAATACCGACAGCCGCGGGCGCTCGGCTGTGCCGAACACCTTGCGGCGGACCCGGCGCCGCCGACGGCGCTGGCGCACCAGCTTCAGTTCTCTCGGATCCATCGATTCACCATCGTCCTATTGGCCACCGGCACCGGCGAAGGCCTTGCCCGCCTTCCGTCGGATCTTCTCACCCGCAAACCGAACACCCTTGCCTTTATAAGGGTCCGGATGACGAGCATCCTTGATCGACCGGGCGAACTGGCCGACGGCCTGTTTGTCGATGCCACTCACCGACAGCTTCGCCGGATTCTCGTCCCCCCGGGCGGTGGGAATCTCGATATTCACCTTCACCCCGTCCGGGATCGACAAGTAGATGGGGTGCGAATACCCCACGTTCAGTTCCAACTTCGGGCCTGAGATCGAGCAGTTGAAGCCCGTGCCGTAAATCTCCAGCTTCCTCTCATACCCCTCGGTCACCCCGACCACCATGTTGTTGATCAGGGCCCTGGTCATGCCGTGGAGGGCCCGATGCTGGGCCACATCCGACGCCCGGGTCACCAGTAAGACGCTCTCCTTCGAGTCATGAGCCACGGAGACACCGCTCGGGTGGGACCAGGACATGGAACCCTTCGGGCCCGACAGGTTCACCGTGCGCTCTTTGATCTCGACCTTCACGCCCGAAGGTATGAGAATCGCCTTCTTGCCGATTCGGGACATCCCTAATTCCTCATTCGGTCGGCCTCGCGGCCTACCACCGCGGGCCTATCGACCACCCTACCGACGCCGGTTCAGTACACCGTGCAGAGTAACTCGCCGCCTATCCGCTGTTCACGACACTTCCGATCACTCAACACGCCTCGGCTGGTGGACAAGATGGCGATACCCAGACCGTTCAGGACCCGGGGGATCTCGTCCAGGCCTACGTAACGCCGGCAACCGGTCTTGCTCTCCCTCTGGATGCAGCTGAGCACCTTTCCACCATGCTCGGCATACTTCAACGTCACCCGCAGAAGACCCTGCTTGCGGTCCTCGATCTCCTCGACGTTGGTGATATACCCTTCCTCTTTCAGCACCTTACAAATGGCCAACTTGACCCCGCTGCGAGGCACCATCACCTCCGCGGAACGGTTGCGAACCCCGTTACGGATTCGGGTCAACAGATCGGCTATGGGGTCGCTCCACATATTGCTACAGCCTTTCCTCGTATACCAACCGGCTGGTCACCAACTGGCCTTGCGAACTCCGGGGATCTTCCCCTCCAAAGCCAGGTTCCTGAAGCAAATCCGACAGAGGCCGAACTTGCGATACACCGCCCTGGCCCGACCACATACCTGACAACGGGTATACCCGCGGACACTAAACTTGGGTTTGGCGGCCGCCTTTATTCTCAAAGCTTTCCGGGCCATATCCGGCTTGCTCCCTTAATGCCGTTCAATGCCTGCTGCCCAAGCACGGCCGGCACCGAGCCGCGCCGCTCAGGCGAATCCACTGCTAAGACGCCTTGTCCTCCTTGCGGAACGGCACGCCCAACAGGCTCAGGAACCGCCGAGCCTCAGCGTCGTTCCGGGCGGTGGTCACCAAGGCGATGTTCATACCCTGCTGGAACTCGACCTTGTCCGGGTCAACCTCCGGAAAGACCGTCTGTTCCGTCAGGCCCAGGTTGTAATTCCCTCGGCCGTCGAAGCTGTTTGGATCCAGACCTCGAAAGTCCCTCACCCGGGGAATTGCCACGCTGATCAACCGATCGAGAAACTCGTACATCCGCGCCCCGCGCATGGTCACCTTCAGCCCGATCTTCATGCCTCGGCGCAGCTTGAAGTTCGAGACGCTCTTTCGGGCGGCACACACGCTCGCCTTCTGGCCGGTAATCAGGGCCAGCTCACGCTGGGCGCCCTCCAGGCGCTTCTTCTCCGCAATGGACTGTCCCAAGCCCATAGAGACCACGACCTTCTCCAGCCGGGGGATCGACAGGCGCTGAGTTCGACCGAGTTCCTTCTGCAGGGTGGGGAGAACTTCGGTCTTGTAGCGTTCCATCAGCCGAACCATAATTTCATCCCGCGAGCGTCGCCGCTCCGCTCCTAAACAACCGTCTCAAACCACCTAGCGGCATTCCGCGTCCCCTTTGACCCCGCCGCCGTTGGCGATGGAGACCCGACCGGAACGCCTGGGTCATCGTTTCAGGACGGCTTTCCGCCGTGGGCCGCCTACTCCCCCGTCTTACTCTTGGCCTTCTCCAGGATGGTCCCGCCGCGGGTGACCCGCTCCTTGGAGACGATCTTGCCGTCCGGGTCGCGCTGGATCTCGAAACGCACCCGGCTGCCGCGACCGGTCTTGGGATCCACCGGCAAGACATTGGAGAGGTTGATCGGAGCCTCTTTGCGAATCCGGCCGCCTTGGGGGTTGGTCCGGCTGGGACGCAAATGCCGGTACGCCAGGTTCACCCCTTCGATCAGCACGGTCTGCTTCTTGGGATCAACGCGGAGGACCCTGCCCTGGGCCCCTTTGTGGTCCCCACAGATCACCTCTACCCGATCGTTCTTTCTAACCTTCGCCGCCATCACTCCCACCCTGGGGTCTGAACAACTCAAAACCTGGCCGTCGGCTATACCACTTCGCTGGCCAGAGAGATTATCTTGGTGAATCCTCGCTCACGCAGCTCCCGGGCCACGGCACCGAAGATACGAGTTCCCTTGGGGTTCTTCTCCTCGTCGAGGATCACCGCCGCATTGCTGTCGAAACGAACATAGCTGCCGTCCCGACGCCGCACCGGGGCCCGCGTTCGCACCACCACCGCCTTGATCAGCCGATGGGTCTGGCGCTCCTTGCGGGTGTTGCCGGCCATGAATTCACTGTTCGGCAGGGCCTTCTTCACCGTGCAGACCACGATGTCCCCCACGCCCGCGGTGCGGCGGGTGAACCGCTTACGGCCGGTCGACCCGCCAAGTACCCGCACCACCAGGGCCCGCTTGGCCCCGGTGTTGTCGGCGATATCCACCACGCTCTCGACCTGTATCATCTTCGATGCACCTGACTAGGACTCGCCGAAGCGACGCATAACCCGTGATAGACGCCACGCCTTGGCCTTGCTGATCGGCCGGCACTCCATAATCTCGACCAGGTCACCGCAGCTAGCCTGGTTCTGCTCATCATGGGCGTGAAGCACGCCACGACGCTTCAGATACTTGCCGTACTTGGGATGCTTGCTCAGCCGGTCGATCCGCACCTTTATGGTCTTGTCGCGAACATCGCTCTGTACTACGCCGATGCGAACCCGGCGCGGCCGCCGCACTCCGGCCTCGGCCTTGCCCAAAACCTCTGGCTGTTCTGACTCGCTCATCCCAAATCCACTTGTCCGCGGTTACCTCTCGAGGCACCTGGTCAACAAACTCATAAACCCATCACGACTTTCGGGCGGTACCCACGGACTCCAAATGATACTGCTTCTGTTCGATGTCCGTCTCCCCGCGCTCTTTCATCACCGTAAAAAGCCGGGCGATGTCCCGTCTGGTCTTGGTCAATTGTGACCCATCCCCCAGCTTCTCGGTCACCGACTGGCTGCGCAGATCGAAGAGATGCCGCCGCAGCCGATCCAGCTCCGCAAACAACTCTTCGGTCTTCAACCCACGCAAGTCGGAGATCTTCATCCGCCTACCACCCTCTGCCTACAAACCATGACGACGTCTGACAAACCTACACTTGAAGGGCATCTTGTGGGCCACCCGGGCAAAGGCCTGCCGGGCAACCTCCTCCTCGACGCCTCCGATCTCATACAACATCGTGCCCGACTTGACCACCGCGGTCCAATGGTCAACCTCTCCCTTGCCCTTACCCATGCGCGTCTCCAGCGGCTTGCCGGAAACACTCTTATGCGGAAAGATGCGAATAATCACCCGGCCCTGACGATGCAGGAAGTGGGTGGCGCACATCCGGCCGGCCTCTATCTGGCGAGCCGATATCCAACCCGGCTCCAGCACCTGAAGGCCGAAATCTCCGTATGCCACGAAGTTGCCCCGCGTCGCCTTGCCGCGGATCTTACCGCGGTGGTGCTTACGGAACTTGACCCTCGCCGGCATCATCGCCATCGCATCAACTCCTCAGTGAGCCCGGATCATTCGCCGGCTCAACCGTCATCTCATTCACCGTCTGGGCGCGGGGCGGTGCCTGCCGCCCGGGCTGGGACGCTCTTCTTCGGCGTCGACTTCGTCGTCGTACCGCCCCTTGTAGAGCCAAACCCGTACCCCGATCGATCCGTAGTTGGTGTTGCTGGTGACATACCCGTAGTCAACGTGGGCCTGAAGAGTCTGCAGGGGAATCGACCCGCGCTTCTGCATCTCGGTACGGGACATCTCCGCCCCGCCCAGGCGCCCCTTGCTCATGATTTTCACTCCCAAGGCCCCGGCGGCCATCGCCGCGTCGCAACGCATCTTCATCACCCGGCGGAAGCTGGCCCGCCGCTTGAGCTGCTCGGCCAGGTCGAAGGCGATCAACTGGGCGTTCAAATCGGGATTCTTGATCTCCTTGATGTTCACGTTGACCTTCCGGTCGATCAGCTCCTCCAAAGCCTCCTTCAACTTGTCAACCTCGGCACCCTTGGGACCGATCACCATCCCCGGGCGGGCGGTCGACAAGACCACCTTGACCTCATTGCGGGTCCGCTCGATTTCAACCCGCGGGCAGCCGGCGAACGGCGGCGTCCGGTTAAGTCGCTGATCGATCAGCCTGCGGATTTTATAATCCTCGATCAGAAACTCGGCATAGGCCGCCT
This sequence comes from uncultured Planctomycetaceae bacterium, assembly GCA_964520125.1. Taxonomy (GTDB): domain Bacteria; phylum Planctomycetota; class Phycisphaerae; order UBA1845; family UTPLA1; genus JAFGQA01. Next base: position 6,204 of record CAZFMS010000069.1, read on the forward strand.
TCGGGGCATACCAGCGAGAACGCCAATCCTCGGTCACCCCGATACGAAAGCCAATTGGATGTACCTTTTGTCCCATAACCGGCTATTCCCTCGGCCCCTCGGCAACTGCGATCACGATGTGGCTGGTCCGCTTGTTGATCGGATGGGCCCGGCCGCGGTCCTTGGGGCGAAACCGCTTGATCGTCGGACCCTCATCAACCCGAGCCTCGTGCACGTACAACTTCCGCACATCCCCCTCCTGCTCGTCGGCGTTGGAAACCGCCGAACGCAAAACCTTGTCCACCAACACGCAGGCCCGCTTGCGGGTGAACTTCAGCAGATCAAACGCCTGGTCAACGTGACGGCCGGCAATCAACTGCGTAACCAGCCGCGCCTTCCGGGCGCTGATCCGAGCGTAGCGATGAGTGACTTTCCAGGCGGCCATGGACCGATGCTCCAATTCTCGATCTCGTCTTTACTTCTTCCTCTTGGCCTGCGTGTGGCCACGCCAAATCCGCGTCAGACTGAACTCTCCCAGCTTGTGTCCGACCATGTCCTCGGTCACGAACACCTTGGTGAAGATCTTCCCGTTGTGCACCTCAAAGGTCCGCCCCACGAATTCCGGTGGAATCGTGCACCGACGAGACCAAGTGCGGATCGGCTCATGACTGGATTCCGCGCTGATCTTCTCCATCTTGGCCAACAACCGCGGATCAACAAACGGTCCTTTCTTCAGGCTGCGTGACATCATCATTCCTGCATGAGGCCGACCATCGTCGGTCGCGCCGAGGTCAGTCCGATCGATTATCTCTTACCTGCGTCGTTTCAATGATACCTGACCGTACCGCCTACTCTTGCGCCGACGCAAAATGCGGCGATTCGATTGTTTCCGAGGCTTCCGGGTGCGACCACCCTTGGCCAGCTTGCCGGTCGGGCTGCAAGGATGCCGGCCGCCGCCGCTGCGACCCTCGCCGCCGCCCAGCGGATGGGCCACCGGATTCATGGCCACTCCCCGGACATGTGGCCGACGCCCCAAGTGTCGCTTGCGGCCCGCCTTGCCCAACTTGATGTTCTTGTGGTCCAGGTTGCCCAACTGGCCCATGGTCGCCCGGCATTCCACCCGAACCTGCCTCATCTCCCCGGAAGGCAGGATCAGCGTGGCCCAGTCGCCTTCCTTCGCCGCCAGGCGGGCCACCCCTCCGGCCGAACGCACCAGCTTGCCACCCTGGCCGGCGATCATCTCGATATTGTGGATGTCCATGCCCACCGGGACATCCTGCAAGGCCATGGCGTTACCCAACTTGGGCTCCACCCCCGGACCGCTCATCAGCCGGTCGCCAACCTTCAGACCATGAGGTGCCAGAATATAACGCAACTCCTGATCCTCGTACTTCAGCAGGGAAATAAAGCAATTCCGATTAGGATCGTACTCGATGGACTCCACCGTCGCCGGCATGCCATCCTTGTTCCGCTTGAAGTCGATCATCCGGTAGAGCCGCTTGTGGCCGCCGCCCCGAAAACGAGAGGTGATCACTCCCTGGTTGTTCCGGCCACCAGTCTTGACCAGGGGGCGACACAGAGACTTCACCGGCCGCCGCCCCTTGTGCGACAACTCCGAGAAATCGTTGACCCCCGCTCGCCGGCGACCGGGTGTCGTGCGTCCGTAGATCCTGATGCCCATCTGGCCTCTACCTCACCGTTCTTATCAGGGCCCGCCGCCGGGCTCCGTCGACTCCACAAAGCCCCGAGGGCCTCGCTAGAACAAATCTATATGGTATTCCGGTTTCAGGACTACCACGGCCTTCTTCCAATGCCTGGTTATCCCCGTCTTATACCGATACCGCCGTCGCTTGCCTCTCCGGGTGCTGGTCCGCACGCCGGCAACCTTCACGTTGTAGATCTTCTCGATGGCGTTACTGATCTCGATCTTGTTGGCCTCGTAATGGACCTCGAAGCTATACGCCCCGCCCCGCCCCGGACGACTCCGAGTCGCAGCGTGGGACTGCTTGCTCTGGTGCGTGCCCTTCTCGGTCACCAACGGCCGTCTGACTATATTGTAGATGTCCATCGCCGACTCATGCCTCTGGCGTACACCCCGGCTTCACCGGGTCCGCGATCAAAGCCTTGAAGGCCTCGGGTGTAAACAGCAAATGCCGCACCCGGAGCACGTCGTACGCATTCAAGTCGCTAACCATCTTCATCTCGATCCGAGGGATGTTCCGGAGCGACTTCAGCATATTGATATCTGCCGTAGCCACCGTCAGTAACGCCCCGCGGTCCGTCTTGGTCGCCTTCAGGATGCCCGCCATCTTGGAAGTCTGCGGCTTCTCGAAGGATAGACCATCAATGATCAAGGTCGAACCCGATTGGGCCTTGGCCAATAGAGCCGAGTTCCTCGCCAGACGCCGCATCTTGCGGGGGAGCTTCTTGGAAAAGTCCCGCTGGGTCTTGGCAAAGGTGCGGCCCCCGCCTACCCGCACCGGGGTACGCGAGTTGCCGGCCCGGGCCCGGCCAGTGCCCTTCTGCCGGTAAAGTTTGCGCCGGGCGCCTTGCACCGCCCCACGACTCTTGTTCGCCGCCGTTCCTTGCCGCCGGCTGGCTCGATAGGCGACGACCGCCTGCTTCAGGAGATCATAGCGAACCCGATCTCCGAAACTGGCTGGGTCCAGCTCTTCGCTGCCGATCTGCCGCCCTGTTGTATCCAAGACCGGAATCTCAATCATGATTCATCAACACATCGCCAAGGGCCACACCGGCCTTCCGCCGGCGGCCGGTATTCCTACGATTTCGCCTTCGCCTGGGACACAATCACGAAACCACCGTTGGGTCCCGGGACCGCACCCTTGATCAAGAGCAGGTTCCGATCGCCGTCGATCGAGACCAGCCGGTGGTTCCGGGCGGTGCAGCGGACCGAGCCCATGTGGCCGCCCATCTTCTTGCCCAGCTTGATCCCCCGGCCTTCGCCCAAGTCGCCGCTGCCGCCGATTCCCCCCGGCGAACGGTGCTTCCGCTCCACGCCGTGAGAAGCCTGCTGACCGCCAAAATGGTGGCGCTTCATCACTCCTTGAAACCCCTTGCCGATCGTCGTGCCCACCACGTCCACGTACTTGATGGCCTGCTCCTCGAACACCGTGACCGTCACCACGTCACCGATCTTCTGCTCGGCCGGTTCCTCCAGCCGGATCTCACGCACGAATCGATGTGGGACGCTGTTGGCCTTCCGGGCATGGCCGACCTGCGGTCGCGTGCAGCGACTCGGCTTCGCTCGGGTGAAACCCAACTGAATCGCTTCGTAGCCGTCAGTCTGCTGGGTCTTCACCTGCAGGATCGCACACGGCCCCGCCTCCACGACGGTCACCGGGATAGACGCACCGTCGTCACCGAAGATACGCGTCATCCCAATTTTCTTACCGAGTATCGCCGCCTTCATGAGGTACAATTTCCGTGTCGCCCTTGAGGGTTCCTCATCCATACGCGCGATCAGTCTCACGCGTCACGTTGTCTAAAAAGGGGGGCGGCAAGACCAATGACAAAGGTACCGAAGCCCAAGCCCATGCTCGGCTTCGGTTCATTCCCTACGCCTTGATCTTCACAAACACACCCGCGGGAACCACCAACCGATTCAACGCCTCAACCGTACGCGCCGTTGGTTCAAAGATGTCAATCACCCTCTTGTGCGTGCGCATCTCGAACTGCTCGCGCGACTTCTTGTCGATGTGAGGGCTTCGCAGCACCGTATATCGCTCGATGCGCGTCGGCAGAGGAACCGGTCCGCGCACCCGAGCGCTGGTCCGTTTGGCCTGCTCTACAATCTCACGCGCCGAGGTATCCAACGCGCCGTGATCGTAGGCCTCCATCCGAATGCGTATCCGATCCAGCCCCATTGCTACCCCTTTGGCGATCCCAAGACACCAACCCACGCCTCACTGGACGTGCCGAATTCGACTAGCATACCAGGGCCCAATGCCATGTCAAGCGATTACCTGGCCGTCTTCTCGACAACCTGTCCGCCGACCGCAATCCCTCCCTCAGGCAACCCTCTCGCCCTCCGGCGCGGCCGCCCCCCCGCACGCCATATCCAACTGCACCCACATCTCGACAAGCCGTAAACCCTTTTGCCCTAATAAGTTACGCAACACGGCCTTCTGAAGCCGACCATCACTCGCGACCAGGGAACCACGACGTTCCCGCTCCGCCCCCCCCCGTCGGGCCACGTCAGCCAGCCATCCTGACCAGGCCGGCCATGCTGGACATCCCCACCTGTCCCCCGTCGTTCCCCCGAACCCTCTCCCTCCTCCGCTCTTCACGCGGCTGCCACACCATTCAGGATCACTCGATGTACCCATGACGCCGCAATAGCTCCTTCTGCAGCCCGGCCGGCATAGGCTGGTACGCAAACGGCTCCATCGAATGGCTGGCCCGCCCCTGGGTCAAAGTCCGGAGGACGGTGGCGTACTGGAACATCTCCGCCAGGGGCACCTGGGCATGAATGATCCGATACTGACTGCGAAGCTCCGTATCCTGTATCAGGCCCCGCCGAGCGCCCAAATCCCCGCTGACCGGCCCGAAATAGGCATCCGGCACCGAGATCTCCAGCTTCATCACCGGCTCCAGCATCACCGGTCCGGCCTGCTTCAACGCCGCCTCCAGGGCCACCTTGGCCGCGGTCTCGAAGGCCACCTCGGAGCTGTCCCGCTCGTGCTCTTGCCCCCCCAGCAACGTCGCCCGCACATCCAACGTCTCGTAACCCGCCAGAACGCCGACCTGCAGCCCGTCCCGAACCCCCCGCTCCACGGCCGAAACATACTCCTCGCTGAGCTGCCCGCTGCTGGTCGCATCCACAAACTCGAACCCCTGCCGGTCCGTGCCGCTCTGGATCGGCTCCACCTGCAGCTTGACCACCGCGTATTGGCCTTGAGTCCCGGTCTGCCGAATGAAGCGGCCCTCCGCCTGGCCCGCCCGGGTGATCGTCTCGCGATAGGCCACCAACGGACGGCCCACGTTCACCGCCACCCCCAGGTCCTTCCCCAGCTTGTGGGTCAACACCTCCAGGTGCAGCTCGCCCATCCCGCTGATCACCGTCTGGCCGGTCTCCTTGTTATAACCCTGTTGAAACGTCGGATCCTGGCGGGCCAGCTTCCGCAGGGCCTCGGCCAGATTCTCCCGATCCCTGATGTTCTTGGGCTCCACCGAGACGGTTATCACCGGGTTGGGAAACTCGATCCGCTCCAACACGATCGGGGCCCGGACATCACACAGGGTATCTCCCGTCACCGCCGCCTTGAGCCCCAGACAGGCCACAATGTCGCCCGGCAGAGCCGAGTCCACCTGTTCGCGCCGCTTGGCGAACATCCTGAACATGCGGCTGACGTTCTCCTTCTTTCCGTTGTTGGAGTTGAACACCCGTGAGCTGCTCTTGAGGACCCCGCTGTACACCCGCAGGTAGTGCAGATCCAGCGGCTTGTCGGCGACGATCTTGAAGATCAGGGCCGCCAAGGGGTCACTCTTTCTAGGATGCCGCTCGACCGCCGTGTGGTCTTCCTTCGACTTGGCTCCCCGTATGGCCGGCCGATCCAACGGCGACGGCAGGTAGTCCACCGCCCCGTCCAACAGCCGCTGCACGCCGATATACTTCAGCGCCGAGCCGCAGAACACCGGGTACAACGTGCGTTGCAGCGTGGCCTGCCGCAGGGCCCGGCGAATCTCCTCCTCCTCCAGCGGCTGCTCCTCCAAGTACTTCTCCATCAAAGCGTCGTCGGTCTCGGCCACCTTCTCCTCGAGTTCGTGACGCCACATTCGGGCCTCGTCGAGGAGATCCGCGGGAATCTCCTCCTCCTTGACGGTCATCCCCCGATCCCCCAGGAAGCGACAGGCCTTCATGCGCACCAGATCGATGAGCCCGCCGAAAGTACCCTCCGCCCCGATCGGAAGCTGCACCGCCACCGGCCGCACCCCCAGGCGTTTCTCGATCGACTCCACGGACATGGCGAAATCCGCGCCGATCTTGTCCATCTTGTTGACCAGGCAGATGCACGGTACGGCGTACCTGTTGGCCTGACGCCACACCGTCTCGGATTGGGCCTCGACCCCTTCCTTGGCGTCGAAGACGATGATCGCCCCGTCCAGGACCCGCAGGCTCCGCTCGACCTCCGCGGTAAAGTCGACATGCCCCGGCGTGTCGATCAGATTGACCGTGTGGCCCCGCCAGGGAAAGGTCACCGCGGCGCTGAAGATGGTGATTCCCCGATCCTGCTCCTGGGCATCGAAGTCGGTCGCGGTGGTCCCGTCGTCGACCTCCCCCATCTTGTGGGTCTTGCCCGTGTAGTAGAGGATCCGCTCGGTGGTGGTGGTCTTGCCCGCATCGATGTGCGCAGCGATGCCGATGTTCCGAATCTTGCTCAGACGGGGATCGTCGTCAGGGTCTGGGTCAGGATCATCCTGGTCCGATGATTCGCCCGCCGTCTCGCCAGATAATTCCGCCGCCATGGCCATCGACTCCCGCCGCCAGTCCCCGAATCCACCAAAGCCCCCGGATCGACCTCCGCGGGCACCGCCCACAGTATATCATCGGCCGCTCGGACTGGCACCCCATCAGGATGCTGGCCCGGTCGCTCAATCGAAGACCACCGTCTTGTTCTGGCTGGTCAGGATCTTGTCTTCGACGTGGTCGCGGACTGCTCGGGCCAGGGTGATCCGTTCCAGGTCTCGGCCCTTGCGGACCAGGTCGTCCACCGTGTCGCGGTGATCGACCGGCATGGTCGCCTGGGCGATGATCGGACCCTGGTCTAGATCCGCGGTCACGTAGTGGCTGGTCGCCCCGATGATCTTCACCCCCCGTTCATAGGCCTGCTGATAGGGCCGCGGCCCGGCGAAGGCGGGGAGAAAGCTGTGATGGATGTTGATGATCCGCTCCGGATACTCGGCCACGAAGGCCGGCGACAGAATCTGCATGTACCGGGCCAGGACGATGAAGTCCACCTCGGCATCCCGCAGCAGGGCCAGAATCTCTCCCTCCTGCTCGGTCTTCTTCTCCCGGGTCACCGGCAGGCAGCGAAACGGCACCCCCAACGCCGCTACGTCCTCCCCCAAGTCCGGATGGTTGCTCAGCACGAACGGAATCTCGACCCGCAGCTCCCCGCTCTTCCACCGCCAGAGCAGGTCGCTCAGGCAGTGGCCGGCCCTACTGACCAGGATAGCCATCCGCTTGGTCTGGTTCCCCCAATAGACCCGCCAGCGCATGTCGAAACGCCGGGCCACCGGCTCCCAGGCATGGCCAAACGTCTCCTGGCCGAGCCCGAAGCCGCCCAGCTCGATCTCCACCCGCATGAAGAACTCCCCATGCTGCGGGTCGGTATGCTGATCGGCCTCCAGGATGTTCCCGTCATGCTCGGCGATAAAACTCGCCACCGCGGCGATGATGCCCCGCGCATCAGGACAAGAAACCAGTAATCTCGCCGTCTCCGCCGCCACCACCACACCCTCAATCCGCAACCCCCAACACTCAATCCGCAATCCGCAATCCGCAATCGTCAATCGTCAACCGTCAATCGTCAATCGCCAACCTCCCCCCCTGCTCCAGGTCCAAGAGGAACTGCTTACGCCAGACCCCGCCGCCATAGCCGCCCAGCTTGCCGCTCTTGTTCACTACCCGATGGCAAGGGATCACGATGGCCAGGCGATTCTTCCCGTTCGCCGTACCCACGGCCCGTTGAGCCCCCGGCCGACCCACGTCGATGGCCAGTTGGGCGTAGCACAACGTCCGGCCATACGGGATCTCCAGCAGCCGCCGCCAGACCGCCTCCTGAAACGGCGTGCCCGGATGGGCAATCGGCACGGTAAACTCCCGCAGCTCGCCGGCGAAGTAACCGGCCAGCTCGTCCTTCAGCTTCTCGAGGTGCCCGTTGCCGCCGGGCACGATCGGGCAGCCGAAACGCTTGCCCAGTGTGTCAAACTGGGTCTCGATCGCCCGGCGATCGTTGAACTCCAGCAGGCACACCGCCTCGGTCGTCGCACAGGCGATCAAAGGCCCCAGCGGGCTCTCCATCTGCGTGGCCACCATGCAATCCGCCGCCCGACTCCGCCCCGGCGTGTTGCCGAACGTCCGGGCGAACGCGTCGCGGAAGCCGCTGCTCGACTCGAAGCCGATCCCCAAGCTCACCTCATCCAGTTTCGCGCCCTTCTTGATCTGCATTATCGCCTCTCCCAACCGCCGGGCCCGATTATACGCCTGAAAGGTCATTCCATAATGGCCCTTGAAGTACCGCCGAGCTCGGGCCGGATCGATGGACATCAACCGGAGATCATGGTCTCGAATCCGCCGCCCGGGCTCCTCCTCGACCACGGCCAACAACCGTGCCACCCAGGCCGGCGGCCGCCCGTTGGTGTCCATCGGCCGGCACCGCTTGCACGGCCGATACCCGGCAAACAGGGCCTCCCGGGCGGTGGCGAAGTACTCGATATTCTCCGCCTTGGGCCGCCGCGCCGGGCACCCCGGCCGACAAAAGATGCCCGTCGTCCGGACCCCCAGCACGAACACCCCGGCATAGGAACTGTCCCGCCGCCACACGGCTCGCTGCATCTCGGCTGTCGATGGCATTGCACGCACGCCCCCAGATTACCCCGCGAGGCGGGCATCTTCTACCGATTTCTGAGCGCCGAAATCAAATCCCGACCAAACCTTGCCCGTGTCACCATGACTCGCTACGAACGACGGACCCTCCTGACAGTACAATGCAAGGTCACGCCGAGAGCCCCCAACCTTGGTCGGGGGGTGGCCCCGCAACACGTGGGAACGTACCCCCCCGAGCAAGCTCGGGGGCTCTCAGGCGAAGTAGCCCCTTACTTTGTGCTTTACTGCCAAGGCGTTGTCTGAGGACCCCCTGTGGCAC
>CAZFMS010000070.1:0-14986 GCA_964520125.1 uncultured Planctomycetaceae bacterium
CATCGATCGACAGAAGAAGGTCAGCCATCCGCCGTGCCCGTATTGTCCGGAGGGCTCCGGATCGAGCAGGCGATAGATAGTCGGTTGCAGGCCGGCCATGGGGGCCAGGGCGTTGACCACCAGCGGGGCCCACAGGATGGGCCACAACCGCCACGGCCTTACCCCCTCGCGCCAGGCGAAGAAGGCCCACACCGGGAGGAAGATGATGGCCTCGTGGCGGGTGACGAACCCCAGGGAGAGGAGCGCCGCTGAACGGGACCACTTCCCGCGTTGGGCAAGATACACGCCTGCCGTCAAGTAGAAGGCCAGCGGCGTCTCGGTAAGCGTGGTCTGCGACAGTTGAAAGAAGAGCGGCTGGGCGTAACAAAGCAACACCGCGGCCCAGGCGTGGCGGAGCCCCATTCGCTGGGCGATGCGAAATGCCAGCCACGCGCTGCCCGCGGTGAGCACGGCGGAGAGACCCCGGCAGGCCGCCCATCCAAACCACGCCGGCAGGAAGTAAAGGGCCGTGAATCCCGGCCGGCCCCACTCGTCCAGCAAATACCCCGGCCACTGCCAGGCCCAGTTGGCGTACAAATAGTGCGTCAGATCGTCGAAGTGGAGGATGCCCTCCGATGAGAGCAGGCCGAACACCGTCGACACCCCCAGCCCCGCGACCGTCAGCCAGGCGGCAATCGTCGCCTCGCCGGACCGCTGCCCGTCACCTCCATCTGCGAGTCCTGGGCCCTGAGTCACACTTGGGGTTTCTTCCCTAGGCCCGCACTTGCTGTGCGGCCCTCTATCACCTGGTCGTCCTGGAGTCCGTCCGGAGTCACGCCCCGGAGTACCCGGCAGGCGGTTCTCACCGGCTGGAAGCCCGGGGCCGACAGGAGACATTGGGCTGGGCCCTTATTCCTCGATTCTGTAGGCCGTCGGCTCGATCGGATCTGACGGCTCCAGGGCCCCCAGGGCGATCAGCCGGTTGCGGGCCTCGGCCGCCCAAGTGGTGTCCGGCCAGCTTTGGTCCACCAACCGATAGTAAAAGGCGGCGGCGTCTATGGCCCGGGTTCGCTCGTAGTAGCGACCGATCGAGTATTCCTTCTCGGCCCGACTGTCTCGAATTCGCCCCAGTTTCAGGGGGACGCCGTAATCCTCCGCATCCTGCGGATAAAGGGCCTGGAAATCCGAGAGATAGACCTCCGCCTCCAGCAGGTCGGCATCGTCGAACTTGATGCCCGGGAAGCGGGCCAAGGCCGATTCGCCGCTCCGCAGCAGGGCGATCTTGTGATACGGACCGCGGGGGAAGTCCCGGACCAGTCGGGAATAGGTCAGCTCGGCCTCCTGGAATTCGCCGCTTTGATAGTGGTAGTCCCCTTTGAGACGCAGGGCCTGCTCGGCAATCGCGGTGCCGGCGGCCCATTCGTCGACGATCCGATCGAGGATCTCCAGGGCCTCCTCCTTGCCCGAGAGCCACAGCATTCCACCCCAGATCCGCTGTTTCCGCTCCTCGAACAGCAGCATCTCGGCGATGATCATCTCCTTGCGGATGGCCCGGTCGGCCAGGTCCGTGCCCGGCCAGCCTTCCAGCAACTCCTCCAGCCAGCGATAGGCCTTCATCAGATGGCCCTTCTTCGGCTTGGCGTCTTCGGCGGAAACCTCCGTCTCGGCCGCGTAGAAAAGCGCTTCCGGCCAGCGGGAGGAGTCGGGATAGGCCTTGAACCACTTCTTGAAGGCCTTGCGGGACTTCTTGTACTCCCCCCGGGCCAGCAACGATCGGCCCAGGGCCAGGTCGCCCTCCTCGGTCCCCGGAACCGGCGGGGCGATGGCCACCCACTGCCCGGTGGCCGCGTCGTATTCCAGCCGCTCGTGGTAGGTCTCATCCTCCTGGGCGGTGCAGATCGTGGCCAGTCCGAAGGCAACGAACAATGCTACCTGTCGTGATATTGCCATCCCGAGGTCCTCCCTGCATGCTCAAATGCGACTGCCGACTCCTCCCCCCGGCGATGGCGTGGATTCTATGAAGCCCCGTCGGTTGCGTAAACCCACAACCCATGGCCCCGCCGTCGAGTGTGCCCAAGGGCCCCCGGCCTTGGTCGGGGGCTACGTTCCAACGCGTTGCAGGCCCACCCCCCGAACAAGCACGGGGGCTCCAGGGACACCAAGCGCGAGAACTAACGCTGTCATCTCAGGCCCCCAGAATGCTCGACTCGCCGGGGGGGGCGTTGCCTCGCCCCTCTGCCGCGGTATAATCCTCGGCCGGACCGGCGGCAATGGATGGTCGCCGGTCAGGAGCATGCAGGCGCCCAGGAGGCCGCGATCATGACCCGATATAGCTTCTCCACCATCATCCTGGTGTCGGCGATGGCTCTTGCCGGCGGCTGTGGCTATAGCGCTGACCGCGAGGCGACCTTCCGGGTGACCAATTCGGATCAGGATCGAATTCGGACCGTGGCGGTGGATGTTTTCGAGTCCAAGGAATTTCGCCGGGGCCTGGAGCTACAGCTCACCGAGGCCCTGGCCAAGCGGATCGAGGCCGAGACGCCCTTCAAGCTGGCCAAGAAGGACCGGGCCGACACGATCCTCTCCGGAGAGGTCCTGGAGGTCCGCCAGGCCACTATCGGCCGTGATTTTCGGACGGTAACGCCCCGGGAGACGGCGGCGACGTACATTCTGTCGTTCCAGTGGAAGGACCTCCGCACCGGCGAGGTCCTCCTGGATTACCCGAGGTACGTTCAGACAGTGGATTATATTCGTCCCTTGGGGGAGGACTTTCATCATGCCTCGCAGCGGGCCATGGATCGGCTGGCCGAGCGAATCGTTGAGGAGATGCAGTCTGAGTGGTGACACTCATACTGATCCAACGACTATAATCCGATAGATGGATAGCAGGGGGTTCTCGCCCGCCGGTGGCGAGGGCCGGTCAGACTCGGCCCAGTGCGGTGAATCCGCGACCTGTGGCCGCCAGCCGCTGAGAGTTGATCGTCGACCAACATGGCAGAGCAGAACCCGGAATCTGGAGATCACCAGCACCCGAAGCAGGACAAGCCGTCCCCGCCGCGCCTGCGCATGTCTCGCGGGGTGGTCAGTTGGATCGGCTTCCTGCTGATCGCCCTGATGATCGCCATGGTCGTCGCCCAGCAGTACACCCCGCCGAACGAGATCAGCATCAGCGAATTCTGGCGACAGGCCGAGGAGGGTCGCTTCGCCAAGATCGTCATCAGGGACGACCGGATCGCCGGTACATTCGGTGATCCGGCCGAGGGACGCCGTCACGGACCGGGAGCCACCGCCGAGTTCATGGTTGCTTACCGAGTAGACGACGTCCGGGAGTTCGAGGCCGATCTTCGGGCGAAATGCCCCAACGATCCCGACATCAAGTACGAGCCCAGCAATACTCCGCTGGTGCAGATCCTCATCGGCATCGTGCCCTGGATTCTGATTTTCGGTTTCATCTGGTTTTTCCTCTTCCGGCAGCTGCGCTCTTCTGCGGGGGGCGTCGGCATGCTGGGCAACTTCGGCCGCTCACGCCACCGGGTGACCAACAAAGAGCTGACCAACATCACCTTCAAGGATGTCGCCGGCGTCGATGAGGCCAAGGAGGAAGTCGCCGAGATCATCGAGTTTCTGAAGAACCCCAAGAAGTTCCAGCGCTTGGGAGGACGCATCCCCCGCGGGGTGTTGCTGGTGGGGTTGCCGGGCTGCGGCAAGACGCTGCTGGCCAAGGCCATTGCCGGGGAGGCCGATGTGCCTTTCTTCTGCATCAGCGGGGCAGACTTCGTCGAGATGTTCGTCGGCGTCGGGGCCTCGAGGGTTCGCGACCTGTTCAAGTCCGCCAAGGAAAGCTCTCCCTGCATCATCTTTCTCGACGAGATCGACGCCGTCGGTCGAAGACGCGGTGCCGCCTACAACGGCGGCGGTCACGACGAACGCGAGCAGACCCTCAACGCCATCCTGGTCGAGATGGACGGCTTCGATACCTCCGATCAGGTGATCGTCATCGCCGCGACCAACCGTTCCGACATCCTCGATCCGGCCCTTACCCGGCCCGGTCGGTTTGACCGACGGGTGGACGTGCCCACCCCCGACATCAAGGGACGCCTCGAAATCCTCAAAGTCCACGCCAAGAAGATCAAGCTTTCGCCGGCCGCGGATCTCAAGCGCCTTGCTCGGGGCACGCCCATGTTCAGCGGGGCGGAGTTGGCCGCCATCATCAACGAGGCCGCCCTCCTGGCCACCATGCAGGACAAGGACATGGTGGAGATGGACGATCTGGAAGAGGCCCGCGACAAGGTGCACTACGGCCGGTCGAACAAGAGTCGGGCCATCGAGGAGAAAGAACGGGTGGCCACCGCTTATCATGAATCGGGTCATTCCGTCCTGCAGACGCTGCTGAACGATGCCGATCCGCTGCACAAGGTGACCATCGTTCCGCGTGGCCAGGCCCTCGGGGCGACCATGGCCCTGCCGGAGAAGGACCGCTACGGGTTCGGGGCCAGATGGCTCCGGGCCACCATGCGGGTCTTGTGCGGGGGGCGGATCGCCGAGCTGAAGCATTGCGGCGACATCAGCAGCGGGGCCGCTATGGATATCGAACAGGTCACCACCATGGCCCGGGCCATGATCCTGGATTGGGGCATGAGCGAGAAGCTCGGCTTCGTAAAGTACTCCGCCGACGCCAAGAGGGAACTCCTCATCAACGAGAGAGCGTACTCCGACCAGACGGCCGGGGTGATCGATAGCGAAATCCGCCGCATCACCGACGAGGCCTACAAAAATGCTCAGCGGCTCATAGACGAGCATTGGCCCAAGGTCCAGGCCGTCGCCGAGGCCCTCTTGAAATACGAAACCCTGGATGCCGACGAGGTCCGGCGCCTCTGTCTGGGAGAGTCGCTCGATAAGCCCAGCCTGACCGGCATCCTTACCGATGAGAACGTCCCCCCGACCTCCGAAGCCCCCAGCTCCGCCTCGCAGCCGCCTCCCCAGCCCGACCTGCCCGACAGTTTGGCCGGCGGCTCACTACCCCAACCCGGCGTTGGCTAGCCGGCCGCCGGCACCTCGATCCACCTCTCGAACCAGGGAACCCGTTCAGAGACCAAGCACGCGTTTTGCAGCCTTCCGGGGCGTTGGCGCCGGCGGACAGATGTCGCCCCACGGGGTTGACGGTTTCCGAAGTTTGGGCATCGACGCCGGCTCGCGGCTCCAGCGCTCCGACGATCCGAAGTCGGGACAATTCCGGGTCTCGACCTTACGGGATCGGCGGGTCTCGACGTTCTTGCAGGACTGTCCACGGCGTGAGTTTTCCATCGCGAGCGGGTATGATGGAACGCGGCACGGCAAGGCGGCGCGGCAATGTAGGTTCGCCGGCTTGGCCGTCGAGAGTCGGCGGCGACGTGTTCGCCGGTCGCTGGCCGGCGGTGCCTCCTCCGGTCGAGGAGGCCCGAGAGGATATTCGATCATGGCCAATGCCGAGATCGTCGCTGTCGGTCCGGGTGAACTCCCCCTGATCGTCGAGCTATACAACGAGATCTTCCGCCCGCCGCGGGACCTCGAGTTCTTTCGTCGGCGGATCGCCGGCCGCCAGAATGCCCTGCTGCTGGTGGCCAATGTTGACCAGGGCCCGGTCGGCTTCTCCACCGCCATCGAGCTGAAGCACAACGTCTTCTTCTCCTGGCTGACCGGTGTCCTGCCCGACTTTCGCCGGCTGGGCGTGGCCACCCAGCTTCACGAGGCCAAAGTCGCCTGGGCCGCCGATCACGGCTACCAGTACCTGCGCATGGAATGCCACAACGGCCACCGCCCGATTCTCCACATGGCCATCAAGATGGGCTTCGACATCGTCGGGGTCCGCTGGGATCCGGATCGCGCCGAAAACCTCATTATCTTCGAAAAGCTCCTGGCCGAGTGATGCACTTCTTTCGGCCGGCTCGAGACGTTCTGGTTTGATGAAAACCCTGGTCAACAACATCGCCCAATTGGTCGCCGTTCCACCCGGTCCCCTCGGCGGAAAGTCGTTGGCCGACCCGCCGGTGATCGCCGACGCCGCCGTGGTGCTGGATGGAGAAAGCATCGCCTGGTTCGGATCGGCCGATCAGACGCCGGCCGGGCAGGTCGATCGGGTCATCGACGCCGCCGGCGGCACCGTGGTCCCCGGGCTGGTCGACTGCCATAGCCATGTCGTCTTCGCCGGCTGGCGGGAGGGTGAATTCGTTCAGCGCATTCGGGGGGCCGGCTACATAGAGATCCTCGAATCCGGCGGGGGCATCAAGGATTCCGTCAGGGCCCTCCGCGCGGCGTCCATCGACGAATTGGTCGCTCAATCCCGGCCCCGCCTGGAGAGGATGTTGGCCTGCGGCACGACTACCGTGGAAGCCAAGTCCGGATACGGCCTGACTCCCGAGGATGAGGTCAAGACCCTACGCGCCATCGACCGGCTCGACGGGCAATTGCCCATCGACATCGTGGCCACCTTCCTCGGGGCCCATACCATCCCCCCCGAGTTCGACGGGCGCCCCGACGATTACCTGAGCCTCATCACCGACCAGACCCTACTCCGCTCGATCAGCAGCCAGGGCCTCGCCGAGTTCGCCGACGTGTTCTGCGAGCGCGGGGCCTTCAACGTGGATCAATCACGGCGCTTCCTCACCGCCTGCCTAAAGCACGGCCTGAAACCCAAGATCCACGCCGAGCAGATCAGCAACACCGGTGCGGCCAGGCTGGCCGTCGAGCTGCAGGCCGTCTCCGCCGATCACCTGGAATCGGTGGACGACCAAACCATCGAACTACTCAAAGCGTCCGGCACGATCCCCGTGCTCTTACCCGGCTGCTCGTTCTTCCTGGGCTCGCCGCCGGCCCCTGCTCGGAAGTTGATCGACGCCGGCCTGCCGGTGGCCTTGGCCACCGACTGCAACCCGGGCTCGTGTACCATCGAGTCGTTGCCGCTGATCATGTCCCTGGCCGCGACCATGCTGCGGATGACCCCGTCCGAAGCCCTGGTCGCCTGCACCGCCAACGCCGCCGCGGCCCTTGACCGGTCTGATCGGATCGGGGCGATCGCCCCGGGCTACCAGGCCGATCTCCTGGTGCTCGATATTCCGAATGTCGAACGATGGGCCTATCAGGTCGGCGTCAACCCCGTCCGCACGGTGATCAAACGCGGCCTGGTGGTCCTGGAAAACGGATGAATGCCGGGATGGCCGGCCTATCCCCTCGATAGCGGAATCGCGGTACGATCTCCGGGATTGAGTGCCACCTGCCGAGGAATAACAAACGATGTCCAGCCAACTAGTCGAATGCGTGCCCAACTTCAGTGAAGGAAACGACCTTTCCGTCATCAAGCAGATCACCGACCAGATCGAGACGGTGGACGGTGTCAAGCTGCTGGACGTCGATCCCGGCAAGGCCACCAACCGAACGGTGGTCACCTTCGTCGGCCCGCCGGAAGAAGTGGTCGAGGCCGCGGTCCGGGCGGTGCGGAAGGCCGTCGAGCTGATCGACATGAGCAAGCATCATGGGGCCCACCCCCGGTTCGGGGCCACCGATGTCTGCCCGCTGGTGCCGGTGTCGAATATCACCATGGAGGAGACCGTCGAATACGCCCACCTGCTGGCCAAGCGGCTCGGCGAGGAAGTGGGCCTCACCGTCTTCTGCTACGAGAACGCCGCGCTTGCCGAACAACGCCGCAACCTCGCCCAGGTCCGAGCGGGCGAATACGAAGGCCTGGGCGACAAGCTCCGGCGTCCGGATGGGCGGCCCGACTTCGGCCCCGCCGAGTTCAACCCCAAGTCCGGAGCCACTGCCGTGGGGGCCCGGGATTTCCTGGTGGCCTACAACGTCAACCTCAACACCACCTCCACCCGCCGGGCCAACGCCATCGCCTTCGACATCCGCGAGAAGGGTCGGGTCAAAACCGAGGACGGCAACCCCGGGGGTAAGCCCGTTCTCGACCAGAACGGCCGGAAGGTCTGGACCCCCGGCACCCTCAAGTGCGTCAAGGCGATCGGCTGGTATATCGAGGAGTACGGCATCGCCCAGATTTCCATCAACCTGACCAATATCAGCGTCACGCCGGTTCACCTGGCCTTCGACGAAGTCCGCAAGAAGGCTCACCTCCGCGGAATCCGGGTCACCGGATCGGAGCTAGTAGGGCTTATTCCGCTTCAGGCCGTGCTAGATGCCGGCCGGTACTTCCTGAGAAAGCAGAAGCGCTCGCTGGGCGTGTCCGACCAGGAACTTATCAAGATCGCGGTCAAGTCGCTGGGCCTGGATGATCTGCATCCCTTTCAGCCGGAAGAGAAGATCATCGAGTATGCCATCGCCCAAGACGCCCAGCACCAGCGGCTGATCGATCTGCCGCTGGAGGGCTTCGTCCACGAGACGGCCTCGGAATCTCCCGCCCCGGGCGGAGGGTCGGTCGCCGCGGCGATGGGGGCCATGGGCGCCGCCCTGGCTACCATGGTGGCCAACATCTCCGCCCACAAGCGGGGCTGGGACGATCGCTGGGAGGAGTTCTCCGATTGGGCGGTCAAGGGCAAGACCCTGCATGACGAATTGCTACGGCTGATCGACGAAGACACCAACGCCTTCAACGCCATCCTGGCGGCCTTCGGCCTGCCCCAGGGCAACGACGCCGAGAAGGCCGCTCGCAACCAGGCCGTTCAGGACGCCACCAAGGGAGCCATCGAGGTGCCGTTCAGGGTGATGGAAAAGGCCTTGGAATCGATGGCGGTCATCAAGGCCATGGCCGAGATCGGCAACCCGCCCAGCGTTTCCGACGCCGGCGTCGGAGCCCTGGCCGCCCGCTCGGCGGTGATGGGCGCGTTTCTGAACGTCAGGATCAACGCCGACGGAGTGGAAGACAAGAAGTGGATCACCGATCTGCTGGCCCGGGGCGAGGAAATCCAAGAGCAGACCATCGCGGAGGAGCAGGCAATCCTGGAGATCGTTGCGGCAAGGATATAGTTCAACTGGAGATCGTTGCAGCAAAGTTGTAGTTCAACAGATGGGCAACATTGCCCATCCTACGTGGTGAGTCCGTACGATGGGCAATCTTGCCCATCAGTTGATCCGTTACATCGGGTCTGAAAGGGCCCAATGTTCGTGGACAGCGCCTCCGTACGATGGGCAATCTTGCCCATCTGTTGATCCCTTACCTCCGTACGATCGGAAATCCTGCCCATCTGTTGATCCCTCACATCGGGTTGGATACCTTGCATCCATCATGGGTGAGTATCGGCGCGGCTATGTTCCCGGCGGGACGGTCTTCCTGACCCTGGTGACGAACTACCGCCGTCCCATTCTGGTCACCGATCTTGCTCGTCCGATCCTGCAAGCGGCCTTGATTGAAACCCGCCGCCGCCGACCTTTTGGCATAGATGCAATCGTCCTGTTGCCGGATCACTTGCACATGGTATGGACCTTGCCGGATGATGACCCGGATCTATCTAGGCGGGTCAGCCAGCTCAAGGCTCGGTTCACTCACAGTTATCTTGCTGCGGGTGGCTTGGAAGGCGGACGAAGCCGATCTCGCGTGGCGAAACGAGAGAGGGGCGTATGGCATCGGCGGTTCTGGGAACACGTCGTCCGCGACGTGGCCGACCTCGAGCGGATTTGTGATTACGTCCACTACAACCCGGTGAAACACGGCCATGCTTCGTGCCCTCACGCGTGGGCGTATTCGAGTTTCGGTCGCTTCGTGGGCGAGGGCTTCTACGGGGCAGCCTGGAACTGCGCTTGCGCCGGTCAGGGGCGGCGGGAGATGGACTTTGACCATGTCGCTAAGTTCGCGGGTGAGTAGGTTCAACAGATGGGCAGGATTGCCCATCCTACGTGGGTGGGCTAAGCAGAGCAGTCGACACCAAACGGGCCATCGAGTACGTTCAGAAAGACCCGAAGAGGGAAGGTAAGCCGTCCCAGAGTTGGTCGTTTGTCCGGGGGTTCGAGGGGGCGGCTATCCTCGCATAGCATGCCGGCCCTGCCGGACCTGAGGAGCAACGAATGCCACAACTGAGCGAATCAACCGAGACCTTCCTGGAGAAACTTGCCTCCCGTTCCCCGACGCCCGGCGGTGGGGGGGCCAGCGCCCTGGTCGGGGCGGTGGGGGCGGCCCTTTGTGGAATGGTCGGGCGGCTCAACGACAAGAAGAGCGGCGAGCACGGGCCGCTGCACGAGACCATCGAGACGGCCGACCGCTTGGGCCGGCGGCTCCAAGCCCTGGTCGACGAGGACGCCGCGGCCTTCACCAAGCTCATGGCCTGCTGGAAGATGCCCGATGACGATCCGACCAAGGCGGCCCGCAAGGAGGCGGCCACCATCGCCGCGACCGAGACGCCCCTGGAGATCATGTCCCGGGCCCACGAGGTCATGGTCCTGGCCCGCGTGGGCCTGGATAAATCCAAGAAAAACTGCCTCTCGGACGCCGGCGTCGCCGCCTTCCTGGCCCATGCGGCCTTGGAGGGTGCCCGGCTAAACGTCATGATCAACCTCCCGGGCATCGCCGACCAGAAAAAACGGGCCGAGCTAACAAGCAAGTCGGACAAGCTCCGCGCCGATGCCCGCTCCCTGCGGGCCGAGATCGACAGCGCGGTGGACGCCAATTACCCTAGCCGGCGACACTGACGGCCGAGTCGGACGAGCCGGACGTGTTCGTCGACGTGAGCCCTGCGGACCTCAACGTAGGCGGCTCCGGATTCGCGGATTTCCGGAGAACCTGCAACCCAGATACCGTCGTGACCTTGACCGCCCCGCGAATGATGACGGTCTTTCATTCGCCGGTTGGATGGTCGACGGCCTAGTCGCTGATCTACAAACGAGTAGCACCGCAGGCCTGGCCGACCACTTGAAGCTGGGTGATGCCGGAGTTGGCGAGGGCGCCGCCTTTCTGGCATCGGTCGCCGTGGTCGAGCCGCTCGACGACAGCGCCCTGGTTCATCTGGATAATTCCAGCGGCGAGCCCGTGGTGGTCCGGGTCACGCCGACGCTGTCGGTTGCCCCCGGGTCAAAACGCCGATCTGATCATAGATATGGCCCGGACCCACCTTTTTTGGGATGGTCAGGGCGGCGAGCGACTCAACGCGGTGCTTTGACCGAGGGGGAGTAGAACTTGTTGACGGAGCCCATCGGATCAGGATATCGACCACAAGCGGACGTGAACGACCATGGCAGAAGTGGAATACCACATCTTGGCCTGTCTTCGAATCCAACGGACACAGACCGGAGGCGAATGGAGCACAGTGTGCCGCCTGCCAGAGTCGGCCTGCACGCTCGCCGACACTATCAAGTTGCCTTGGACTCGATGCGAAACCACGGCAGGCTAAACCTGGCGCGGCCCGTAGAGCCCCAAGATGCAAGCGCCCGATAACTCGTTATACCCCAATAGCTTACGGCATTCCCCTTGGGGCGCCCGCCACAAATCCTGGTTCCCTTTACATCGAGCGACTGCTTGTATAACTTAGGTTCCACAGGATTGTTGATTTGCGCTTAGACTCGTTCAAGGAGACCGAACATGAAACTCGCCGAGAAACACATTGAGACCGTGTTCCAGGGAGACAGCAGCGATGCGGGCGTTGCTGGGTGCAGTTGTACCTGTAGCTGTGGTTGCTTCTGTCAATGCGCCTGTACGGACAAGGACGCGAAATCCACGAATACCTCGACAACCAAATCCGGCAACAAACTCAGCTTGAAGCATTTGAGCAGCAGCGGAAATATTGCTACTAGTGACTGACCAGCTCTCCACATCGCGGGGGGACCAAGACGGAGGGCAGGATAATGGAGGATGCCGCGAGCCCGGACACGGAACGAGTCGGTCTAGCCCAAGGCACTCAGCCCATACTCATCCATTTTCGGACAAGGCGAAACTTATACATTTACGACGCTTCCACCAACCAGATCCTCCGCCTATCACCTCAATGCTGGAAGTTGACGAAACGCGCGAGTTTCTGGCACGCTCAAGCTGATGGCACGCCCTCCCAAAGCATCTCCCCAAAACTAGCTGAGGCAATTACCTTCGCGCGTCAGCGAGGTCTGTTTAGTGATCTACGGCCGAACACCCTCAGCCTTTTACTCTCCCCAGCTGAGTACCGTAAAGCGTTGCGAACGAAGCTCTCCCACCTTGTGCTTGGTGTCACCGAGCAATGCAACTTACGCTGCGCGTATTGCACTTACTCAGGGCACTACGAGGGGCACAGAATCCACACAAACGCCACAATGTCGCCCAACATGGCAATGAAGGCAGTGGACTTTTTTCTTGAGCGCACTCGTGATACCGACGCGCCGTGTGTTGGGTTTTATGGCGGCGAACCCACGTTGAACATCTCCACCATCGTGGCTACCGTAGAACATATCGATCGCTCAAATAGGCCTGATGTCCTGTACAATATGACAACCAATGGCTGTAGTCTCTCCGACCGGATCCTCCGGTTCCTTGTTCAGCACCGGTTTTCCCTGCTCGTCAGCTTGGACGGGCTGCGCCAGGCACATGACAGGTTTAGGCTGACCGTCCGCAGAAAGGGGACGTTCGACGCGGCGTACCGAACCTTGGAGCGACTGCGCGCGCTGGATGAGTCCTATTTTCGTTCTAGCGTACGCATTTCTGTCGTCATCACGCCACCGTTCAATGTTCTCAACTTGAAGCAGTTCTTTGATGAGGATCCCCTTTTCGAAGGAGTTGGCTTCAGTCCCACGATTGTCTCGGGTGATGCGACTACCTTCTTCAACAGCGACGAAGCCTTGAGCGCTAGAGACATTCCTGTTCCTGAGGGGGCGAGTATTGAGTCACTGCGGAAAGGCTATCTGCGGAATGTCATAGCTGGTTTCCCCGACAAGAGTCCTTTCTTGTCCGCACTCTTTAGAGGCGAGTTCTTGGGATTGCATAGGCGCCGGATTTTTCCTGGCTATGGCAATAGGCACTACGCAAACGGAGTGTGCATTCCAGGAGTTCGCAGGGTATTCGTGTCTCCAGCAGGCAAGATATATGTTTGCGAGAAAGTGGACGATTCCTTATGCATCGGGAACATCTGGGATGGCTTCGATGTTTGCGCGTTGAATCGGATGGTGGATCATTACATAGAACAATCCAATCGGAATTGTACAGAGTGCTACGCCAATAGGCTCTGTACAGCATGTTTCGCTACTAGTTTCTCTGTGAATGGCTTTCGGGAGAAAGACAAAGCAGAGGCATGTGACAACATCCGTGCGTCTCTTGTTGAGAGCCTTATCGGCTACTGCGAGGTTCTCGAGGAGAATCCATCGGCATTTGATTTTATGAAGGACATACATGTGGAGTAACAGGCGCGCCTGGCCTGCAGCTCGGACGACACCGTGCTTCCCTGGCCTGCTACCCAGAAGTTGATCCAGCTGTTATGAGAGTCCAATGGCCCCTTGGTGGGGGGAAAGGACTCTCGGCGCGCCTTGCCCCGACCGTCTACCGGTAGCGTCCCCAGTGTGGCGCCAGGTGCGGCCTCCTCGGGGGCGGATGCCCCGTCGGGAAACGACTCGGACCCCCTGGGGGGAGTGTTCCTGATCGCCAGAATCCTGATCGCCGGGGGGCGTTGTGGAAGGCTATCGCATGGTGCAGGAGAGGCGGATGGTGGTCGAAGACGCCCCCGGGACTTGGTGCTGCCTGGAGGTTATTCCACGGTCACTGACTTGGCCAGGTTGCGGGGCTTGTCGACGTCGCAGCCTCTCAGGACGGCGGCGTGGTAGGCCAGGAGCTGGAGGGGGACGATGGTGATCATGGGCTGCAAGGGCTCGGGGGCGTCGGGGACGTAGAAGACGTGCTCGGCCAGCTTGGCGATATCCTGGTCGCCTTCGGTGGCCACTGCGATGATCCGACCCTGACGGGCCCGAACCTCTTCGATGTTGTTGATCACCTTATCGTACTGGCTGTTCTTGGTGGCGATGAAGACCACCGGCATGTCCTTGGTGATCAGCGCGATGGGGCCGTGCTTCATCTCCGCCGCCGGCATGCCCTCGGCGTGAATGTAGGAAATCTCCTTGAGCTTGAGGGCCCCTTCCAAGGCCGTGGGGTAGTTGTAGCCGCGGCCTAGGTACAGCCAGTTCTCAGCGTCCTTGAACTCCTCGGCGACGCGGCGAATGGCGTCGCTCTGGGCGGTGATCTGGGCGATCTTGTCGGGGATCGAGTCGAGGGCGGCCAGATATCCTTGCAGCTCCGGCTGAGACAGGTGCCGGCGACGGCCCAGGTAAAGGGCGATCATGGTCAGGACGCATACCTGGGCGATGTACGCCTTGGTGCTGGCCACGCCGATCTCCGGGCCGACGTGCAGATAGACCCCGGCGTCGGTCTCCCGGGCGATCGCCGAGCCCACCACGTTGACCACCCCCATGACCAGGGCCCCCTTGTCGCGGGCCTCGCGCTGGGCCGCCAGGGTGTCGGCGGTCTCGCCGGATTGGCTGATGGCGATGATCACCGTGCCCTGCTCGATGAGCGGGTTTCGATGGCGAAACTCCGAGGCATACTCTACTTCCGCCGGGATCCGGGCCAGGTCCTCGAAGAGATACTCGCCCACCAGCCCGGCGTGCCAGGCGGTCCCGCAGGCGGTGATGATGAAGCGCTTGGTCTGGACCAGCTCCCGGGCCAGACCCGACAGGCTGCCCAGAACGATGCGGCCCTCGGTGAGGTCCACCCGACCACGCATGCAGTTGGAGATGGCCTCGGGCTGCTCCATGATCTCCTTGAGCATGAAGTGCTCGTAACCGCCGAGTTCGATGTCCTCCAGGGTTATTTCCAGCTCCATGACCTCCTTGGTCACCGGCACGGCTTCCAACGTCGTGGTCCGGAAGCCGTCGTTCCAGACGGTGGCCATCTCGCCGTCGGAGAGGTAAATGACCTGCGTGGTGTGCTGGATTATGGCGGCGGCGTCGGAGGCGACCACGTATTCGCCGTCACCCACCCCGAGGATTAAGGGGCTGCCCTTCCGGGCGGTGATGATCTTGCCGGGTACGTCTTGGCAAATGACCGCAATGCCGTAGGTCCCGCGCACGTCACGAAGGG
>CAZFMS010000071.1:0-14960 GCA_964520125.1 uncultured Planctomycetaceae bacterium
GCCTCATGCCCCCTCAGATCGACAGTCTCTACGTCAAAACTTAAACTGCTCTAGCCAAAGTGCGACCGGCTTTCTCCGCTTCGGCCTGGGTAGGGTGCAGCGATGACGCCCTGTCGGCGCCCTCCCGCTTGACGGCCCACTGCCCCTGCTGGGGCAGAACGTGATAATCACTGTTCGTAGCCATGATGAAGATCCTCCCGATTCCGGGGTCCAGGAGCCTCTGGGCCGGCCTGACCGCCGGACAGGCCCAGGAGCAATTCATGGCATTATAGGCCCCCTGGACTATTCTGTCAAGTCGGCTTGACAGATAGTCCACCATGTAGTACACTTAAATAGCCGTGGAGGAGCTGTTTATGAAGGGATCGGACGAATCGGATGCCGTTGCAGGAGATATAGTCCATCTTACTCGACTTGCCCTTTCGGGGCGCCGGCAAGATGTCCAACTCCTCGTGCGACGCATGGCCAGGCGGTATCGAAAGGCGAAGCCCGAGCTGGCGGAAAGCCTGAACACCCTGCTGCGCGAACTTCCGACGCGGTCGTCGCCCCTGCGTAAAGAAGCGGTGGCGGCGATTCCGGTGGATGGGGATTCGCGTCTTCAGCTCATCCGCTGTGAGACGGTGAGGGAGTTGGATGTTGAGCCGATCTTCGCTGAGGGCGTCCGTATACAGCTGGCACAACTGGTCGCCGAGCGCCGGAACGAGGATCGCTTGAACCGAGCGGGCCTTACGCCTACGGGCTCTGTGCTGTTTACGGGCGCACCTGGCGTGGGAAAAACGCTCGGGGCGAGATGGCTGGCACGCGAAGTCGGAGTTCCGCTTCTTACGCTGGATCTCTCGGCCGTTATGAGCAGCTTCCTTGGGCGGACCGGGAACAACGTGCGTCATGTTCTCGATTATGCCAAGAGCGTGGAGTGTGTACTGCTGCTTGACGAGTTTGACGCAATTGCGAAGCGGCGGGACGACGCGACCGAAGTGGGCGAACTCAAGCGTCTCGTGACAGTGCTCCTGCAGGAGATTGACGATTGGCCGGCCGGGGGTCTGCTCGTGGCCGCGACGAATCATGCTGATCTTCTGGATCCGGCAGTCTGGCGGCGTTTTGACATGCGCGTCGAGTTTCCAATGCCCGACGAAGCAGCGATTCGGGCAGCGGTGGCGCTGTTCTTGGGGTCCTTCGTAGACGACGCCCAGGCGTGGGTGGAGATCTTGCCGTTCGCCTTTCGCGGGGTGTCTTTCAGCGACATCGAGAGGGACATCGTTCAGGCCCGCCGGGCAGCAACACTCGATGAGAATGGCAGCGGCGATCATCTCGTAAACGTGTTTCAGCGCCGCATGGACGGCCTATCGCGAGAAGCCCGTGCAGAAATCGCCGTCGAACTCGTTCGCTGTCAAGCGGCGTCACAACGGTTTGCCCACGAGATCACCGGTGTGAGCCGTGACACGATTCGAAAAGCTATCAGGGGGGGATCGAACAGAAGAAGTAGCGTTCAGGAGCGTAGATGATGGCTACCACCCCGAATTTCCTTCTTGGGTATGGCGAGCGACTTACACAGCCTATCAGTCACAGGCCCGGCGGAGCGAGGCAAACTCCGCCCTATTCGGTGAGTGAGTCGGTCGATCGGCTGATGCCGATGATCCGGGCGGCGGTGCGTGAACTCGATGAATTGCCCGATGCGGCATGCCCTCGCGGCGAGGCTGTGGCCGTCGTAACGCTCCATCCGCAGTACATCGCGAAGTCTTATGATCCGAGTGCGCTGCTTCGCGCGGTAGGCCTCGAAACTGTCGGCAGCCGTCCCGTGAAGATCAAGCCCGAAAAATTGAAGCCGGTGAAGAGCACGCCGGAAAAACCGAAGAAGGAGCGGCGTCCCGAGATAAGCGAATCGACGGACCTGTTCGTGGCGGGTCCAAGGGAGCGCTTTCGCGAATGGGCCGCGCGGCTTCCTGAATGGCGGGATCGTACGCCCGGTGCGGCTGACTTGTTCAAAGTGGAGCAGTTTCGGGCGGCGAAAGTGCAGGACCGACTTCGGCCGATCGGCGGAGAAGAGGATGAGCCGCTCCTCGAAGTTGTGCTCCATGCGGACGAGACGTCGGACTACATTCTCGATGCCTTTGAGGCGTACCTCGCTCGATTCGACATGCGGCCCGATCTTGATCGCCGTCTCTACGCGGGGCGCTTGTGCTTTATGCCACTCCGGGCGCACCGGCGAGACCTTCAAGACATCGCCAAGTTTTCGTTTCTTCGAGTAGCACGAAGAATGCCGAAGCTGCGGCGGCTGAGTCCGATTGTACGTTCCTGGCCGGGTAGAAAGCAGTTTGCGTACGATTTGCCCGACAGCGGGCCGCTGGACCCTGATCTCCGTGTCGCGGTCTTTGACGGCGGCGTACCTGGGACGCCAGATCTGGACCGTTGGGTGGAGCGTCGGGGGGTCCCCGGAGTGGGACCATCAGTTGACGAATTCGTAGATCACGGTTTAGGCGTTTCCTCAGCACTTCTGTTCGGGTCTCTGCGCGATGGTGAGCGGGCCGAGGTGCCGTTCGGCATGGTAGACCATTTTCGTGTTCTCGACGAATCGTCCGGAAAGGACGAGGACCTGTACGATGTTCTGCCTCGAATTCGGGACGTTCTTCAATCGCGGGTGTATGAGTTCGCGAACTTGAGCATCGGCCCAGAGCTACCGATCGAGGACGATGATGTCCACGCCTGGACGTCCGTATTGGACGAACAACTCTCGAGCGGTGACGTTCTGACCACAATCGCCGTCGGCAACGGAGGGGAGCGAGATGAAGCACTCGGTTTCAATCGCGTGCAGGTTCCAGCGGATTGCGTGAACGCCTTGGCGGTCGGGGCGTCCGACTCGCTTGGCCAAGAATGGACGCGGGCCGGATATAGCTCGGTGGGCCCCGGCCGCAGTCCTGGCATGATCAAGCCCGACATCATGGCCTTTGGCGGTTCGGAGTCGGAGCCATTCTGGGTGATGGATTCCTCCAAGCCGGGGCAGTCGATGCCGCTGTGCGGGACAAGTTTCGCTTCTCCCGCCGCCCTGCGCATGGGTCTGGGCATCCGTGCACATTTTGGCCGTCGTTTGCGTCCGCTGGCCCTCAAAGCGCTTCTGGTCCACTGCAGTGAGGAAGCGGGCCACGATCGAAGGCAGATAGGCTGGGGGCGCATTCCCAACTCGGTCGAGGATTTCGTGATCTGCTCGGACGGAGCAGCTCGGGTTGTCTATCAGGGAGAGCTTACCTCCGCCCAGTACTTGCGCGCTCAGATCCCTATACCGGCAGAGCAGATGCAGGGATACGTGACGATCCGGGCGACATTCTGCTACGCGACGCAGACCGATCCGCAGGATCCAGGCAACTACACGCGAAGCGGCCTGGACGTAGTCTTTCGTCCACACGAGGATCGCATAGACTCGAAAACTGGGCAGGTAAAGACCGACAGTTTCTTTCAGATCAAGGACTATTCGACGGAGACGGAGCTTCGTCACGACGCCCATAAGTGGGAGACGACCCTGCATCGTGAGAAGCGGAAACTCGGTAGGAGCCTCAAGAATCCGGTGTTTGACATCCACTACAATGCAAGGATGGAGGGCGGGCCGTTTCGAAGCACAAACAAGATTCGGTATGCCTTAGTGATCACTGTCGAGTCGCTACAAACGAAAGACATCTACGACCGGATTGTTCGGCGATACCGCACGCTGATCCAACCGCTGCTGCCCGTGATTCAGATCCCAATCCGTTCGTAGGGCACTCCTCGGCGGCGGAGTCGAGGCGAGGGCAGGCAGGGCTTGCCCGTGGCATCCGTTGCGGGGATTGCACGGGGCACGCGTCGAGGTATCGCCCCTTTCAGGGGCTTGGTGTTGGGGGGGGTTCCGGACCCAGGGTTCCGCGTCGCTCCACCCTGGGCTATATTCCGCCGCCCCTTTCAGGGGCTGATCGGCGACTTCGAGGGCGGGGGCTACTTGGCTCCTGGGTCCTCGCCGAAGTAGCCTCTCCAGGCCAGGGCCATGATGTCTTCGTTTAAGGTCAGCGGTTGATCTTTGCAGCGGCAGAGGTCGTGGGCGCGTTCGATCAAGTCGCGAGGCTCGCAGGCTCGGGCGGGGCGGCCTTCGGCGTCGTAGCGGGCGATCAGGCGTTCGATCAGGCCGGGCGGTACGGCGACGCCCTTGCCAGAGGCGTAGCGCTGGAAGATGCGGGTGTAGGCCTCCGGCGAGGGGTTGCCCAGGTGCAGGCGATAACCCAGCCGGCGCATGAAGGCGGGGTCCAGCAGTTCGTAAGGATTGAGATTTGTAGAGACCACCAACATGTGCTTCAGGGGGACCTGCAACTTCTGGCCCGTCTGGAGGGTCAGGTAGTCTATTTGACGCTCCAAGGGGATGACCCACCGGTTGAGTAGCTGGCCGGGCTCGACGCGCTGGCAGCCGAAGTCGTCGAGGAGAAAGATGCCGCCGTTGGCTTTGAGGTGCAGGGGGGCCTCGTAGTAGCGCAGCTCCCGGCTGTAGCCCAGGTCCAGGTCGTTGATGGTCAGCTCGCCGCCGACGATGATGAAGGGACGCCGCACCTGCACCCACCGGTGATCGATCTTCCGGGCCTCTTTGGGGGGCAGGTCGAGGTGGACGCAGTCGTGGCATTGAGGATCGAAGACACGGATGATGTTGCTGCCGATGCTGATGCAATGCGGAATCCAGAGGTTGCCCTCCAGGGCGTTGTGGAGCAGGCGGCCGACGCTGGTCTTGCCGTTGCCCGGGGGGCCGTAGAGCAACAGACTGCGTCCGGAGGAGGCCGCCAGCCCGGCAATCTGGACGGCTTGTTCGGAAAGCACCAGCTCGGATATGGCGGCGGCGACCTTTTGCAGAGAGACCGCCGGCAAGTGGCGAAACTGCCAATCGAGGAATGCGGAATAGGCTTCCAACGAGACCGGGGCGGGCCCGATGTAGCCGCAGATCTCCAGCAGGCGCCGGGCCCGTTCGCCGCCGCGCCCGGTGATGGCGAAACGGTAATTCAGGGCTTCGTCCTGGCCGAGGATTTCTATCATCTTGTCGGTCTTGAGTTGGTCGAGCAGTTCTTCGACCTTGCCCAGGGGCAGACAAAGTCGCTGGGTGGCCCACTCGGCGGTGAACTGGGGCACGGTGTGGGCCAGCTTCAGGGTCAGGTCGGCCAGGGTGTCGGGATCGATGCCGCTGTCGCGGAGGCTGAACGGTGCTTCCGGGGCGAGGGCGTCGCCGATGGAGATCATCCGCGGCTCGTGGGATTGCCCACCCAAGCCGGCCGAGGGAGCGGCGCCGATGAGGTCATCCGACGGGCTGTTAGACATGAAATCGTCTCCGAACGAGCCGGCTGAGGACATTCAAGAAGCACGGCGATTAGGAATCTGTGGTGATGTCCGAAATTTCCCAGACCGGGTTTCCACAGATTACGGCCCTGACATTCGGCCCCGCCGATCATAGGCGATCTCGGCTAGGAGTGCACGCCTATCGTCTCGGGATGACAGGCCCCGGCCGGGCGACCGAAGATCCTGCCCTAGTCGCTTCGCCGTTCTGCGAAGGCGTGTAACCGCTGCCCTCGAGGTTGCAGGCGCGATTATGGTAGCCGAAGGCCCGGGGCGTTGTCGTTCCGACCAGGTGGGCGAGTGGTCGGCGATCTATGGTTCATTGTGGACCATTGCAGTGGTGATCGCGTGGAGATCGCGCGGGCCAGAGACAGCCTGGGGGCGGTCGTACGGGTTGCCGGCGGGCAATTCGTCTCCCGGGGTGCTCGATGATCCCTTCGCGGCCAGCAAGTCCGCCGCCTGCGCCATGAGATCGGCAGCGAGAATGCTGCCGCCCATGAAGGGGCGAAAGAGTTCTTCAATATCCTGGAACTCGAACTCTGCCTGACGGAAGAGTCGGGCGCCGTTCGCGGCCGAGATGTCGAAGGCCGCCGCCATCATGGCCGGGAGTGAGGGGTCGTAGAAGGTGGGGGTCCGTCGATCGCCGATGGGCAGGGCCCCGACCAAGTAGGCGATTTGCCATAGTCGGAGTGCCGGATGGGCGGCACCCTGAAGCGGCGGACGGGTGTGATGGCGGCCGATGACGTCGGAGAGCAGGACGGGCATATTCCATTGTTGAAACAGCCGCCTGACCACATGTATGTGGTTGAAGTCGAAGGCCTGCGTTTCGAGAGCGGCCAGCCGCAACTGGCATCCGCCGCATTGCTGGAGAAGCCGGCCGTAGATCTCCGGTCGATACTCGGCCAGGGCCAGCGTGCCCAGGTCCTGCAACAAGCCGACCAGAAACGCCTCCCCGGCGATTCTGCGATGGCAGTTCATGGCGATGGCCCTGGCGATGCATCCTCGAACCACGGAGGCCCGCCAGTAGGCCTGCAAGTCGAATAGACCGCCTCCCGATTCTCCCGCCAGGCCGGCGATCTCGAAGGCCAGGGCGACGGAGGTGATCTTGTCGGTACCCAGACGGACGGTAGCCGCCTGGATGTTGGTGACCGGGATACCGGCACCATGATGAGCGGTATTGGCCAAACGGATGAGCCGGGCGGCCAGCGTCGGGTCGGTCTCGATAACCCCGGCGATCTCCCGGGCCCCGACAGTGGGATTGGAGCACAGCTTCAAGAGCAGCAGGGCGATCTTGGGCGGACTGGGCAACGAAGCAGCCGCCAGAACGGCATCGATTTCCTCACGGGCATCGGCGCATGATTGCTTGAGGGGTAGATCCGACATTCCTCGTTTCCCCTGATGCGGACTTGGAGCGTGGATGACAGGCCTCAGTAGACGATGGACATGGCGTCTTCGATGGCCTGGACGGCCTGGGAGACCTCGAACGGCCTGGCCAAGGCGGCGTCGAAACCCTGCTGGCGGAGGGCCTCTTCTTCGCCTTCCCGGAGGATCCCGGCGATGGCAATCAGCTTGCTGGCATTCAGGTCGGAGATGTTTCGGATGGAGCGGATGGCCTCGCGGCCCGACAGCCCGGGAAGGCTGATGTCCAGCAGCATGATGTGCGGCTTGAGTCTCTCGGCGGCGGCCCCGGCCTCGAATGCGGAGCGGGCGATGCGGACCTCGTAGCCGGCGTCGCGGGCCAGGGCCTTGGACAGCAGCTCGGCGATGTCGGAGTCGCTTTCGACCACCAGTACCCGGGTGATTCCGGTGTCCAGGCCGTTGAGCGGGATGCCGTGGGCCCGCATGAAACGAATCAGTTGCTGGAGGGGGATGCGCCGATCCTTGCTGCCGGGGATGCGATAACCCCGCAGTTTGCCGCTGTCGAACCACTTGGAGACGGTGCGCGGAGCTACATTGCAGATCCTGGCGACCTCTCCGGTGGTCAGTACATCTTTCGGGCGAGGCATGGCCACGATTCCCAGATGCAAGGCGACCTGCTCAGGAGTCGTTTTCCTCAGAGGGCGCCTCTCATCCGACTCACGGGGGTGAATCGAAATCGTCACGAGGGTGAGATCATCGCGGCAGGTCCGCCAAATAATCTCACCCAGCTTCCTTCCGTCCCTTGATCGGCTCGCCCGGGACAAACGTGAGATAAATCACTCGGACTGGTGCAAGCGATACAGGTGTGCGCCGGCCGGGCCGATAAGAGGTCGGGCTTATTGGCCTTCGGTCGGAGAGGAACAAGGCCTTTCCCGGCGGCGGGCCGCTTGTAGGGCTAACACCAATCGATACTAGGACGGTCAACTTGGCAAGACAAGGATGGCGGCCGGCGCTGAATAGACGGAGGCCCCCGGCTCCGCTTAGATATCGATATCAGAGCCGGTTGGCACCGGGTCGGCGGAGGTTATCAATCAAGGTCTTCCTCTTCGGCCTCTTCACCAGGGGCCAGGATAACGGAGACCGGCCGCGGGGAGCGAAGTGACTCGAAGCTCATCCACAGCCCGATCCCCAGCAGGAGCATCCCCGCCAGGGAGCGAATCGGCCAGGCCAATCCGTGGTGTTCGATGGAGACCGTGTCCCGGCAACCATCGACGGTCAACTCCATGCGGCCACCGGCGATGGCCCAACGGACGTAGCCGGTCCATCCGCCCGGCGGGTATTCTGATCTCAAGGCGTTGACGAATTCACGTGTGGCTCGGGCCTCGACCTCGGTCGATCGGCGACCGGCATCGGTGGCGGCGTTTCTGGCATCGGGGAATTTCCGCTCTCCTCCGGCCGTCGCGGCCATGAAGCGGTATTCCCATACGACGGTGACCAGCGAACTGGCCAGGGCGATCACGACCACCCCGGTGATGATCTGGGCCCGGGGAATCGGCCTGGCGGCGCGGGCCACGCGGAAGGAGACCGCTCCGACCAACAATCCGGCAATCAGGAAGAAGAAAAGTCCGAAATAATAGGGAAGCCAGATCAACCGGGCCAGCAGCCAATCGAGCATGCCCAGCATCAGGCCGGCCAGGACCAAGGCCAGGAGCCAACGCCAGGGCCGGCGTCCGCAGCCGGAGGCCGGCGGGGGATCGGGGGGGGCGATACTAGATAGCGGCTGGCCGGTCATCTCTGGGCTCCACCATAGGACCGGCCCGGCGGCCAGGCAAGTGGCCCGCCGACTGCGGCGTGGTCGGCCAACGACCCGCTAGCGGCGGTGCCGCGTGGCCCTGCGACCCACTGGCGGACGACTGGAGCCGGCCGGCCGCTTGGAAAAACCGTCGGCGAGGCGACTTGTCACTGGTCGACCCCCTGGCTAGAGTAGACGCCCGTGAGTCGAAACAAGGCTGACGGTTGGCGCCGACAAGTACCTTTCGTGCTACCTGGGTATGCGGTGAGGTGGTCGGCTCGGCCGAGAGGTTCCATAGAGTCCCGATGAGTGGAGACGAATCAAGATGACAACGTTGGCAAGAAACCGGGCGGTCTGGACAGTTGGGCTGATCCTGGCATTGGGTCTGGTCGGCTGCTCCGAGAACAGCAGCAAGAAGCCGAAGCTTCGTCGTGTCGAAGGAGTGGCCAAGACGATCGATCTGGAGAAGAACCAGGTCTCCATGGTCGTCAGGGACGACAAGGGGAATGAAAGCGAATTGCAGGGCAGCGTCCGCGACGACACGGAAGTCTGGATTAACGGCCGCAGCCAAAAACTGGAAGACATCCGACCTGGAGACACAGTGGTGGTGTTCGGCTACCGCGAAGGCGCGCGCGAGCAGAAGAAGCTGGTGGCCACCAAGGTAGAAGTCACCCGCTCGCGGGACTCCGACTGGAAGAGCACCGGGACGCCGGTCGCCAAGAAGCCCGAGCCCACACTGGTGAAGGTCGAGCCCAAGCCGGCGGTTGCCGATGCCACCAAGCCGGTCGCGACGACGCCCCCCGCCGCCCAACCAGACCGACCCGAGGCGGCCCCGCCTGCTACGATCGTAAACGAGCAGCAGGCCATGGACCTGCTCTACGCCACCATGCGCATCCGGATGGAAGAGGCCATCGAGGAGCGAGCGGCCCTTCTCAAGGGTGGGACCGAACCTTCGGACCCGCAAGTTCGCAGGCTCGAAGGTGTGATCATGCGGGCGCGGGAACTACTGACCGAGGCCGGAGAGGTCGTCGGGCCGGTGGAGCCACCCATCGTCGAGGTCGCGGACCAGCAGGGCGATCAAGGGCGATAGGCGGCCCCGACCAGGGCACCCCCAAGCATGCTCACCGCACAAGCGAGAAGTGAGGGGCCACTTCGCTGGAGAGACCTCGAGCTTGCTCGGGGGGTACGTTCCCACGGGTTGCAGGGTCACCCCCCGACCAAGGTCGGGGGCTCTTGGGGCCTCTCTTGGCGTCGAGGGCGTCACTTCCGGCTCGCCGCGGTGAAGAAGGTCAAGGCCATCACTTGCAGGACGATAGCGGTCAGCAGGGCGATGGTGGCGCTGTTCGCGGCACCGGGGTCGGTGGCCGAATTCAACCAGGTGTAGAGCCCCCACCCCATCGAGCATAGGGCAAACGCCTGAGCCACGGCGCCGGCGAGTTTGGCGACCGAGAAGTCCTCGTGCTGCCGCGCCCGGCGAATCACCCGCAGTTCTTCGAGGATCTGCTCGAGGGCCGGGCCGTCGGCCTTGTCCGCATTGTCCGCGGGGTACTCCGCCTCTGCGGTGGCCGGGACCTTCTGCGAGGGTGGGGGGCCGGCTCGAGCAAGATCCGGCTCCTCGGGATCGTTCCTTTCCTGGCTCAGCGGAGTCCCCGTCTGGGCCAGAACGTACTCGACCGCGGCAGATAGATCGGCGGCGACGTGATCGGCCGACGTTGGAGCCGACGGGCCACTGGGATAGATCAGCACCGTCCGGCAGCCGGCGCTGCGGCCGGCCTGCACGTCGCGCTGGGCGTCACCGATCATCCAGGACGCGCCCAAGTTCAGGTTCATTTCCTTGGCCGCCCGGAGCAGCATTCCGGGTCTCGGCTTTCTCAGGTCGCTGTCGCGGCGATATCCTTGGCAGACCGCGGACGGATCGTTCAGATAGGGGCAGTAGTAGATCGCGTCGACGTCGGTGCCCTGGGCCCGCAGCAAGTCATGCATGCGCCGATGCACCGCTCCCAACTGCTCTTCGGTAAGAAGCCCCCGAGCTATGCCGGACTGGTTGGTCGCCACCACCACGACATAGCCCGCCCGGCGAAGGCGGGCCACCGCCTGAGCGGCGCCTTCCAGCAGCCGCACCTGATCCGGGTCACCGATGTAGCCTGGGTCCTCAATCAGGGTGCGGTCGCGATCGAGAAAGACGGCCGGTCTTGATGCGCTGTTATCCATGCCGCAGGCTCCCGTCCGGCTTGATTTCCTTGGCTCGTCGGTCCGTCGCCGAGGCTCTTGCCCGCCGCAAGCTGATTCTAGCCGCTAGGGCCCGGTGGCGGAATGTCCGGACGCGGGGCCTGGGCTCCGGGCCGTCAGCCCGGTCAGGACTGCTCTACCAGGGCCTGACGTAGCATCGGCAGCATCAGTTCGTGGTGGCCGATGATCTGATGTCCCCTGCCGGGCTTCACCGGCCGACCGATGACATTCTCGCTGGGGCGGTAATGGCGGATCATGTCCAGGTTGGCGGTGGTGATGTCGTCCAGGTCGTGGCCCAAGTTGCGGGCCACCGCGACGGCTTTGAGAAACACCTCCGGAAGCAGGACCGCGGACCCGACGTTGCACCAGACCCCGGCCGGCGAGCCGGGGGGCTGGGGGGCCAGGTCGGCCACCACGCTACATATCAAGCGAAAGTCGATCGTGCTGAGCTTGAGCAGGTCGCTGTCGGCCACCGCCGCGTGCATGTGGATGGTGTCGGTCCCGATTGCGACGTGGACCGTCGCCGGGATCTCGGCCCGGCGGGCGGCGGCCAAGATGCTGTGCTCCAGGTGGGGCGGTCGGGTCTCGAGGAGGTGCTCGCCGAGGGCGGCGCCCAGCCCGGCGGGCGACTCCCGCGTCCGGCCAACGGCCTCGGCGAAGAAGGCCGGAGTCTGTTCGACCATGCCGAAGCTCCCGTCACGGATAGTCTCGGCTACCTCCTCGCTGGTCTGACCGGCGATGGCGACCTCGACATCGTGGATGGCGGTGGCTCCGTTCATGGCCAGTGCCGTGACCATCCCGCGTTGCACCAGGTCGCAGATGATCGACGAGCAGCCGACCTTGACGACGTGGGCTCCCAGGGCCATGACAACCGGCCGATCGGCGCGGCGGGCCTCGATGATCTCGGTGGCCAGGGTCTTAAGCGCGGCTGCCCCGAGGACGGGCGGCAGGGACTCCCACCATTCGCGGAAGCTGGCCCCCTGGGGCGGCAGGCCCGCCTGGGCGTCCACGTTGAACTTGTGGGCTCGCCGGTCGATGGAGTAGGTCTTCAGCTTGGACAGGTCCGTAGGTTCGTATTCCTTGGCCATGGGGGGACTTCTCCGACTCTGCACGCCAGGAGCAAACGGCCTGCCAGCGGTCGCCGGCCCATATGCCGCTCGGGGGGCCCGGCGTGCGGTCTGCCGGTCGACCGACCGGCCCGACTAGATCTGGCGACCGGCCAGGACCTCATCAAGGGCCCGGGTGAGCATCTTATCACCTTCGTCCAGGAACTCGATCTCCAGATTCGGAACCAGCAGCCGACAGCCCTCCTCGGGCCAGCGTCCGACGAGCTTCACGGCATCTTTCTCGGTGGTCAGGATGACGTTGGCCTCCAGGTTGGTCGCCGCGTCGGCCAGGCCGGCCAGCTCCTCGGCGGTGTAGACGTGATGGTCGGGATACTGGTAGGCCGCCAGGACCTGGATGCCCAGCTTTTCGACCGAGCTTCGAAAGCCCTCGAAACTGGCGATCCCCGCGAAGATGACCGCCAGCATCGCTTGGCGATCCTCGACCGGTACCTGGTGGCCCTTGAGATCCGCAAAACCGGTGAGGCGATGAGCGGTCCGGATCACCGGCTTGTTGCCGGAGAGGTGCCGGAGGGTCCGCAGAAGCAGGGTGGCGTCGGTCTGGCTGATCCGATCACTGTGCGAGAGGACGATCAGATCGGCCCGGCGCAGGGAGCGGGTAGGCTCGCGGAGGAGTCCGCGCGGCAGGGGATGACCGTGACCGAACGGGACGGTAGCGTCGACCATCACGATGTCCAGGTTCCGGGCGATGCGGCGATGTTGAAAGGCGTCGTCCAAGACCAGGACCTCGGCCCCTTGGGCGATCGCCCGTCTGGCGGCGGCGACGCGGTCCGGATCCACGAAGACCGGAGTCTTGGGGCACCGACGCCGCAGGACCATGGCTTCATCGCTTTCCTGCCACCATTGTTCGAGAGCCTGCTCGCGGTGCTCTTCGTCAAACTGGATGACCCGCCCCTTGTAACCGCGCAGGAGCAGGGCCACTTTTAGACGTCGGCGAGACAACAGGTTCGCCAGGTGGGCGGCGAAGGGCGTTTTTCCCGTTCCGCCCACCGTGATGTTGCCCACTGAGATGACCGGCCGCGGAACCCGTTGGGCGTTGCGTTTGGCCAGGTCGTAGTAGGCGTTGCGGCCCATTATCAGGCACACGTAGGGAACGGACAGCAACCGCAATATGCCGCGAGTCAGGTCGGGGAGCAGCCCTCGCTGTCGTCCGGAGACCAGGTCCAGATATTTTGCTCTGAGAGAAGCCATGGCCGGCGGCCAGTCTAGCATAGATAGGAGCCCAAGGGGCTTGGGGAGGGCAGGTGAAGTCGGCCGGGGAGTGTAGGGTGGCGGCGTCGAGAACTGCCCTATGATGCTCGTTGACTGGCCCGGAGGACACGATTAGGCTGGCCCCCCAGTCGGGCGGCTGATGAGGGAGTTAGACCGATGAAACGCCAGACCTTCATGCTATCGACGTACGGCCTTTTCGCCCGGGTGGGGATCGCCTCGGCCGGGGCCCTGCTGGCCCTCGGGGCGGCCGGGTGCTCCGACCTGCAGTCGCCGGGTTCAGGGGGAGGGCGTATGACCGGGTGGTCGCAAACCAGGCTGCCCAACACTTCCCCGGAAGCGGCCTTCGAGGCCGGCCTCCACGCGATGGGGCAGTTGTTTACCATCGCCGAGGCATCACCGGAGGAAGGCCTGATTCGCAGCGCCCCCGGGGAGTACGACCAGAAGGGCGGTACCGGTCGGATCCGCGATGATACCATCGGCTATCGCAACCGGATGCGGCGAACCGCGACCTTGTTGATTAGCGAGTGGGGCACCGGCTGCGTTGCCAAGTGCCGAGTGCGCGTGCAGCGTCTGGACACCTCGGACCATCAGGTGTTCCGCCGAAACGACCAGTTCAGCGACGTGCCCAGCGAGACGCCGATCGATCGCGAGGCGGGCATCAGGCCCAGCCAAAACCAGGTCTGGACCGACCAGCCACGGGATCGCGATTTGGAGCGGCAGATTCGTGAACTGCTCCGCAGCCGGGTGATGAGCGAGGATGCCGGCTCGAACCCACAGTGACGATTCCAGGTCTCGGCAGGGCTTTAGCGTCGCCCCTCGCGGGTGGCGAACCCCCTGCTAGTCTCCGTTGACCCACCGGTGCAATTCGGCCGCTTCATCTTCAGAATACTCCTGGTCGGCGCCATTGGGGAAGCTCCAACGTCGGTCGGGGTCCGTCGAATCCGGCTGGGGTTCTACAGTCGAAAGCTGTGGTACACGGCGGGCCCACACGACGGTGTCGGGGCCTGGTTCTGCGGGCGGAGGCGGCGCCTCCGGCCGGATTGCCGGCAGGGGCGTCGTCACCGGGCTGGCCTCCGGGGGCGCAAGCAGAGTTCGCTTGCCACATGTCGGACATAAGTGCTTCCGGCCGCTGAGTAGGACGACCGGCAGGCCCAACGGCCCCCAGAGCAACCCGTGCATGACGCCTTGCATGCCCAGGCCGCGCTTGGCTCCCAGCACACCACAGAGGATCGGCCAGGCCAGCCAGAAGAGGATGATCGTCCCCAATAGGCCGACCAGATTGCCGGTCGAGAACCGTTGCAGGATTTGAACCATGGGTCTGCCTCCAGTGGCGAATACGCCACCCCCCCTAACACTATGGGCAGAGCCTTGAACCGTGAGACATCGATATTCTCAGGCGGTGATCTGCGAAGGCTGCCCACCCGGCCGGGGGCAAGGAGAGGACCGCCCCGACCTGCAAGAGAACCGCGCTCTGGTCAAGCCTACGATCCAAACCGCCTGTGGAGCAATAAACCCGATAAGACCCCCATCGGATGGCGCCAGGGCGGGCGGGGCGCGGTTACCAGGCCCGGCTTTCACTCGGTACTTCGCTGCCGGAAGGGGTCAGGGTTGGGTTTTACCGTCAGGGGATGTGGCCTGGGCGGCGCCGGCCGGCCGGCGACCGAGGAGTTTCTTACGGAGGGCCAGGATTTCCTGGTAGGCCGGCTTGGGGGACAGGTCGGTCCGCAGCACGCCGCCGGCATCCGTCCCGTCGGCACCATCGGCCAGCGTCTGCCAGCAGACCGTTTCCACAAAGGGCTTGGAAAGGGCAACCTGATAGAAACCCCGGGTCCACTGGTCCTGAACTTCTTCCGACCACTCGCCGTGCCAGCTCCCGCCCTTGGCCGAGCCGCCCGAAGGCACGCCGGCGGCGGTAATGT
>CAZFMS010000072.1:0-14931 GCA_964520125.1 uncultured Planctomycetaceae bacterium
GGCGGGGCAGTACACCGAGTTCCTCAACGCCGTGGCCGCGACGGACACGTACGAGCTCTATAACAGCACCATGGACAGTAGTTCCTACGGTTGCCAGATCATGCAGAACGGAACCAGCGGGAGCTACACCTACGACTTCAGCGGCCGTCCGAGCGGGACGGAAGCCGACTGGGCGGACCGGCCGGTGAACTACGTGAGTTGGGGCGATGCCGCAAGGTTCAGCAACTGGCTGCACAACGGCCAGCCGACGGGTGTTCAGGACCTGACCACCACCGAGGACGGCTCCTACTACCTCGATGGGGCGATGAGCAACGCCGAGCTGATCGCCGTCGTGCGCGAGGCGGACGCCACCTGGGTGATCCCGTCGGAGGACGAGTGGTACAAGGCTGCGTATCACAAGGACGACGGCGTGACTGGGAACTACTGGGACTATCCGACGGAATCGAACACGGTTCCGACAGCGGAGGTCCCACCGGGAACAGACATGACTAACGGCTCGGCGAACTACTACGACGGCGGTTATGCGATAGGCAGTCCGTACTACCGCACTGAGGCTGGATCCTACTCTGCCAAGCCCTCTGACAGTCCGTACGGCACGTTAGACCAGGCCGGCAACGTGTGGGAGTGGAGTGAAGCCATACTTTACGGTTCGTCACGCGGGCTGCGTGGCGGGTCGTTCGACATCCCCGGCGTCACGCTGCACGCGGCGCATCGCAGCTACAGCAACCCGACGTACGGGTACAGCAGCGTCGGGTTCCGTGTCGCCGAAGTTCCATGAGCATCCTGTAATAGCGCGCCTGGCTTTCGGAGGCGTGGGAGTGCTCGGCAGGAGCAGACGGTAGAGAGGTTACCCCTTCACCCCTTTGCCGGGGGATGCAACCCGACCCCCGTCCCACATTCCGGGCACACGCCGCTGACGTTGCCGGTGAGGTTGTAGCCGCAGGATTGGCAGTGGCCCTCTGGGGGACATCGGCTGTCGGGCCAGAAAAGATAGGCTGTGGGGATGGCGAGAGTAGCGAATGGTAGCCAGAGCGGAATGTACGCGGTGCGATTCCAATATGGACGAACCGCTGGCAGCAGGAAACCATGGTCACGACGCCAGAACCGAAAGAAGGCGTCTTGTTTCCTCGGGTGTACCTTGTAGATTCGCCAACCAGAAAGGTCGGCCCGACGGACGGTCCAATGAACTGGGCTGGAGCAGTAGATCGCACCTACCAGGAATCTCAGATGAGTGTCGTCGCCTACGTACTCAACATTGAGCCTCGTGTTTCTCACGACCGTGGTGGTCAATGCCCACATCAGGAAGATCAGCACGCAAGGCACCAAGCCTCCCCACTTGAGGATGCGTCGAACTCGTGATCGTCGGGGCAACCTCATTTCACACCCGCCTCGGCCCGACAGGGCTTGCCGCACTCAGGTCACTTCCCGCTCACGTTGCCCGTTAGATTATACCCGCACTGCTGGCAGTGGTTTGGGTGTGGAAAAGGTGTGGAAAAGGGCTCAGATTAACCTAATCGGGCCGCTTGGTTGGTCGGCCGCGCGGCCGGATGGTGGACTCCAAGCCGAGTCGGCGGGCGGTGCGGAGTTTCCAGGCGTCGTCGCCGAAGGGGCCGCCACGCTGGACGGAGCGGTGCAGGGTCTCCATGTCCGCTACGGTCTGGGCCTGATTCAATCAACCTGACCCCTTTTTGACTCCCTCGAGCTTCTGATCGAGGATGCGGAGCTCCAGGTCGGCGAGTTCCACGCGGGCCTCGGCGGTTCGCAAGTCGGTTTGGACCGCGCGGAGTTCTGCGCCGGAGACGGCGCCGCGCTCGGACAGGTCCGTGAACCTCTGGTGTTGTTGGACAAGGACTTCAACCTGACGAAGGGCAATTCCTCTGGCGGCGATGGCGGCGAGACGCATGCCCCGCAGTTCCACGTCTGCGGCCGACAGTTCACCGGTCAGGAACGATGCCCGGAGTCCGCCGCGCTTCTCAAGCCCGATCAACTCTGCTTCGGCGGCGACGACCCCTGTTTGAGCTGTCTTTAGCTCCCTGGTGGTCACGACGCCGGCATCAAGGAGTTCTTGATAGCGCCGGGCATGAGCGAGGGCGATGTCGAGCCGCAACTGCATCGGACGGCGCTGGGCGGCCATTCGCTCGGTCACAAAATCCCTCAGGTAAACCAACGGGGCGGATAGGGCATCGTTGGGCTCCATGCTGGTGATGATCGTTTCGGCGAGTTGCAGTTCGCGGATCTCGGTCTCGGACTGGGCCTGCAAGAATCGAGCTTCAACTTGCCGGGATTCGCGTTCGGTCGCCATTGCTTGTTGGGCGAGCGTTTGCATCTTGGCCAGCTCTCGAGCAACGTGCTGCGAGCGCGTCCGGGCGATTTCCAACTGCGCTTCGGCCCGGGTGAGGTATAACGCCGCGGCCTGTTCATCGATACCATGGGTTATGGCGTGGGTGCCGGCTCCTCCAGCCAACATCGACACGGCCACCAGCGCCAGGGTGGTGCCCAAGCGGGGCCGGAGAGGCCGCCGGGCGGTCGAGGTTCCGTTGACGGTTTTCTGTC
Organism: uncultured Planctomycetaceae bacterium; assembly: GCA_964520125.1. GTDB lineage: Bacteria > Planctomycetota > Phycisphaerae > UBA1845 > UTPLA1 > JAFGQA01. The sequence goes on from CAZFMS010000072.1 coordinate 2,554, forward strand.
GGCGCATCATTGACTCGATCTCCCATTCGAGGTGGTTTACGAATTGGGGATCGGGGGTGCGGGCTTCGTTCATGACGTCTCTCCCTGTTTACGCATGATGGGGGTCAATCGGTCCTTGAGCGCTTGTCGGGCGCGGCGGAGGCGGCCCTCGACGGCCCGTTCGGAGAGGCCCAGGTCGGTGGCAATCGTGCGCATCGATTCTCCTTCGATGTAGAAGGCCTCGAGCAAACGGCGGGGCCGGCGCCCCAGGCGGGCCAATCCCCAGTACACCAGGGCGGCCGCGTCGGGGCCGTCCACCGGCTCCGTTTCCAGGACGCACTCGACATTCGACGCCTCCAGGGACTCGGGGCTCTTGCGGCGGTAGTGATTGAACAAGAGATTGCGGGCGACGGTCTGCAGCCAGGCCAGCGCCTTCTCCGGCCGCCGCCCGTCTTGCCATTGCACGACCGCCCGCAAGTACGTCTCCTGGGTGATGTCCTCCGCCAGTTGTCGTGACCGGCCGGCCCGCCGCGAAACGAACTGGTAGAGCGGCTGAATCGTGTCGCGGTATGTTTCGATCACGTCCGCGGTTTTCTGATCGCCCGACGATTGGTTCATCCGCTCCAACTCCGCTTCGACCGGCGCTGCGATCCGACCGACGATCCGATCTCAACGCCCTTCATATACTCTGACACCCGAGCCCCGCCAAACCCACGGCCAAAATGGCCGCCGGAGTTCTGAGGCCTGGGATTGTGCTGAACGAATGCGGACGTTCAGGGGGTGAGCCGGCGGCCGAAAGGGGAATCGCGGAGGGGGCACCGGGGGCCATGCCGGGGGGGTGAACAGATGGGGTCGCCAACCGTTGGCCCCTCCTGGCCTTGGGCCAGGCGGCGCACTAGACTGGGATGGTCGTGATGGCGTGGGCCTGGCTGCGGTCTATGACCGGCCAAATCTGACAGAAGGAGAATCTCGATGGGTATCGTCTTGCAGCTCTGGTTGCCTATTCTGGTTTCCGCGGTGGTTGTTTTTATGGTGAGCGGTCTGGTGTGGATGGTCCTCCCGCATCACAAGAAAGACGTCAAGTCGGTCCCCGACGAGAAGGCCCTGTTTTCGGGATTGGAGAAGCTCGATCTGGCGCCGGGAACGTATATGTGGCCCGGGTGCCAGCCCGGTCAGGACATGAAATCGAAGGAGTTCAGGGCCCGGTGCGACGCCGGCCCGTGGGGCAGCATGAACATCCTGTCCGGGAAGCCGAACTTCGGGAGCAACCTGATCCTGGTATTCCTGGTCTATCTGGTGGTGAGCATCTTCATCGGGTACATCACTTCTCTGGCTCGGCCGGCGGGGGCGGCGTTTCTGCCGGTGTTTCGGGTGGCCGGAGCGACGGCGGTACTCGGCTATTGCGCGGGTTCGATCCCGAATGCGATCTTCTTCGGCAAGCCGGGTCGTTTTGTCCTGACCGATTTATTGGATGGCGTGGTGTACGGCCTGCTGACGGCGGTGGTGTTTGCCCTGCTATGGCCGGCGGAGAGTTGAGGTGCAGGGCTCCCTGGTGGGGGGTGTTCTAGTGGGGGAGGGATGTGGTGTGGTGGATGAGAGTGGTGGCATGATGCGGGGCGTTGAGCGGGTTATCGCGGAGCATGCGGGTCGGGCGGGGAGTGCCGAGGCGTGGGGGGGGATGTGGCGGGAGGTGGTGGAGTTGCTGGTCAATAGCAGGGCGAGCTTTGGTTTGTTTAAGCGGGCCCTCGAGTTGGCCGGCGGGGATTGGGCATCTAGCAATGGGCCGGTGCCGGCTTGGGTGCCGACTAGGGAATCGGCGGCGGGGACGAACATTGGGCGGTTTATGGGGGAGAGGGGCTTTTCGGAGTATGAGGAGCTGCACAAGTGGTCGGTGCGTTGCCGGGGCGAGTTTTGGGAAGGCGTCATCCAGAAGTTGGGCGTGGTGTTCAAGACTCCGCCCCAATCGATCATCGGAGCGGCGGGGGATGCGGCTCGGCCCGATTGGCTGTCCGGGGCGATGCTGAACATCGCGGACAGTTGCTTGGGGGCCGACCCGGGCAAGACGGCGATTCTGTGTCAGGACGAAGGCGGACCGTTGCGGCGGATGACGTATGGGGAGCTGGAGAAGTTGGTGAACCGGGTGGCTAACGGGCTGGTCGAACAGGGCTTTTCCGCGGGAGACGCGATCGCGGTGGACATGGCCATGTCGGCCGAGGCGGTGGCTATTTATTTGGGGATCATTCGGGCGGGTTGTTGTGTGGTTTCCATCGCGGATAGCTTTGCAGCCGAGGAGATCGCCACGCGGCTGCATCTCGGCGGGGCCCAGGCGGTTTTCACGGTCGATTACTACGTCCGCCGGGGGAAGCGGGTCGAGATATACCCCAAGGTCAAGCGGGCGGGGGCGGTCCGGGCGATCGTGTTGACTTGCCGGGAGGACGAGGCCGGGGCGGTAGACCTGCGCGAGGGCGATATGCTCTGGGGGGACTTTCTCAGCGGCGAGGAATGCTTTGATTCGGTCGGGTGTTTACCCGGCGATCATACCAACATCCTGTTTTCGTCGGGCACGACGGGCGTGCCGAAGGCGATTCCGTGGACGCATACCACGCCGATCAAGTGTGCGATGGACGGCCTGTTCCATCACAACATCACGGAGGACTCGGTCCTGGCCTGGCCGAGCAACCTGGGCTGGATGATGGGGCCTTTTGTGATCTATGCGAGCCTGATGAATCGGGCGTCGATGGCGTTGTATACCGGGGCTCCGCTGGGGAGTGATTTCGGGGAATTCGTCGCCCGGGCGGGGGTGACCATGCTCGGGGTAGTACCTAGTCTGGTGAAGGTCTGGCGGGAATCGGCGTGCATGGAGGGGCTGGATTGGAGCCGCATCCGCTCGTTCGGCTCGACCGGCGAATGCTCCAACGCCGAGGACATGCTCTACCTGATGTACCTGGCCGGCAACAAGCCGGTCATCGAGTACTGTGGCGGGACCGAGATCGGCGGGGGGTTCATTACCGGCACCCTGGTCCAACCCGCCTCGCCGGCGGCCTTCTCCACGCCGGCCCTGGGTATGGATTTCGTGTTGCTCGACGAGGAGGGTCGGCCGACGGATGATGGTGAGGTCTTCTTGATCCCGCCGTCCATCGGCCTGTCGGAGGAGCTGCTGAATCGCGATCATGACGAGGTCTATTATCAGGGCTGTCCGGCCGGCCCCGAGGGAGAGGTCTTGCGGCGGCACGGCGATCAGTTCGCCCGGCTGGGCGGGGGCTACTTCCGGGCCCACGGTCGGGTCGACGACACCATGAACCTGGGGGGTATCAAGGTCAGCGCGGCGGAGATCGAACGGGTGCTGATGAGCATTCCGCAGATTAGGGAATGCGCCGCCGTTGCCGCCCAACCGACGGGCGGCGGGCCGAGCCGATTGGTTATCTATGCCGTGATCGCCGAGTCGGTCGCGGCAGACAGGCCGATCCTCCTGCAAGAAACGCAGGCTAAGTTGGCCCGGGATTTGAACCCCCTGTTCCGCGTCAGCGATGTGGTGATCGTGAAGAGTCTGCCCCGGACGGCTTCCAACAAGGTGCTGCACCGCCAGTTACGCGACGACTACGCCAGCCGAGTTCAATCCAGCAGCCAGGTTTAGAGCCTATCATAGAGAATCAATCCGCCGTCAGTCCGGCGGTGAGGACACCGGCGGAGCACCAGTTCCCCGTTTGCATAGTCGAGCGTCGTCAGGAAATGGCAAAAAAAGCACCGTGCCGAGGACATCCAACACCGAGGCAAGTTGCCCTGGGCACTCGGCGAGCGCTCCCGATCGAATCCGCATATTCGTCCCAGCGATGGTAGCTTCCTTCTGGACCACCGGCGAATCATAATGCAATGGTGACTCGAGCGCGCAGTTTGTAGGCCTGAACGCCGTCATCCGTGACTACTGAATTGCATAGGTCAGCAAGATCGGCCAGCGCGTCAGCTGCAACCAGTTTTCGGAAGCTCGCCCGCCGCACATCTGGAGTTTCGCGAAGGAGGTTGGCCGCGCCATCATACGCGCGGCCGAAAGCAGGATCCTTTGCAGTGGAGTCGTTAGCGGGGAGCTTGGAACAGAGCCGCCGATTATCCATGGTTGTGAGCGCGAGACACATACTCGAGAACAAATGCAACTCGTTACTAGGGATCTCGCTTCGGATCGCGGCAAGCGATGGGGGATCCTCACGCATGACCGCCATTCGTATTCGCGTGTATATAGTGCGGAATGACTGAGCGAGCGACCGCAGAGCAGCCAAGTGCTTGCCGCGGTTGTAAGTCTTGCCAAGGGTGGCGTCAGCATATTTCTTCTTTATCGCGTCTAGTTTGCTCTTGAACTCTCCTGGTGGGAGTAGATGCATCTGGCGAGTCAAGTCCTCCACGATCTTCGCTGGGACGTGGTGGTTTCCGCGCTGTGCGGGGTCCAGGAGCGGCAGCATGTCAACCAGGGATGACAGCCCTCGAATGCCGCCAAAAGTTCTGAGAAACTGGTCCTTGTCGGACCATACCACGCGAAACTTGTGGCTCCGGAAGATCGTCGGCCGCTTGACGAGTCCGCGCGTCTCCCGCTGTATCTCCCAGCCGAAGCTGTGGGCGCTGGTCACTCCGGCTTTGACCAGGACGTCCCCGATCTCCCACATAGCGGCCAGTTTGTCTCGCACGGATGCGCCGCGGTCCCGATACGCATTGTTGTGCGGGGCGATCAGCTCTAGGATCTTGCGCAGTTCAGCCATTATCTAACCGAGGATTGGACAGATCTCTTGTCTCGGATCAATCGACATTCAAGTTTTGTTGCCAGCTCGATTACATTGTCCGCAACCTCCTTCGCGGACAAGACCTTCCCTGATTTTTGGACAATCCTGTGAACGCAAGGAGGCGTTACCACCATCGCAATGTAATTCAGGAGCCTGTCGTCGAACTTGGGATTATCGTCGCCCCCTTTGTTGCGATCTTCAAAGTCCTTGTGCGCAGTGTTCACCACCAGTGAGCCGCCGAGTTCAATCACGCGAGGCTGGTCCGGAAAAGGCCGAAAAGTGATTTGCGGAGCGGGCTCATCGCGTGCCATGGGCTTTGATTGGCCAGTGTCTTCCGATTTCTCTCCCCTTTGTCCACCGGCGCCCGTAGGCCCCGGGCCCGGCCCCCCGGGGGGCTTGCCTGAACCTCCGCCCGCGCCACCACCGTTACCAGAGCCCGGCGCTGGTGCTTCACCGCCACCGCCTGGCTCCCCTCCGCCGAGGTTCCCTTGCGTTCCCGCCGGTTCGAGCTTCTCTTCTGAGGGTCCGGCTTCAGCTCGAGGAACACTTACTTCGAACAGTAATCGATATCGTTTCAGTACATCGCGGAGTATCCCAGAGACCAGGTCTCCAACCTTCTTCAGAGAGGCCTTCGCGTGGCGTTGCAAGAGCTTCTCCAGTTCATCTTCCAAACGGATTTGCACTACGATCAGCTTATCGTAGAAGGCCCGTGTTCTCGCGTCCTGCCTAAGATCATCGCGTGTTATGTTCGGGTCGCAGAAATCGCCCACATCTATCGAACCAGTCACACATAAGGTGCCCCATACGTCGAATCTGCCTCCCTGTTCCCGGACGAAGTCTCGCAGGCTGCCAAGGTGGGCCATGGTTTGAATCCGCCGTCCCTTCTTTGTGAGAAAGGGGAGATGGCTATCGTCGGGGAGTTGCTTCTCCAGGACCCGTAGATTGACCTCTATCCGGCCCTGGCGGTCGCCGGCCGCTACGTCGAGCATCTCGCTGATCGGTACCCCCGGGAGCGATTCGTAGTCGAACGGGCAGCAATTGTGCGGTTGTCCGTTGTCTTGCATTACTCGGATTCTGACGATTCCTACGCGCAGAGCGTCGCCGAAGTGCCGTTCGATCTCGGCTATCAGCTTCCTTCGCATTAGACTCTTTCGGAAGATGTGCTTATCAAAGTCTGCAATCTCCACGAGCGTTCCAAGGGTCGCGCCCAGAGCGCGGCGAGACGTGCGCTCGCAAGGCACGTCTGTGTTCTCATCTGTATCTCGGTCAATCGTGATCCAGTACTTGCCTTTGATTCCTGCATTGCTGGTAAACGTGGCCGTATGGGCAAATGCCCGGAATGCGTGCACGCCGAAACCGAATTGACCGTTTGCCCAGGGCACGGTCTTCTTCCTCGACCGCCCAACATTCGACAGCAATTCACACAGGACCTGCGGCTCCATCCCTCCACAGTCATCCTTGATGCTGACCAGCCGCTTCTTGGTGTCGACGTTCACCACAATCTCTGCGACGAAGTTCTGATTGTGATCCGAGCGGTCGCGGCGCTCTCGACGGTCTACCGCAGCGTCTATCGCGTTGTCGATGTACTCCATCGTAGCACGATAGAAATCTTTGTAGGTCTGAGCGATCTGATTCACGATTTCGCGCTGATCAGCTATTCTCAGGCGGGTGACATACTGTTCTGAAGACATCAACGATCTCCTCAACGTTTGATGATCCGTCATCCCCGGCGGCATTCAGAAGTTGGTTACGATAATCTCGTTGACGAGAAGCCGCTGGCCATTCGAGCTCACCCAACGACGCACGCGTATCTCCCTGGTTTGCCATCGGCGATATAAACGTTTGATCTCCGCTATGGCAGCATTGCTCAGCAACACGAAGCAACCGGCACGATCCAGAGCGGCGAAGACCTCGGCGACGTGCCGTTGGTCTTCTGTGTTGAAACGATTTGCAGTGTAGTGCCGGAAATAAGCCGTGCCGTTCAAAGGCGGATATGGTGGATCGAGGTATACGAAATCGCCGGGGCGCGCCTTATCGACGACCTTCGTGTAGTCCCAGCAGCACAGGCGAGCCCCACGAAGGGCGGTCGATACTGTGCGCAGCTCAGCGAGGGTGGGCAGAGCGGGTGTTTTCTTGTTTCCCCATGGGACGTTGAACTCTCCCTGTGTATTGACGCGAAAGACGCCGTTGAAACACGCCTTATTCAGGTAGAGGAAATTCGCGGCTTTTTGCGGTGAAGAGGTGGAGCGGTTATAGCGTTGGCGAATGCGATAGTAGTGTTCAATGCCGTGCAAGCGCCGATGGCGTTCGAGGCGCCGACTGATAGCGTCAGGCTCCTTCTTGATTGTTCGGTAGCAGTCAATAAGTGGTTTGTTGATGTCGGATAGAACAGCGTGGTGCGGCTGTAGATGGAAAAACATCGCCCCGGCCCCGAGGAACGGCTCCCAGTACCTTTGGTATGACAGGTCCTTGGGGAGGTACTGTGCGATGGTACCGACCAGCTTGGATTTGCCGCCCGCCCACCGCAAGAACGGCCGGGCTTGCCCGTTTTGGGAACCAGTGCCAGTGGAGCCTGTTCTCATTACTGCTGTCCTGGGCAGTATGCGGCGGCAGGCCGCTCGTCGGCGCTGCCAGCCTCACGGCGCATTTGAATGTACCGGCGAACCGGTACGCATGCAACCGACGCTTCGCTTATCAGCTTTCCGGGGCCAGACCCGTGGCCTCGACGATCACCAATGGCCAATCGCTGTCGCCGGCCTGTTTGAATGACACAGCCAACCTGCGATTGTCTCCGTCTCAGTGGGAGGGTGCCTGAAACAGGCAGCCCCAAATCCCTTGTGGCGATAGGTCTTCGAGAGGGCTGTAGCCCCAAGCCTCTGGCAGGTCGGCGCGGGGCCGAGAACGTTGGCCTGGAATCGCGTTTGCATCCATGGTCTGGGCGCCGGTGCCGCTGTCCGGGACCTCGGACCGAGGGATATCCTACCGTATTCGGGGGGGATTGAACAGGGTTGAGCTGAGAAACCTGATCGGCGGTGTCGAGGGGGCGGCCGTGGCCGATTGGGAGAATATGGCACGTTGCAGGGGTGGTGACTATGATGTTTCGAGAGGCCAATCCCGATACGGCGGGCCGGAGCCCCTGGGCCTCTGACCACCCTGAAGGAGAACCACGGAGATGAGCGACTTTCTTCCCATCCTGGGATACGACCACCTGGAGTTTTACGTGGGCAATGCCCGGCAGGCGGCCCATTTCTATGACAAGGTCTTCGGATTCCGGCCGGTGGGCCGGAGCGGCCTGGAGACTGGGGTGCGTGACCAGGCCAGCTACGTGCTCGAGCAGGGCAAGATCCGGCTGGTGTTCACCAGCGCGTTGGTGCCCGACCACGAGATCGCCCGACACTGTGCCATGCACGGCGACGGGGTGAAGGTGATCGGTCTGCGGGTGCCGGACGTCGAGCAGGCCGTCGCGGCGGTCAAGCAGCGCGGGGCCACCGTGGTTCAGCCGGCGACCTGTCGGGAAGATGCTCACGGCACGCTACGGGTTGCGGCGATTAAGATCTACGGGGATACCGTCATTCGCTTCGTCGATCGCCTGGACTACGCGGGGGTCTTCGCCCCGGGCTATGCGCCCTTGGACGGCACCCACACCCGCCCCATCGGGGTGGCGGCGATCGACCACATCGTGGGGAACGTCGAGCGGGGGATGATGGATCATTGGGCCCGGTTCTACGCCGAGGTGATGGGTTTTTCCCAGCTCTGCCACTTTACGGATGAGGATATCAGCACCGAGTACAGTGCGTTAATGTCCAAGGTGCTGTTCGACGAATCCGGGAAGATCAAGTTCCCGATCAACGAGCCCGCGGAGGGCAAGAAGAAGAGCCAGATCGAGGAGTATCTGGATTTCTACCGGGGACCTGGCGTGCAGCACGTCGCCCTGTCGACGGCGGACATCAGGAAGACGGTCCGCGAGTTGCGCGGCCGGGACATAGAGTTCCTTTGCGTGCCGGATGCCTACTATCAGAGCCTGCGTGATCGAGTGGGCGACGTCGGTGAGGACATGGAGAGCCTGCAGGAACTGGGCATTCTGGTCGACCGCGACGAGGACGGGTACCTGCTGCAGATCTTCACCCAACCGGTTCAGGATCGGCCGACGTTGTTCTTCGAGGTCATCGAGCGGCACGGTTCTCGCGGTTTCGGGGTCGGCAACTTCAAGGCCCTGTTCGTGTCGATCGAGGAAGAGCAGGCCCGGCGGGGGAACTTGTAACCGCCTCCGTCTGGATGGCCGTGGCCCGGTCGTCGGATGGGAGATTGGAAAAAGGAGTAGAACATGTCCGAGCTGTCGGCCCAACAATGTGTTCCGTGTCGGGGCGGGGTTCCGGCGCTGAAGGGAGATGATATCGGGCCGCTACTGAGTCAGCTCGAGGAGTGGAAGGTGGTCGACGAGCACCACCTGAGCAAGATCTTTTCATTCCCCGATTTCGTCCAGGCATTGGCCTTGGTCAACCGGGCCGGCGACCTGGCCGAGGAGCAGGGTCACCACCCGGACATCTACCTGCGCTGGGGCGAGGTGCGGTTCGACATTTGGACCCACAAGGTAGACGGGTTAACGGAGAGCGATTTCATCCTGGCCGCCAAGATCGACGAGTTGTGATCGCCAGTCAGGCCGGCCGGTCAGTGGCCCGACGGAGGTCGGGGTTGCCCGTAGGTTGATCATTTGTGCGGGCACCGGCGGGCCAGCCGCCAGTGGCACCCCGGGCGGCTCTGGTCGTTCCCTGATGCGGGGACGGCTCCGATCAGCGAGTTTCGACTTTTTTGCACTGTTGATGTCTTGGCGTTTTGACTTTTGCACACGCCACCGCTTCCTAACGGTCGCGGCTCTGATTGGGGATCGCCCTAGTCGCCGGGGGTCGTGGTGGCCTCCAGGAATGAGCGCATGTCTTGTTCGTTGACGTTGGGTTCGCCGGGGCTGACGTTGTTGAGTCTGCCGTCGAGCATCCAGCGTTCGAGTTCGTCGGCCTGCTTGAACAGATGATCAAACGAATCGATGACGAACAGCAGCGGCTGATAGTGGTCGATCTCGAAGTATTGGTTCACTACCCACTCCAGTTGGAAGGGGTAGCGCTGCACGTCGGGCGATTCGATGCAGTGGGCGATCTCGCCGTAGGAACTGAGCAGCCCGCTACCATAGGCCTTGAGCTCGCCGTCCGAACGTATCAGCCCGAACTCGATGGTGAACCAGAAGAAGCGGGCCAGGGCCTTGATGATGCTCTCGGCACGCCGGAAGCGCTCCTGCTCGTCGGAGAGGTCGGCACTCAACTGGGCGGCGGTCCGGGCCACCTCGCCGAGGCGCACCAGCACGTCGGCGAAGACCCGATCGGTGTGCATGGGCACGTGCCCGGCGATGTCGTGGAAGAGGTCCGGCTCGGGCAGGTAGTCCAGGGTGCCCACGTCACGGATGGTGATGGTGGTGGGGAACGCCCGGCCGCGCAGGCAATCGAAGAAGACGTAGGCCGGCACATAACCGCTGACCGCCTTGGCGGAGAAGCCGCTGAGCGGTTCGAGGAAGGCGTTGATCTCGGCGAGGCGCGGAATCCGCTGCGGGTCGAAGGCCAGCTGGTCGATCCCCTCGAGGAACCGGGGATTGGCGTACTTCCGCCAGCGGGGCAGGATGCGCTTATACATCCGCTGCCAGGCTTCCTGGTTCTCGTCGCTGTAAAGCTCGTAGGGCTGGCGGATGTACAAGTCCCCCTTGGCCTTGGCCTCCTCGATAAAGGGGGCCTTGGTGGTGGTCAGTCCGAGCGCCGGCGTGTTCATGTCGGTTGCCTCCGTTTGCGGGATGGATAGGCACCCCCGCGCGATTCGGCAACCATTAAATGTGCCGACCATCGCAATTGATTCGCTTTCAAGGCGCCGGTGGGTACTCCAAGCCGCAATCGAACCGGCCGGCCGGCGCGTTACACCTCTTGGGGCCGGGGCAGGTCAAAGCTGTCGGTCGTCTTGGCATAGGTTGATCTTCCCATTCGGCCGACGCTCCTCAGTTTGGCCGGGTCGACCAGGCGGTCGTCGGCCAGGACGGCATCGTCCACGTGCACGGCGATGATTCTCCCGAAGACCACGCTGCCGGCCCCGGGCTGGTCGCCGAACCGCTTGATCTCTACCAGCCGGCATTCGATGTTGACCGGGGCCTCCTTCACCAGGGACGGCTTGACCAGCTTGGCCGGCCGGGGGGTCAGACCCGACTTGGCGAACTCGTCCACCCCGGGCGGATAGTCGAACGCACAGCGGTTCATGTGCTCGACGATGGCCTCGTTGACGGTGGCGATCACGAACTCACCGGTGGCCTCGGCGTTGTTCAGCGAGTCCTTGCCGCTGCCGTTGCGACGAAGGGAGGGAGCGAACATGACCACCGGGGGATTGGCGGAGACCATGTTGTAGAAGCTGAACGGGGCCAGATTCGGCAGGCCGTCGGCGGACAGGGTGGAAACCAGGGCGATCGGTCGGGGCTGGATGAAGGTGGTGGCCAGCTTGTAGATTTCCTGCCAGTTGGATGGGTAATCACGGGTGTCGATAAACATGTTTGCTCACTTCAGCCAGGATGCGTGGTAGTCCTTGTCTTCCAGGTCGGCGGCGGTCGCGGTCAGGCGTAGCGGCTTGTAGGTGTCGCCCATCACGGCGAGTTCAGTGGTTCGTTTGGTGCCGATCGACTTCTCGTACATGCCCGGATGGGGTCCGTGAAGGATGCCCGCCGGGTGCAAACTGATCGACTCCGGCTCGATGCCTCGGCGCGAGGTGAAGTCGCCCTCGACGTAATAGAGGATTTCGTCCATGTCCGCACTGGCGTGTCCGTAGGGGCAGGGCACGGCTTGCTGGTGAAAGTCCACCATCCGGGGCACGAACGAGCAGATCACGAATCCGTCGCCGGCGAAGGTCGTGTGGATGGTCGGCGGGAGGTGTACCAGGCCGGTCTTGGGCTGGAAGTCGAGGATGTTGAAGGCTACCGGATAGACCGCCCCGTCCCACCCGACGACGTCGTGCGGCCAGTAGTCATACTGGTGGACCGACAGGGTGTCGCCGCGTTTGACCACCAGCGGGTAGGGCGGTGGCCCGTGCCGATCGCGGTCGAAACTCAGCAATTCGACCGGCAGGTGAAAGTCGCGGTGGGAATAGGGCGCGCACTCGGTCAACTGGCCGGAGCAGTTGCGGTATTCTCCGGGGATGCCCAGCCAGGGTCGGCCTTCGAAGATCAGCAGGGTGCCCTGGTTGCCGTCCAGGTGGATGCGGTAGGGCGTCGACTTGGGGATCAGCAGGTAATCGTGCTGGCGAAAGGGCAAGACGCCGTACACGCTTTCGACCGAGCCGCTGCCGGAGTTGATGAAGTATAGCTCGTCGCCGTCGCCGTTGGAGAAGAACCGCCCCGGTGGTTCAACCGGTTTGCAGATCCCCATGTGCAGGTCGTCGTTGAATAGCAGGGTCTTCCGGCCGGTCAGGAAGTCGCCGCCCGGCGGGAACCGACTGCTCAACACGTGCCGGCGCTGCAAGCCCTGGCCTTTCATGCCCGCCAAGGGACTGAAGCCCGGCAGCTCGTAGGGTTCGGCCACGGCTTCGTCGGTCGGGGGCCTGCGGAAGTACAGGATGG
>CAZFMS010000073.1:0-14887 GCA_964520125.1 uncultured Planctomycetaceae bacterium
CGGAGAGGGTTTTGATGAGTTCGTCTCGGGCGGAGTCGATCCAGAGATTCATGGTGTCGCAGACGATCAGGCTGGGGGAGGAGAGCTGCTTGATGAAGCCGTGTTGGATGGCCGGATGGGTGTTGGCGAGGAAGACGTAGGCGGAGTCTTGAAACTGCGACGGGATTCGCGGGGCGGCCTCACTGATGACGTTGAGGTCGGTCGAGATGGTTTGGCGTTGGTTGATATCGTCCAGGTACTTGGCGCTCCAGCGAAAGGTCTTGGCCCCGGGACGGATCTCGAGCCCGGCGGTGTCGATCGGTCGGCCCTTGAAAGTGTCGAGGTACTTCTGGGGGAAGTCGTCGCCGACGACACCAACCAGGCGGACGGGGCCAAAGAGGGCGGCGGCGCAGGCGAAGTAGGCGGCCGATCCTCCGAGGACGTTTTCCGCATTTCCGTAGGGTGTTTCGACGGTGTCTATTCCGATGGTGCCGGTAACGAGGAGGGACATTGCTTCTCCGATGGGGGCGTTAGGTCAGTGTTCCGCTGTTCATCCCGTGAAGGGATGAGGTGCCAGCACAGATCGGGATTGTGGGGGAGGTCGGTCGGGGGGTCAATTCAGGGGTTCTGCCTGGACTGAGACAAGGCATCGCCGGCGAGGTTGGAGACGGATTTGGGGAGAGGTGCGCGCCTAAGGCTGATGGAGCCGGCTGCGCGCGGGTTCGGAACGTTGACACCGGGGGCACCGAGAGGCGACAATCATTATGGAGTTATTCGGTTTGGTCGGTGTAAGTCAAGACGGCGACAGGGGATGGCATTCGCGGTGGCGGATCGACTTCATGGTGTTGTCCGGCGGCGTGGCCTGGCCACTTTGGTGGGCGGGGTGACGTGCTGCCTGATCGTGGCGGCGTCGGGTTGTCCGGCTCCGTCGCCGGCTGTTCGGCCGGCCGGCCGTGCGGCTAATGGTTCGGAGCGCCCCGGCGGTTGGGTTGCCGGCGCGGGAAGCAAGAATCGGCCGTCGTCGGGTTCGGGATTCATGAAGGACGACCCGGCTTCTTGGGCGGCGGCCGGCAGGGTACACACCGTGCAACCCGGGGAGACTCTGTACGGCATCACCAAGAAGTACTACGGGGATGGCCGGTACTACCGGAGAATATGGGTGGCCAACCGCAAGCGGCTGACCGACCCGCGTCATCTTCGGGTGGGGATGAGGTTGATCATTCCATGAGTAGGCCATGAGTATGGCAGTCGAGCGGGGACCGTCGCTGGGGGACATGGTGCAGTATCTGCCCGGAGTGGGACCTCGCCGGGCGGAGGTGCTGGGGCGGCTGGGTATCGAGACGGTGGGGGATCTGCTGGAGCATTTGCCGGCGAGGCACGAGCGTGATGAGTCGCGGACCATCGAGAATCTGGACGAGGAGATGGTGGCGACGATCGTGGGGGAGATCACGTCATTTCGATCACGTGGGGGTCGCGGCGGGCAGACCGTTACGGCGACCCTGACGGACAATACCGGGCGGTGCAGTCTGCGGTGGTTCAACGCCGGGTGGGTGGGAGATCGATTGCAACCGGGGATGGTGATCAAGGCGACGGGGAAGGTGCGGGAGTATCGACAGTTACCCCAGATGGTCAACCCGCGGTTCGAGGTGTTGGGTCCGGACGCGGAGCCGGTGGACGAATCGGCCGCGGCGCGGTTTGAGGCGGTGTATCCGGCGACGGCGGAGATGTCCAGCCGGGCGATCGGGCGGCTGATAGGTGCCAACCTGGATCGCTTGCTGCCGTTGGTGGGAGAGTGGTATCCGGCGGAGTTTCGGAAGGAGCGCGACCTGATGTCGCGTCGGGCCGCCCTGGAGGCGGTTCATCGGCCGGTCCGGGAGTCGGACGTGGAGAACGGGCGGCGGCGCCTGGCCTACGACGAGCTTCTGCTGATGCAACTGGCGACGACGCTGTCGCGGCATCGGCGCCAGTTTGAGTTGGTGGCGCGGGCCTTGAATTGCAGTGGCGAGATTGACCGTCGTATCCGGCGGCGGTTTCCGTTCAAGCTGACCGGGGAGCAAGACGGGGCGGTGGCGGCGATCGTATCCGACTTGTCCCGTGGGCGGCCGATGAATCGGCTGTTGCAGGGCGACGTGGGGTGCGGCAAGACGGTGGTGGCGTTGTACGCGGCGCTGGTGGCGGTGGCCAACCGGTGCCAGGTGGCGATCATGGCCCCGACGGAGTTGCTGGCCGAGCAACACTATCGGTCGATTGACCAGTATCTCAGCGGCAGCCGGGTCCGGCACGGGCTGCTGGTCGGGGGTCTGGGGGCGGCGGCCCGTCGAGCGCTACTCGAGCAGATCGAGTCCGGGGAGATGGACATCGTGGTTGGCACCCACGCCTTGATCCAGAAGGACGTGCGTTTTGGGAAACTGGCCGTGGTGGTGGTAGATGAGCAGCATCGATTCGGGGTTCGGCAGCGGGCGACGATCCGCAGCAAGGGACCGGCCCCGCACTACTTGGTGATGACGGCGACGCCGATCCCGCGGACCTTGGCGATGACGGTATTCGGGGATTTGGATGTGACGACGATCGAGGGGATGCCGCCGGGGCGGTCGGGGATCGACACGCGAACCGTCGGTCCCCGAGAGCATGATTCGGCGTGGCAGTTCGTTCGATCGCGGCTGGCGGCAGGCGAGCAGGCCTTTGTCGTCTATCCGCTGGTTGACGAGTCGGACAAGATGGGCCTGCGGGCGGCGACGAGTGAATACCGCCGGTTGCGGGATCGGGTGTTCGCCGGCCAGTCGGTGGGCCTTCTTCATGGACGGATGAAGCCGGTGGAGCGCGAGGCGGTGATGAGTGAGTTTGTTTCCGGCCGGCTCTCGGTGTTGGTGGCGACGACGGTGGTGGAGGTGGGGATTGATGTTCCCCGGGCGACTTGTATGGTGATCGAGCATGCGGAGCGTTATGGATTGTCGCAGTTGCACCAGTTGCGCGGCCGGGTCGGCCGGGGAGCACAGCGGGGGTATTGCTTTTTGATGACCCATTCGTCCGCGGCGAGTGAGAACCAGCGACTGAGCGTGTTGGTCCGAACGTCGGACGGCTTCAAGATTGCCGAGGAGGACCTGCGGTTGCGGGGGCCGGGCGAGGTACTGGGCACGCGACAGCACGGCCTGCCGGAATTGCGGGTGGCGGATTTGCTGGGTGACGGGGACCTGTTGCGGGCGGCACAACGGGATGCCGGTCGGCTGGTGCGGGCGGATCCTCAGTTGCGGCGGGCGGAGCATGCGGTATTGCGTTCGAGGTTGGCGGCGCAGTATCGAGAGGCGATCGGCCTGGTGGATGTTGGTTAGGCGGCTGGTCCGGACAGTTCACCGCGGAGCACGCAGAGATCGCAGAGCAAGAATGTACAAAGCAGTTACACATATCAGCGCCCGGAGGGTGATGAGCTATTCATGGCAAGAGGTGAGATGATGTTGCGATGGTCTGGGCGGATCGGCGTTGTCGGGGTCCTAGGGGTGCTGCTTTGGGTGGCGCCGGCCTGGGGGCACGGGGAGACGGTGGAATACACATCGTTCATGGTGGCCGAGATCCGGCCGCCGGTGATAGCCGGCACTCTTTGGTTGGAATTCGATGCGGTGAGTGCCCTGCGCTCGGTGAATCGCGGCGGTGGCGGGCGGTTAACCAAGGCCGAGGTGTTGGGTAGCCGTCGTGGGCTGACGGAGTATTTGAATCGGAGCTTGTTGATGATGTGGCAGGGGCGTGTTCAGCCGTTGGAGGTTGAGCACCTGGAGGTGGTCAGGCGGCCCCGGATAGGCCGTGAGTACTTGAAGATCAAGTTCCTGGTGCGTGATCTGCCTCCGGGGGAGCCGGTGGGGATAGCCTCGACGCTGCTGCGTGGTTTCTCACCGCAGGCCCGGTGTGTGGCCATGATTAAACGCGGCGACAAGCGCGAGGTCTTCGTGTTGGGTCCCCAGGACTACTACCTTTCGGAACAGTTGCCGGTGCAAAAGGTGGTGGGTGGTGTTTACCGGCCTCGGTCGCAACGGGGGCGGTTGGCTATTGCCGGGCAGTTGCGTCTGGAGATGTTGTACGCCATTCCAGAGGGGATATTCTATCTCTATGTCTTGGAGGAAGATCGGGAGACGCCTCATGGCCTCGAGGCCAAGCCGATCGTGGCTTCGATCGCCGAGCGCGGACGCGACGGAGACATCGCCGCGACACGCAAGACCTACGCCTTGCTACCGAAGCCGTTGGGGGTGGAGAAGCAAGGGCGTTGTGCCCGCTTTGTGCTGGGAGTGCCGGAGTGGAAGGGGGTCCAGCGTTTCGGGGTGGACCTGGAGTTCGGCTCCGGGGCCGAGCGGCGGCGGTTGGTGTTCGATTTTCCGGCGGTGGAGATCCTGCCCGGCGACCGGGTGGCGGGGGCCAAGCCGCGCTATGCCTGCCCGGAGCTGTGCCTGGGCGTGGAGTCCAAGGACCGGTCGGCCAAGTGCATGCGGTGCGGGACGGCCCTGGTGGGGGTTCGGGGGGCGACGGTGCCAGGGCTCGGGCGGATCGGTCCTCATGGAGGATCGCTGAGCAACCTGCATCGGCCGGGTACTTTCCTGGAGGGGTTGCTGACCAGCGGCTATGAACTTCGGTTGTACATGGTGGATGAGGCGATGCAGCCTCGATCGGTCGAGGGGATGGGCGGCCGAGTATTGGTGTGGCTCAATCCGCACATCGAGGATGCACCGGTCGAGTTGATCCTGAGCCGGATGGAGGACGGCTCCTACCTGTCGGCCATGATTCCCGGGGAGGCGGTGCTGCCTCTTCCCACTCAATGCGACATAGACTTGGGAGACGGGGGCGACCCGAACAGGGTGACCTTTCATTTCCACGAGACGATCGACCCAGGCGGTTGAGGCCCTGGGGGGCGGCTCCCAGTTACTCTTTCTCCAGGGCAATCCTAATAACCTCGGCGATCTTCTTTTCTTCGCCGGGGGAGTATCCGGATGAGGCGTGAATGACTCTGCCGCGCCGGTCGATGATGTAGAAGGTCGGGAGGTCGACGACCTGGTAAGCTTCGGCGACCTTGTCGGCCTTGATCAGCAGATCATAGGTGTATCCCTTCTTCTTCTGGTAGGCGGCGGGGTCGCCCTGTTCCCGGCAACTGAGGCCGAGCACCTTGACCGGCCGGCCCTTGAACGCTTTGTGCAGCTTCTGTACGGCGGGCATGGCTTCTTTGCAGGGCGAGCACCAGGTGGTTCCGAAGTCCATTACCACCACGTTACCACGAAGGGACTCGAGGTCGAACATCCGGCCGCGAGAGGATTTCAACTTCCAATTGGGGGCTTGGGTGCCGACATCCAACAAGCCCGATCCTTTAGACTTCAGTGACGACCTGGGCCAATTCCCCTTGAAGCGTTTCTTCTTGAATCCCGAGGGGCAGGTCAGGAGGAAGTCCTCATTCTCGAGGGCGGGCGCGGTATCCAGATTGGTCAAGGTGAGGACGGTGGCTGCACCTTTGCCCCGGCGCTGGTCGATGCGGTCGACGCGCCGCGGCAGGTAATCCTCGGTGCCGAAAAACCAGCGTGCCTCGGTGTCGTTGGTGTACACGACGTAGATAGTGTGGCACTCGACGTCGCCGATCTCTTGGAGTCCCTGGTGTTCAGCTGATTTTCCGTTGATTTCGTCGCTGAAGGGCGTGGGATGGAGGAACTCGCGCATGAACAGCCGCCAGGCTTCGGCGAGTAGCGGCGCAGCCTGGGGCATATCGCCATAGGTGAAGAGGAGGTTTTCGTCATCGGCGATGGAAACGGACTTGCCGTTGGTGGCGAGGGTGTAGGCCCTCTCGTTTTCGGAGTCCGGCCGCTTCAATCGTGCTTCGATGCGGATGCTGGGGTTGCTGCTGGAACTGCCCAACAGGCGGCTGAGCAGGTTCGGGCGGGATTGTCGGGCCTTGAGCGTGCCGCGGATTACGGGGAAGACGTCGGCGAGGTCGCCTTGGCCGCGGAAATCGAAGTCGTAAGATATGGCCTTGACCGCCTTGGTGGCCTGGTCGGTCCTCTCGAGGATCTCCTTCACCTCGGTGGTGGCGGTGTGATGGCCCCGGTCCTGGCCGCCCCCGGGGTCCGCCAGTGCCAAGGCGGGAAACCAGAGAACCAGCGAGCCTACGATTATCTTCATCTGCATTTATCTTCCCAAGCTCTCGTTCTGTTGAAGCACGCCGGTCGGCCAATCATCAGGCGGAGCAACCCTGGATTACCACTGTTGGGCGCGGTTCAGCGCCCCCACCCGGTGGTGCCGCCACCAGGAGGGCGGTGCGGCAGTCGGGCATTCTATAGATTAGAACGTTCCGAGTAAGGGGATCATTCGCCCCGGTAGGTGTCTCGCGGGCGAGGCGGCGTCGGCGGGCAGCTGCGGCTCCCCGATATTATGGGCGCCAGCGGCAGACCACGAGGGTTGGGCCGTCGGCGTGGGGGTCGCCGACCGGGATTCTGGCGAAGGTGGCCAGGATCTGGCCGGGGGGTGTCGTTGGGGGGTCCTCTTCATAGAAGATGAGCAAGCCCTGGGCGGCCGGCGGCAGGTCGGCCCACAGCTCCTGAAATCCGCGCGTAGCCTCAGGGAGGTCGTCTCTGGGGGGAAAGAAGTACTTTCCGATCCGGAGGACTTGATGAAAGCCCAGGCGGCCATCGGCGACTACGGTCTCCAGGGTGGCGAGTTCGACCGGGCTGATGGGGTGGGACAGGAGGGTGTAGATGTAGGGCTGGTTGGAGCGATTGGTGACCAGGATGAAGTCGTCTTCGTCGCGGACCTGCCGGGCGACGACCCGGGAGGCCTCGGCCAGGGCGGCCTGGTAGCCGGGTCTGGCCAGCAGGGGGAACTCTCGGTAGTAGGCCTGGGCGAAGTGGGCCAGGTTGGCCGCGAGGGCGGTGGCGGCGAGCGAGGCCGCCGGCCTTCGCCACCTTTGGAGGTGTTGGCCGGCGCGGGTCAGGAGCCAGTGTGCTCCGGTGGCGGCAATGATAGGGAACCAGATCATCCCGCCGACGGTCCTCAAGGGGTGGGGGTTCCAATCCGAGCAGATCGCGGCCGGCAGGGGATAGAGCAGGAGCCAGAGGAGCAGGAATCGCGGCCAGCGGTCTTGTTTCCAGGTGGCTCCGAGGCAGGCGATGCCTAGTAGCAGCAATGGAGCCAGCACGGGGAGATGGAGGCCGACGCCGGGGATGGAGGCTCCGGACATTTCGTCACATTGGAGAAAGAGATATCTAGGGTCGAGGTTTGCGGCGAAGTTGCGGATGAAAGCGAGGCCGGTCGACGCGGGTGGTAGCCCTTTTTGGGTCAGGAGCGTGACCTGGGCCCGGGCGGCGAGGCGCTCCGGATGGGAGGCCGCGGTGACCAGCAGCGGCAGGGCCCCGATTAGGAGGCCCGCGGCGCCGGCGACAAGTGTCTTGCGGGTGGCACCCGTTCGCCACATGGCGCGGTAGTGAGAGCGATAGATGACCACCCCGGCGAGGATCAGCAACGGGGTGAACAGACGGGTCGCGGGATAGGCCCAGGTATTGGCGGCTAACATGAGGCCGCCGAGGAACGCCCAGGTCTTGGTCCGGGCAGCGGGAGGGTGGTTTTCCTCGCTACTTGCTTCGACGCCAGGCAAGAGGCCGGAGCGGTTCAGGGCCAGGAGGGCCAGGGTGAGGAAGAAGGTGGTGAAGCCGGACTCGTGGGCGGTGCGTGAGAGGGCGATGTGCCAGGGGTCGGTGGCCAGGATTGCGGCGGCGAGCAGGGCAATCGTGGGATTGGTCTGTCGCTTGAGCCACAGGTACAACAATCCCACGGTGAGGACCCCGAGCAGGGCGTCGGGCAGGCGCATGGCCAGGACGGTGGGGCCCAGGGCGGAGACGAAGGGGACGGTGATGTAGGTGGTCAGGGCCGCGGTATAGTCGCCCGGGCCGAAGCTCTCCAGGAACAGCGGCCAAGGTTGGCCGTGGCGATCGGCGCCGGTTTGGAGGATGGCCCAGGCGTCGTATCCGCGGGAGGCCTCGTCTTGGTTGAGTGATGGAGGAACCTCGTCGAGGCCGGGCAGGCGGAGTAGGGCGGCGAGGAAGAGGATGGCCCACAGGATCCAAGGGGGATGTTGGCCGCGGCCAGTGGTCCACATAGCGGTGGATCATACTGCGGTCGGCGGCGGTCGGCGATTAGAGGGCGGTGGGGGATCCGCCGGGCCGGGGCCGGCTTGCCGGGCAGGTCTGCACTTGTCGGCAAGGTCAGGACTTACCTTTCAGGGTCTGTTCGATGATCCGGGCTAGGTCCACCTCTACTTGGGGGTGGTATCCGGAACGGGCGTCGAGGATCTTGCCGTCCGGGGCGATGACGTAGAGACAGGGGATACCCTCGACGCGGTAGGCTTCGGCCGCGGCGTTGCCATCGACCAGTTGTCCGTAGGTGTAGCCCTTTTTCTTGATATACCCCATGGGGTCGGCGTTGGCTACGCGTTCCCGGCAGTTGACCCCGAAGATGGCGACGGGCTGGTCCTTGAATCGATCGTGCAGTCTCTGCAGGCCGGGCATGGCCATCTTGCATGGGCCGCACCAGGTGGCCCAGAAGTCCAGGACCACGACCTTGCCGCGGAGGCTCTCGAGGCTGACGGTCTGGCCTTCGCGGGTCTTCATCTGCCATGGGGGGGCGGCGCTGCCGACGGGCAGCAGGCCGGACCGCGGTCGGAGCGGCGTGGGCTTCAGGCGTCGGCTTTCAAAGCCCTCGGGGCAATCGATGCGAAAGATGCTCTCATCAATCTGGGGGTGTGGATCCATATTGGTCGCCGAGAAGATAATGTGGCTGTCTGATGCGGGCCTTCCCGGGAAGGTGGCGATTCGGACGGTCTTCTCGATGCGGCGCAGGAGGAAATCCTCTTTTCCGAGGAAGAGTTTAGTGCTTCCGCCTTGGGGGCCTTGGCCCGGGACGTTGACCACGCTACAGGGCACGCCGTCTACATTCTGGACGCCCTGGTACTGGGCGTTGTTGCTCTCGATGGCGTCGCTGAACGGGGAATCGTGGAGATACCTCGGCTGGAAGAGGGGGTTGCTGCCGGCCAGGCCCGCTCCGGCCAGCGGGCCGTTAGTGAAGATCTTCTGCTCGATGTCCAGGTGATAGAGATTCTCGCCGTCGATGGCGAATTTGAACGGGGTCAAAGGGGAGGAGCTGCCGCTGGCGATCGTGCCTTCGATGTGGACGCGGTGACGGTCGCTGGGGCCACGCACGGCGAGGACCGTTCCAGTGAGGCGGGGGACGCGATCGGCAAGCGGGCCGTCAGCGGAGAAAGTGGCCTGGTAGGAGACGGCCGGCAGCTTGTGGGCGACTTCGGTGGCCTGACGGAGGATTCGCAGGGCTTCGGTGGCGGCGTCCGGCTCGGCGATGGCTGGAGGAGCTGCCAGGCACAGGACCAAGACGATCGAAAGATGCTTCATCTTTGCATTCTCCGGGCTGCGGACTAGATGTCGGGGGCTGCGTGGCGGCGGCCTCCTCGGGGTGGCTTGTTCTCTCTACGGCAAAGCAGTCGGGTGGATCCGGCCCGGGGGCGTGTCGGGGTTCGACAGGCCAGGTCAGGAGTCAGCCGATTCTT
Organism: uncultured Planctomycetaceae bacterium; assembly: GCA_964520125.1. Classification (GTDB taxonomy): domain Bacteria; phylum Planctomycetota; class Phycisphaerae; order UBA1845; family UTPLA1; genus JAFGQA01. The sequence continues at coordinate 9,554 of CAZFMS010000073.1, forward strand.
ATATTGTAGCAGAGATCGGCACCGGAGTGGGTCAGGCTCAATATGGTAGTCCGGGGGGCGTCCGGCAATGAGGCGGGCCCCAAGTGGCGGAGTGGGCCGGGGGCGTTTTCTCCACCGATAAGCCGCGGAGCGACAAAGATAAGGGCTTCGTCGGCGAGGTTATTGCTCATAAAGGCGCCTAAGGTCCGGCCTCCGCCTTCGACCAGGACATTGGTCGCTTGGCGGGCGCGCAGCTCTCGGAGCAAGGCGGAGAGGCGAATACCGGAACTACTGGTGGGCAGTTGGAGGACCTCGCAGCCGGCTCGTTCGAGCTGGAGGAGCTTGCCGGGGTGGTCATTCCGGGCGCGGCGCGGCCGGGCCCGGCCGGCCGGCGGGCCTGGGGGTCTCCTGCTGGTGACGATCATGGTTGGTGTCTGGCGAGCGGTGCGGACCAGTTTGGCATGGAGGGGTATGCGGAGGTTGGGGTCGAGGACGATTCTGGCGGCGAGCCTCTTGGGCTTGACCAGGCGGGCGGTGAGCTGGGGATCATCGGCTATGACCGTATCGACGCCGACGATCACGGCGTCGACCCGGGCGCGGAGGGCGTGGGCGGCGCGGCGACTCTGGCGGGACGTGATCCACTTTGAAACGCCTCGGCGGGTGGCGATCTTTCCGTCGATTGACTGGGCCCATTTGAGGATGACGTAGGGGCGGCCCAGGCGGTGGAAAGCCATGAACGGGGCGTTGAGCGCCGCGGCCTCGGCCCGGAGCATGCCGAGGTCGACCCGGATGCCGGCGTTGCGGAGCTGATCTAGTCCCTTTCCGGCGACCAGGGGATTGGGGTCCTTGAGGGCGACGACGACGCGTCTGATCTTCGCGCGGATGAGGGCCTCACAACAGGGGGGCGTTTTCCCCTGGTGGCAGCAAGGTTCGAGGGTGACATACACGGTGGCACCGGAGATTGCCGGTCCGGCGGCCCTGATAGCGTTGGGCTCGGCGTGGGGTCCGCCGAATCTCCGGTGGTGGCCTCGCCCTACGACGCGCCGGTTCTTGACGATGAGGCAGCCGACCATGGGATTGGGCTCGACCAGGCCTTGGCCTTGACGGGCCAGGAGCAGGGCCTGTTGCATCAATCGGCGGTCTTGTTCGGTCCAGTCTGTCTTGGGTTGGGTCATGTGGTGGGGGATGTCGATCCACGATCGTGGGTTTTTAATCCGGGGGGGCTAGCGGATTCCGAACTCCTTGAGCTTTCGGTAGAGGGTCCTGGGGCCGATGCCGAGCTGTTTGGCGGCCTTTTCGCGGTTTCCGTGGTGCTGGGCGAGGGCGGCCTGGATGGCCATCTTGGTCAGTTCGTCGAGGGTGACGTTGAAGGCCCGCGGAGTCATGGGGACGATGTCGGTGGTGGCATTGATGGGCGGAGCGGAGGGTAGATCCTCCACGTCGAGGGTGTCGCCTTCGGCAAAGACGATCATCTGGTTGATGGCGTTTTGCAGCTCACGGACGTTGCCGGGCCATCGATAGTTGTGTAGGAGGCGGAGGGCCTCGGGCGTTACGGAGCTGACGTTCTTGCCGTGCAGCTCGTTGGCCTGCTGGATGAAGTGGTGGATGAGCGGGGGGATGTCCTCGCGGCGGTCGCGGAGGGGCAGGAGATTGATCTCCGCCTGGTTGACGCGGAAGAAGAGGTCTTCGCGGAACTTCTTCTCCTTGATCGCTTCCTTGAGGTTGCGGTTGGTGGCGGCGACGATCCGAACGTCCACGTGGATGGGCTTGTTCGAGCCGACCCGGACTATCTCGCCGTTTTCCAGGACGCGGAGGAGCTTGGCCTGCATGGAGATGGGCATGTCCCCGATTTCATCCAGGAACACGGTGCCCCCGTCGGCCTCTTCGAAGATCCCCCGGCGGTCGACATGGGCGTTGGTGAAGGCCCCTTTGAGGTGGCCGAAGAGTTCCGATTCGAGGATTCCCTCGGAGATCCCGGCGCAGTTCACCGGAATCCAGGGTTTCTTGCGGCGGTCGGAATTTCGGTGGATGGCCTGGGCGATGAGTTCCTTTCCGGTGCCCGACTCGCCGTAGATGAGGACGGTGAGCTTGGTGTTGGCCAGTCGCCGGATTCGATCCAGGACGCTCCGCATGGCGCTGCCGGCGGCGATAATGCCCTCGAAGGAGCAGGCCTGGTCGTGCTGCTCGCGCATGAGCAGGGCTTCCCGCCGGGTCATGGCCTTGCGGGCGGCGCGATTGACGGCGTCGCGGAGGTTTTCCAGGTCCAAGGGCTTGGTGAGGTAGTCGTAGGCCCCGCCGTCGATGATGGCGTCTCGGGCCAAGCGCTCGTCGCCGTGGGCGGTGATCAGGATGACCTGGGTCCAGGGGTTGAGCTGCTTGGCCTTGATGAGGAGTTCCAGTCCGTTCATAGAGCCGCCGAGACGGTAGTCGGTGACCACGACGTGGGGGGGGCGTTCCTCGATGGAGGCCAGGGCCTCGCCGGCGGATTCGACCAGGCGGCAGGCGTGGCCGGCGCGTTCCAGGCCCTCCATGACGGCCTCGCCGTGGGACTGTTCGTCCTCGACGATCAAGATGAAGGCGGTGTCGGACATGGGCGCTACAAATCGTAGCGTGCCTGGGGGGGCGTTGCCAGGGCGGGGCGCGGAAAGGCGGCAATGTTGAAAAGTCAAAACGTCGAAAAGTCGAAAAGTCAAAACGTCGGGCTGGGTTACCGGACTAGTGATCGTTCTTGCCAACTACGCTGCCGGGCAAGGCCAGGGCGCCGGCGGGCGTCAATTCGGGAGCAGTGGTGAGGGCGTCTCGGCCCGGGGTGCGCCGCTGGTTGTGGTTGTTCGACCTTGCAGCGACAATGCCGGGACCGGCCGTGTAGGTTCATCATTTGGGTGGCGGCTCACTGTCGGGTGTCGTCTGGGCGAGGGGGCCCGATGTCCTGTTGGTGGCTCGGCCGCCGTGGGGGGCTGGGGGCGAGTTTGGCTTGGGTGAGGTGCAACATGAAGGTGCTGATTGCGGACAAGTTCGAGGCTGTGGGTATCGAGCAACTGCAGGAGATGGGTTGCGAGGTGGTGTTCAATGCGGATTTGAAGGAGGCGGCGTTGGCTGCGGCGTTGGGAGAATTCAGGCCGGCCGTGCTGGTGGTGCGGTCGACCAAGGTGAACGCCGAGCACCTCGGGGCTGCCGAGGGGTTGAAAGTCGTGCTGCGGGCGGGCTCGGGCTACAACACTATCGACATTGCCAACGCCAGGGAGCGGGGCATCAAGGTGTGCAACTGCCCGGGGTTGAACTCGACGGCCGTTGCGGAGCTGACCTTCGGCTTGATCATCGCTTTGGACCGTCGGATCGTGGATAACGTCGACGACCTGCGCCGGGGGGTGTGGGACAAGAAGGGGTATGGCAAGGCTAGGGGGTTGAAGGGCCGGACCCTTGGTCTGGTAGGCATGGGGCAGATCGGTCGGCTGGTGGCCCGGCGAGCGCTGGCCTTCGAGATGTCGATCCTCTATTACGACGTGGTGGCGTGCGAAGAACTCGACCGGACGGAGCACGTGCGGCGCGTGGAACTGGACGAGCTGCTCCGGGAGGCCGACGTGGTGAGCTTGCACGTCCCGGAGTTGCCGGAGACCAGGGGCCTGATCGACGAGCGACGTCTGGCGTTAATGCGGCCGCATGCGTTTCTGATAAACACCTGCCGCGGCAGCGTGGTGGACGAGGCGGCGTTGATCGCGGCCTTGAAGGCCAAGAAGATCGCGGCGGCGGCGTGTGACGTGTATGCCGAAGAGCCATCCAGCGCCGAGGGTGAATTCACCGGGGCCCTCAAGGACCTGCCCAATTTCTACGGCACCCACCACATCGGGGCGTCGACCGACCAGGCTCAGGCCGCGGTGGCCGAGGAAGCTCTGCGGATCGTGCGGGAGTTCAAGACTGCCGGTAGGGTAGTGAACTGCGTTAACGACTGAGCGGCTCCGGCCGTCTGGTGGGCGGCACAAGGTGGCAACACATGGCCATCTTGAGAGCCGCGATCATGAGGGAGCGGAGGATGAGGAGTTCTGGTCTCGTTGGGTGCGACAGCTACCTGACGGTCGCAGCTCTGAGTCTACTGTCTTGACTTCCTCGCATACCTTGCACACGGCGATACCGGGACCCCGGTGAGTTGCACATTGGCGGCTTCTCGCTACTGTGTAGGGTCTTGGAGTTCGTACTCGATTTGATAAAGCTGCATTCGCGACTGTTGTGGAGGCAACCTGCAAATGGCTGGCGAGAAGATCACGCTTGGTAATGACAACAAACTGAAGGTTCCGGATTGTCCGGTCATCCCGTTTATCGAGGGTGACGGGACGGGGCCGGATATTTGGCGGGCGGCGGTGCGGGTTTTTGACGCCGCGGTGGAGAAGGCCTATGGGGGCCGGCGCAAGATCGAATGGAAGGAAGTGCTGGCCGGGGAAAAGGCCTTTCGCCGGGAGGGGGCCTGGCTGCCCGAGGCGACGGTGGAGGCGTTTCGGGAGTACATGGTGGGCATCAAGGGGCCGTTGACCACGCCGGTGGGCGGGGGGATTCGGTCGCTGAACGTTGCCCTGCGGCAGACGCTGGATTTGTACGTCTGTCTTCGGCCGGTGCGCTACTTCAAGGGTGTGCCCAGCCCGGTGCGGCATCCCGAGAAGGTGGACATGGTGATCTTCCGGGAGAACACCGAGGACATCTACGCGGGGGTGGAATGGGCCGCGGGTTCTCCGGAGGTGAAGAAGGTGGTGGCGTTTCTGCAGGATGAGATGGGGGTCAAGAACATCCGCTTCCCGGCCTCCAGCGGGATCGGGATCAAGCCGGTGTCGCGGGAGGGGACCCAGCGACTGGTGGAGGCGGCGATCGACTACGCCCTGGTCAATGGTCGCCGGAGCGTGACCATGGTGCACAAAGGCAACATCATGAAGTTCACCGAGGGGGCGTTTCGGGATTGGGGCTATGAGTTGGCCCGGACAACGTGCCGGGGCAAGTGCGTGACCCAACGGGAGTCGTGGATCCTGGGCAACAAGGAGGCTGACCCCGGCATCAACGACGAGGAGAACGCCAAGCGGGTCGAGCCCGGCTACGACATGCTGAACGACGCAGCGAAGGCCAAGGTGGTCGCCGAGGTGCGGGACACCCTCGCGGCCATCTGGGCCACGCACGGGGACGGCAAGTGGAAGAAGATGCTGATGATCAAGGACGCCATCGCCGACATCACCCTGCAACAAGTGCTGACCCGGGCGGACGAGTTCGACGTGATCGCCACGATGAACCTGAACGGCGATTACCTTTCGGACGCTTTGGCGGCCCAGGTGGGCGGGATCGGCATTGCCCCCGGGGGGAACATCAACTACCAGACCG
>CAZFMS010000074.1:0-14767 GCA_964520125.1 uncultured Planctomycetaceae bacterium
ATGCCCGGCAACCACAGCACCCGAGAACCTATGGCCGAGACCAGTTCACCAGACGCCGATTCCCGAGACCTGCGCATCGGGCGGATTCTCAACGAGTTCCACGACCGCCGGGCCCGCGGCGAGCATGTCTCCGAGGGCGAGTTGCTCGACACCCATCCGGACCTGGCTGACGAGCTGCGCGAGCATCTCGACACGCTCGGCGATCTGCGGCCGGCCGATGAGAAGATCGAGGGGCTGATCGCCCAGGGCATTCTGGCCGAGTCGACGGACCCGAAGTACGCGGCCGAGCTGGGGGCCTACAGAATCATCGAGTTCATCGGCCGCGGCGGGATGGGCCTCGTCCTCAAGGCCTACGAGGAGAGCCTCAACCGCACGGTGGCCCTCAAGATCCTCCGGCCGGAGCTGGCCGACGATGCCCAGGCCCTCAAGCGCTTTCAGCGCGAGGCCAAGGCCGCCGCGGCCCTGAATCATCCGCACATCGTGACCGTCCACGCGGTCGGCGAAGAGCGCGGCGTGCACTTTTTGGCCATGCAGTACATCGAGGGCCCGACCCTGAGCCGGGTGATCCGAGAAGGAAACACTTTGAAGATCCGCGGGCTTCAGCCCGCGCGGCCATCCACAGTGTTGGAGGATCCTCACGTTTGCGACACCGCGCGGGCTGAAGCCCGCGGCTCGTCAGGGTTGCCCGCGGCGTTCATCCAGGACACCTTCCGCCAGCTACTCTCCGGCCTGGAGGCCGCCCACGGCGCCGGCCTGATCCACCGCGACGTCAAGTCCTCCAACCTGCTCATCGATTGTAGATTGCAGATTGCGGAATGCGGATTGAATGGCGACCGGCCGGACGATTGCGAGCCCGGTACCAACCCGGCCGGCTCTTTCCCTCCTGCCCAATCGTCAATCGTAAATCGTAAACCGTCAATCCTGAAGCTCGCCGACTTCGGCCTGGCCCGCATGCTCACCGCCCAGACCCGGCTGACGCTGTCAGATTCGATCCTGGGCACCGCCGAGTACATGAGCCCCGAACAGGCCCGCGGCGACCCCGAACTCGACCAGCGCACCGACCTCTACTCCGCCGGAGTGGTCCTCTACGAAATGCTGACCGGCCGCACCCCGTTCCAGGCCGATTCCCCCTCGGCCGTAATCCACCGCATCCTGCACGAAGACCCCACCGACCCGCGCACGATCAGCAAGCATGCCGACCCCCACCTGGCCAGCCTGTCCCTGCGTCTAATGGCCAAGCGCCCGGCAGACCGCTTCGCCACCGCGACGGAGGCCCTCGAAGCCCTGCAAGTCGGCGAGCGGGTGCAGTCGCTGGAGAAGCGTCGCCGGTTCCGCTGGCAGGTCTTCACGGCCCTGATCGCGTTCGGTCTGATCGCAGGAGCAGGCTGGCTCACGCAACGATTCGCAGCCGGCGGGGGAGAGATATCAGATGTTCGAGTCGATCCAGATACCCGCTTCGACATACAGGTGCGCCGTGGCGACGACCCCGCTTGGCGCAGGTTTCATACTTTCCCACCAGAGGTGGAGCGAGTAACCGCCGTCGCCCTGATCGACCTGGACGGAGCTGCTCACCTGGCTGTCGTAGCGGGAGTCAACAGAGCATTGAATGGCCATTGCCTTTTCGCTTTCGACGGCGAAGGGAAGGGAATCTGGCGTCTGAACCTGTCGTCGAATAGACAATGGCCCGATTGTGGCCGGCCGACACAATGGCGCTGCGTGGCCCTTGCCTGTGCGAATCTGGATGGCCTCCCAGGAGAGGAACTAGTCGTAGCGGCCGGTGACTATGCTGAGTATCCCGCGCGAGTATCAACGATCGATCCCCGAACTGGAGAGGTCCGGGCGACCTTCTGGCATATGGGGAGAATCGACAGCATTTCGGTTCAGCCCAACTTCTTCGACGCCAGGCCCGCCCTCATCGCCGTGGGCATGAACAACAAACTTGATGGGTTTGACGAACCGGAGCCCGACGATCCGGAGAGTCTGACGCGTTGGGGATACGTTTCGGCCGTCATGATCCTCGATCCGAGGAACATGGCGGGCTTGGGACCGCCCCGTGCAGGACGAATGGAAGGGAAGCTGTCAGCAAAGGTGCACGCGTATGCCTTCCTTGATCGCCCACCCGTGTTGAGCGTCGGTTATACTCCCGAAGGTTCCGCTCGACTCCGAAACCCGACAGAGGAGGAGATTGCCCGCATCTGGACGATCGAACCGGCACAATATGAAGTTGACCGGAATGACAACACCGGTCCCTGGTTCACAGTCGATGTCCGGCAGCCTCTGCCGGGTCGAAGCACGAGATTCACGGTAGATCGTAACCTCATTCTCAAGTCAGGGACCGTGATCCCCGGGATGGGGCTGAAGAGGTCTGACCCCGACGCGTATTGGCATCAGTATTGGCACCCCGTCATCCAGAACGGCGAGTACTTGGACAACTGAGACCAGCGCAGTGGTCATGGAGCCCCCTCCGGATTGGAGCATGAGGAGCCCGCCCCATATAGGAGGCAGGCTCCCCATATCAGATACGCGGGACTGGGGGCCACGCCCCGTCAGCGCCGCCGTGGGGAAGTGGGGGTGAGCCTCGGTCCGATGGTGGGTCGGACTCGCCAGTACCGGTACACGGCAAAGGCCGTCAAGTCTCCGACGACGGTGACCTCGGTCGCGGTTTCGCCTACGTTCCGCATGACCCCGTTTACCAGCCAGGCGTGGAAGGATAGACCATCGACCTGCTCAGGGGCGGTCAGGGTAATGACCGTGCCGGGATTGTAGATCCGGCCGAAGTTGGCGAACCCGCTGGCGTCGACATTGATGTCCGGCGGGTCGATCTCGATGAACGTCCCGGAGACATTGGACTGGACGCCGGCGTTCGAAGTCCCCTGCGGCACGATCAGAATGCAATCACCTTCGGTGGTGAACCCGGTGCCGTCGAGCAAGAGAGCGGTGACCACCAGCTCGACCTCGTCGCCGGGGTTGAAGTCGGCGAGTTCGAGGATCTCGACCACCTCGTCGGTTCGGAACTTCATGGACATATCGTCGATGCCGTCACCGGTCTGGTCGTGGCAGTCGCAGGCCTGGCCTTCGATTGGCGTGGCGACGTCCGCGATCACGGTATGCGGTCCCGGCGGGCCCTCATTCGGGGCTACCTGGCCACCGATACCGTCGGCCCGCGAGAGCCTCAAGGACGAGATATCAATCTCCATCACATCGAAGCCTCCCGTCCCCACCACCGCGACCGGCAGCACACCGTGGCTCGACCGATTCAACGGATTCGGACACGACCCGGGCTTGATGTCAAGGCTGATACGGTGTTCGCACTCATCGGGAATCCCGTTGCCGTTCTCGTCGTCCGAGGGGCCGTCCACAATGTCGCAGATATCCAAAGTGTCGTTGGCGTTGCAGTCGGAGAGGCCGCCGAACACGTAGGCCGAACCCGCATGATTGTCGTCCTGGAACGCGCCGATCAGGGCAGTGTCACCGGAGATGGCCGCGAAGGCTCCGAAACTGTCACCCCCCTCGCCATCGGAGGCCAGCAATTTGGCGTCCTCATTCAGGGGGGAAGGCACGGAACCCCAACCGCCCGGAGGCTTCATGAAGACGTATGCCGAACCTGTGCCACCGTTCTCGTATTGGGCCCCGACCACGATGATGTCACCATCGATCGCCGCCCGGAAAAAGCGGTCATTCCCTGCACCATCAGACGGCAGCAGTTTGGTGGTCTCGGTCATGTCTACCCAGCTCGCCCCAGGCTTCACGAAGACATACGCCGAGCCGGACAGGGAGCCGTTATCCCTGTCAGATGTTGCTCCTACCACGATCGTATCACCATCGATGTCCACGGGATCACCGAAGTCATCGCCGTTCTGACCGTCTGAGGACGTCAGTTTGGCGTCTTCCGTCGTGTCGACCCAGCCGCCCGGTGGCTTCTCGAAGACGTACGCAGCCCCAGGAGTAAAGCCAATGCCGTCCCGGGCCCCGATCACAATGGTGTCGCCGGAGCAGGCTACGGAGCGGCCGAACTGGTAGTTGTAGATGGCCCCGTCGGAGGCGTGGAGCTTCGCTTGCAGGATCCAGCCCGAGCCATCGCGTTGGAACACGTATGCCGCGCCGGCCCAGGTGGCGAGATCGTCGTCTTGAGCCGCCCCGACTACGATGGTGTCACCACAGATGGCTACAGAGGCGCCGTAATCGTCCCCCCCCTCGACGCCGGGCGGGAGCAGAATGTGGTCTTCAGTCTTGTCCGCCCAGCCACTGGGCGGCTTTTCGAAGACGTACGCAGAACCCGCATTGGTGCCATTCCCGTTGTTGTCGTGATACGCCCCGATCACGATGGTGTCGCCACAGCAGGCCACGGAATTGCCGAATTCGGCACCCGGCTCACCATCGGATGCCGTGAGCATGGCCACCTGCTCCCACACCGTGCCATCGCGCTCGAACACGTACGCTGCACCGCTGATCGAGTCGTGCCTGATCGCCCCGACCACGGCAGTATCGCCGCAGATGGCTACGGACAGGCCAAAGAACTCCCCCGCCACGCCGCCCGAGGCGAGGAGCTTGGCCAATCCGTTGGCCTCGCACTGTCCTCGGGCCACGTCCACTCGGCCGCCGAGCAGAAGCCCGACGCTCGCTGCCACCAATACCCTGGTCATCACCTTCGAGTCGCACATTACCTTCCTCCTCATTCTGGACCGCTGGCGCCCCGGCGGGAAACGCCCCGCCGATCCAAGGCGCCTTGGTCTGCCCACTACGCGACTCCCGTTGGTGGCCGGCCTTAACGGGCAGGAACCAAAAATAATGAGCGGACGCAGAAAAACCATGGACGGCCGCCGCTGGCTGGGCTGCGGGTCCATCGACTGAAAACCGAATGCTGAAGACTGGATACTGAATACTGAAAACTGATTACTGAAAACCGATGCCGGCAGCTAGGGCCTGCTGCGATACCGAGTGATCGAGGTAATCAGCTTCCGCAACGCTTTCAGGCCGCGATACGTGAGCATGTGGATGGCGGCCTGGGACTTGCCCAGTCGGGCGGCGATCTCGGCCACCGGGCGATCTTCGAGAAAGCGCATTTGCACCACCTGGCGCTGCTCCTCGGTCAGCCGGGCCAGGGAGGACATCACAGTAGCCGAGGCCTCGCGCTTGGAGACCTGCCGGCTGGGCGTGCTTCCGCCGGAAGTCAGACGGCCGACCAGATCGGGATAAGAAGTCGTCGCCCGATGGGTCCCGCTGAGCTGGCGGCGGATGTCGCGCTTCTGGCGTCGCAGGTCGCGCTGGGTCTTCTTCAACCGATCCAGGACGATCCTCTCCAGCCACCTGTAAAAACCCGCCGGCCCGTCGAATTCCGCACCGGCGATCGACTCGAACGCTGAGATGTAAGCCTGTTGCAGGATATCGTCAGGATCGACATGACGACGCAAAGCCGGCTCCATCCGGGCCTCGACGATGGCGTACAAAGGGCCGTGGTATTGGACGACCAGACGCTGCAGCGCGTCCCCGTCGCCGGCAACAGCGTTATGGACCAGAAGGGCCCGCTCGCTTTCATCCATGCCGGTGCCTCGATCTCGGTGTGGCCGTGAATGCGGCATCCGCAAAAAGTACCGCCAAGAGGGACGTGGTGCGAGGGGAAACGAGAATGCGCGACCAGGGAATCGAACCCCGAACCCGCTGGTTAAGAGCCAGCTGCTCTGCCAATTGAGCTAGTCGCGCTGCCGGCCGCTGGGGGCCGCTACCCGGCTTATATTCGGGCGGGGGGCCGGAGTCAAGTACCGTATCGAGCCGGCAGGGTCGATTCCGAAGGCCACCTGAGTCGCGGCGCTAAGCCAGAAGCCGGAAGGCCCACTGGGGGTCGGGGTATCACAGAGGGGGTGTGGATGCAACCCAGTGGTGTGACCGGGCCTCCTGGCTTGACTAGGCCTCTGTATGGCCCTGTTTGCCCGTGATGGAGCAACAAGCTGGTTAGCCGGTAGACCCTCGCACGGCTGGCCGCTTGGGCGCGCCCGGATTCCCGCACGGTGAGTGGATGGCAGGGGGGGAGGTAATCGCGGGAGCCCGGGGAGCACGGACAGACGCCCGGCTGGAAGCCCGGGGCACCATCGAAGCCGCCTTCAAGAGCCCGGCTGTTGGCGCGAGCCCGCCACAATGAGAATGACCGCGACACCCATCGCAACGTACAGGGCGTACTTGGACGGCAGATCGAGCCGAGAGGCAATCGGGGGCACCTCCCAGGCCAGGCGGACCACGGCCGCGGCGACCATGAGGATCAGCCCCCATCCGAACATCGTCTTGCCCCGCCGGTAGCCTCGGGCGTCCATGGTTCTGCTCCCGTTGTCGTCGCCAGGCAGCAGGCGATCGGTGTGGTGGCATATCGGTTTTCCGGTCCGGCGATCTGTAGTTCCCTCGACGCCGGACCATACCAGCCGCGCGGAACGACCTGGCCGGGTCGGCAACGGCCAAGAGGCCGGGGATGCGGCCGGCCGGTTGCAGGGCGCTCGTTTACGCCGTACAACACGCCCTGTGCTGATTGAAGAACCGGCGTGCTCAAACGCACTCACCAGGAATCGGGGCCGCCGCGGTCTCGACGGAACAACAGACGCCGGCGTCCTTAGACCTTCTAGGGGAGACTCTCTGTGGAAACTTTGCTGGATCGTTTTTGTCGGTATGTGAAGGTGGAGACCACCGCCGTGGAAGAGACCAAGGCCGTCCCCAGCTCCAAGGGGCAGCTCGTCTTGGGCAAGATGCTCGCCGAGGAGCTGCGGGCCCTGGGGCTGCAGGACGTCGGGGTGGACCGGTACGGCATCGTCATGGGAACTGTGCCCGGCAACGTCCGGCGGGCCCCGACCATCGCCTGGCTGTCCCACGTGGACACCTCGCCGGAGGCCTCCGGCAAGAACGTCAAGCCCATCATCCGCAAGAATTACAACGGCCGGGACATCGTGCTGCCCGGCGACAAGTCCAAGGTGATTTCGATAGACGAAACCGAAGGGATGGCCGAACTCAAAGGCAAGACGCTGATCACCGCCGACGGCACCACCCTGCTGGGGGCGGATGACAAGGCCGGCGTCGCCGTAATCATGACCGCCGCCGCCCAACTCATGAAGAACAAGAAGATCAAGCACGGGCCGGTGCGCGTGGTGTTCACCTGCGACGAGGAAGTGGGCCGCGGGTGTGACCACGTGGACGTCAAGAAGATAAACGCCCGGTGTGCGTACACCCTCGATGGCGAGGGCGAGGCGGGCCTGGAAAACGAAACCTTCTCGGCGGACCTGGCCACCGTGACCATCAGTGGGAAGAACATCCATCCCGGTTTTGCCAATGGTCGGATGATCAACGCGATCCGTCTCGCCGCCGAGTTCATCTCGCGGATGCCCGGCAAGCGATTGTCCCCGGAGACTACGGAAGGCCGTGATGGCTTTCTACACCCGTACGTTCTGGAAGGGGGCGTCCCCGAGGCCAAGATCCGCATCCTGCTGCGGAGCTTCGTCACTGCCGAACTCAAGGAGGAGGCCAGAGTACTCAAGAACGTGGCGGCCACCGTGCTGGCCGAGCACCCCGGAGCCAAGATCGACATCAAGATCAAGAAGCAATACCGCAACATGATTGAGCACCTGCGGAAGGAACCCCGGGCGGCCGAGCTGGCGGCCGAGGCGATCAAGAAGGCCGGCCTGGAGCCCAAATGGCAGTCGATCCGCGGCGGGACCGATGGGGCCCGACTGAGCGAGATGGGCCTGCCCACCCCCAACCTCTCGGTGGGCATGCACAACTTCCACGGACCCCTGGAGTTCGCCTGCCTGGAGCAGATGCAATCGGCGGTGAAGGTGCTCATCGAGCTGGCCAAGCTGTGGGGCCGGCAGAAGCGGTAGGGCGGGGAAAAGTCAAAACGTCGAAACGTCGAAAAGTCAAAAAGTCAAAAAGTCAAAACGTCAAACAGTCGAAACGTCGAAACGTCGAAGAGTCCAAACGTCAAAAAATCGAAACGTCAAGACGTCAAGACGTCAAGACGTCAAAACGTCAAGAAGTCGAAACGTCGAGAACCAAGGGCGAGGGGTCTGGCGGCCCCATTTTTGAGACTTGGGGGTTCGATGAGGCCCCGAAGCGGGGGGGGCGGCCCCGGGCCTTTCTGCCTGCCGATGTACCTCGCAATTGCTTCTCGAACCGAGCACTCGTAGAATCCGTTATATAGAGTATAAGGGCTGTGGCTCCAGTGTCGGCCACGGGCCGAACCAGGCCGATTGATCGGCCGGGGCGCGCAGCTTGTCCCTGGGAACCTGGGAGATTGGGCGTGAGCAACATCGAACGCCAGGTCAAGAAGGCCCAGCACCGGCTCTGGATCAACCGCTGGCTCCGTTTGTGGGGCTGGTGCCTGCTCTTTGGCGCCGGGGCCTGGACGGCGGCCTGGATGATCGATCGGCTCCTCTTGCCCGGGGTGATGCCCCTGGGATTGACGGCCCTGATCGGGCTGGCCGCCAGCCTGCTGGTCTCTGCGGTCTGGCTCATCCTTGCCAGAGACTCCGACTCAGCCGCAGCGGCCGCCCTTGACCAAGCCGCGGGCCTCCGAGAACGGGTGGCGACCGGATTGCACGTCCACCAAGACGCCGCCGATCCGTTTGCCCGGGCCGTCTTCGCCGATGCCGAGCACGCCGTCGCCGGCCTTTCGGCCCGGCGTTTCGTTCCCATCCGCTGGACGCGATCCCTCTCCCTCGGCTCCGCCATGATCGGGGTCGCCGCCCTATCCTTGCTCCTGCCCGCATTCGACCTGCTCAACAGCAAGGAGGCCAGGGCCTCCGAGAATGATCGCTTGAGCAAGCTGAATCAGGTCCGCAGCCAAATCGCCAAGCCCAGATCGGTGATGCGTCAGATCGCGGAGCAGCATCCCGACCTCGATCTGAACAAAGATGAGAAGAAGTTCGACGATCCGCTGACGGCGGACCGCCGCACCGACCCCGACGTCCTCCGCCGCGAGACGGTCAAAAAGCTGGACCGTCTCCAGGACGCTCTCCAACAAAAGGCCGACTCCGAGAGATTCCAGGCCCTCAACGAAGTCAAGAAACGGCTCAAGCAGCTCGGCGAGCCCAGCGACCCCAAGACCGAGTTGGGCATGCTCATGGGGGCCCTCTCCTCCGGAGATTTCCAGGAGGCCCAGAAGGCCCTGAAGGACTTGCAGGAGAATCTCGCCCGTCGAACCCGAGACGGCAAGATAGACCCCCAGACCGCTCAGAAGCTGCGCAAGCAGCTCAACGAGATGGCCAAGAAGCTGGAGAAGGCCGCCCAGGACAAGCAGAGCAGCCGGGAGCTGCAGAATGCCGGCCTCTCCCCGGCCGAGGCGAAGCGGGTCCTGGAGGCCTTGTCCAAGAAAGACCCGAAGCAACTCGAGAAGATGGCCAAGCAATTGGCCCAGCGGCTCAAGGACCAGGGCATGTCTGAGGAGCAGATCAAGAAGATGCTGGAGAAGATCAAGCAGCGAAAGAAAGCCAGCAAGCAATGCCGGAGCTTGGGCAAGAAGATGGCCTCGGCCGCCTCAAAGCTGGAGCAAGGAAACACCCAGGCCGCCCAGAGCGAATTGGGCAAGGCCGGCGAAATGCTCAACGAGATGGAGCAACTCGAGCAGGCCATGAACGAGCTGGATGCCCAGATGGCCCAGATGGACGACCTGCGCGACGACCTGAACGAGGGCGAATCCCCGAACCGCGGAAAGTGCAAGCAGTGCAGCGGCTCCGGCTTCCGGGCCGATGGCTCTCCCTGTCCCTGGTGCAACGGCACGGGGAGGTGACAGGGTAGCCCTGGGGGCGCCGGTGGCGTCCAAGCACGCGACGATAGTGTCAAGACCGAAACCGTCAACCGCAAGACCAAGGTCAAGACCCGTAAGGGCGGGGCCATCATCGGGCAGCAGTTCGTCAAGGGCAGACAGCTCAAGGGCAGCTCCGACGTCGAGTTCCATGACTCCGCCGCCGCGGCCGAGATCGACGCTACCGACGCCCTCAACAAGGATCGAATCCCCCGCGTTTATCGCAAGGGCGTCAAGAGCTACTTCGATCGGCTCGGTGACAACTTTCGACCGGCCGGCAAGAGTGAGGGAGCCCGGGAGCCCGGCAAGTCCGACCGAGAAACCGAATCCGGCAAGGGCGATGAGGCCGCCGGATCCGGCGAGACCGAAGAAGCTACCGGGGCTGCCGGCGCGAAAGAACGCACCACGGATACCGATGAGTCCAGCGCACCATGAGCGTGGCCCGACTCATAGTCGCTCTTCCGAAGACCCGCGGGCTGGACGTTTCGACCGGCGGACGTTTTGACGTTTTGACGTTTCGACGTTTTGACTTTTCCTCGGTGTGCTCCACAATTCCAAAAGCTATCATCCTCCTGCTCGCCGCCCTGGCCTGGCAGCCCGCCTGCCGCCGCGCAGATCCTGACGTTGGCGCCGTGGACACGATAATCGGCAGCCCCGGGCTGGGTGGCGGCGAGTTCAGCTACCCCCGCGGCATTGCCGTCTCGCCGGTTGACGGCTGCGTCTTCGTCGTGGACAAGAGCGCCCGCATCCAACGCTTCAGCCCCGCCGGCGACTACCAACTCCAATGGCGCATGGCCGAATACCAAAACGGCAAGCCCACCGGCATCTACGTGGATCGCCACAACCGGGTCTGGGTCCCCGACACCCACTACTTCCGGGTCCTGGTCTTCGATCGGGACGGCCGCGAGTTATTCCGCTTCGGCCAGCACGGCCAAGGCCCCGGCCAATTCATGCTCCCCACCACGGTGGCCCTCGATAGCCAGGGCTACATCTATGTCGGCGAGTACGGCGAGAACGACCGCATCAGCAAGTTCTCGCCCGACCGGCAATACCTGTTCAGCTTTGCCGACCGATCCTCCGGTGAAGCCGCGGTCCAGCGACCCCAGACCATCGTCATCGATGAAGATGACCGCCTGTGGGTAGCCGACGCCTGCAATCACCGGATTTGCCATTACGACCGAGACGGCAACTTCCTCTCAGCCTTCGGTTCGGCCGGCCAGGGACCGACCAGCTTGAAGTATCCCTTCGGCCTGGCCCTGGAGCGGTCCGGCACCCTCCTGGTCGCCGATCGGGGCAACAATCGCATCGTCAGGTTCGATCGCCACGGCCGATTCCTCGGCACTTGGGGCTCGCCGGGCCGGGAAAAGGGCCAACTCGGACAACCCTGGGGCCTGGCCCTGGCCGCCGACGGCCGAATCTACTGCCTGGACTCATACAACAATCGCATACAGATGATAAACTGGTAGCCCAAAGGCCCAGCGCCCAAAAAAACGACCCCGAGTGAGTGTCCCAGCGTTTCAACGTTTCAACGTTTCGACTTTTTGACGTTTCGACTTTTCCAATGGACACCTTCTTCTCACTGGAACGGTTCGACCAGCCCGCCTACTTGTGGCTTGCCGGGCTGGTGGTTTTGATGTGGCTCCTGGCCCGCCGGTCGCTGGCCGGTCTGGGACCCATCCGCAGTCGGCTCTGCATGCTCACCCGGGCGGTGGTGGTCCTGCTGTTGGTCCTGGCCATGGCCGGCATGCACCGAGTCAAGAAGAACGACGACCTCAACGTGCTCTACCTGCTTGACCAGTCGCGCTCGGTACCACCGGACCTTCGCGCTGCGGCCGAGGCGTTCATCCAGCAGACCACCCGGAAGATGGCCCCCGACGACCGGGCCGCGGTGCTCACCTTCGACGGCCAGACCAACATCGAGCAACTCCCCAGCCGTCCGGGACCCGACGGTGGCCTGCACGTGCCCCTTCCCTTCGCCGACGGCCGACGCCCGGACCGTACCAACATCGCCCAGGGCCTCCGCATGGCCGCCGCCTGCGCCCTGGACTCCACCAACAACCGCGTGGTGATCCTCTCCGACGGCAACCAGAACGTCGGCGACCTCCTCGAAGAGGCCAAGACCGCCCGGGCCAACAACATCACCATCGATGTTGTGCCCCTGCAGCGCCAGCAAGGCGCCGAGGTCGTCTTCGAGCAACTCCGGGCCCCGGCCTATGCCAATCTCCACGAGCAAATCCCCCTGCGTCTGATCCTCAAGAGCGACCGCCGGACCACCGGCACCATTTTCGTCTACCAGCGCGTCGGCCAGGACGAAGAACTCATCGACCTGGACCCCGGCTCCGAGGGCCACGGACAACGGGTCGTCCTGGCCGCCGGTCGAAACGCCTACACCGTCCGCCTGCCGGTGAAGACCGCCCGGGCCCACCAGTTTCGGGCCCAGTTCATCCCCGACGACCGGACCGCCGACGCCATCGCCCAGAACAACGAGGCCCAGGCCTTCACTAACATCGAAGGGCCCCAGACGCTCCTCTTCATCGGCACCGAGCGCGACCGCGAAGACGACCAGCTCCTCGTCGATGCCCTCCTCCAGGAGGAGATAATCGTTCAGTGGGAGACCGCCGAATCCGTCAACCTCGACACTGCCGCTATCCAGGATCACGCCGCCGTGGTGCTCTCCAACGTGGCCGCCGACTACTTCAGCGCCGAGCAGCAGCTGGCCCTGGCCACCTACGTCCGCGATCTGGGCGGCGGCTTGGTGATGATCGGCGGCGACGACAGCTTCGGGGCCGGCGGCTGGCAAGGATCCATCGTCGAGGACGTCATGCCCATCAGGTTCGACGTCGACGCCGTCCGCCAAATCCCCCGCGGGGCCCTGGCCATAGTCATGCACTCCTGCGAGATGCCCCAGGGCAACAAGTGGGGCATCGACGTGGCCCTGGCCGCCCTGAAGACCATCAGCCGGCTGGACTACTTCGGCGTCGTCGGCTGGGGCTTCGCCGGCACCGGCTGGGAAGTCAAGATGCAACTGGCTTCCGACAAGGATGGCATCACCCGGCAGATCCGCAAGATGCGACAAGGCGATATGCCCGATTTCCAATCCTCCATGCAGCTGGCCTACGAAGGCCTGATAGCCTGCAAGGACGCCGCCCAGCGACACATGATCATCATCTCCGACGGTGACGCCTCCGGGCCCTCCAACGGCCTACTCAACAAGCTGGTCGGCCACAAGATCACCTGCTCCACGGTCTCCGTGTTTCCCCATCCCGGTTTCGGCGCCCAGACCATGAGCCGGATCGCCAAGGTCACCAAGGGCCGCCACTATATGCTGAACAAGCCCGGGGATGAGAAGCAGCTTCCCAAGATCTTCGTCAAGGAGGCCAAGGTGGTCCGCCGCCCGCTCATCCGCGACGAGATCTTCACCCCGCGCCTCCGCCCCCATCTCTCCGACATCATGGTGGGCATCAGCGAAGACTTCCCTCAGCTCAAAGGCTACATCGTCACCACCCCGCGGAAGGTCGCCGACGTCGAAATGCCCCTGGTCACCAAACGCGGCGATCCGCTGCTGGCCCATTGGCGCTGCGGCTTCGGCCGGACCGTCGCCTTTACCAGCGGACGATGGAAACACTGGGGCAGCGATTGGCCCGCCTGGCCCGGCTTCAGCAAGCTCTGGGCCCAGGCCGTCCGCTGGTCCATGCAGCAGGGCTCCGCCGCCGACTTCGACGTCTCCACCTTCGTAGAGGGCGACCAGGGCCGCATCATCATCGAGAGCATGGAGGAGCAACACGGCCCGGCCGGCTTGCGCCAGTTTGTCGGCCGGGTGGTCAGCCCCGACGGCACCGCCCAGAATCTCCCGGTCATCCAGACCGGCCCCGGGAGATACGAAGCCACCTTCAAGGTCGGCCAGATGGGCACCTTTCTGGTCAACATCCAAACCGCCGACGTCCGCGACGGCGAGCCCGTGGTCATTCGCACCGGCATCACCCAGGCATATTCTCCCGAGTTCAAGGACCTGGTAGTCAACGACGCCCTGCTCCGTCAGGTCGCCGACCAGACCGGCGGCCGGGTCCTCGAACCCCAGGCCGACAGCGAGGCGGTCTTCGCCCACAACCTCGCCCCCACCATTTCGCGCACGCCGATCTGGGACACACTGCTAAAGCTCGCCGTCTTCGTCTTCCTCCTGGACGTGGCCTTTCGCCGCATTGCCATCGATCCGATCAAGGTCCTGGCCGCCACCCGCGCCTACATCGGCAGCCTGGCCGGCCGCTTCGGCGCGGGCCGACGGGTCGAGGCGACTCTGGCCGACTTGAAGACCGTGCGGGACAAGGTCCGGGCGCAAAAGACCGCCGAAGGCCGCACCAGTGGCCTCGACGACGTCGGCGATGCCATCAAGGCGGCCCCCGCGCCCACCATCGTAGGGCCCGCCGCCTCGACCAAGTTCGAGGCCGACGCCAAGCTCGACCAGCCCGCTGCCGATCTGGCCGAGACCCTCGGCGGCCCCCAGGCCGGCCCGGTCCCCCCCAAGGCCGCCCCCCAGAAGAAGGAAGCCCCCCAGGAGCCCACCACCTCCCGGCTCCTCAAGGCCAAGAAACGCGCTCAACAACAGCGCGACCAGGACAAGCCCTGAGCACCGGTTTCTGATATCATGGGCCCACCGCTGAGGCCCGGCCCACGGAGCACATAAATGCCCACCAATGTCGATCCTGCGATCCAGAAGGCCACCGAGGAGTTCCGCGCCAAGTTTAGCGCCGTCCGCGCCGAGATCGGCAAGGCCATCGTCGGACACCCGGAGATCATCGACGGCGTGTTGACCTGCCTCTTCACCGGCGGACACGCCTTGCTGGAGGGCGTCCCCGGGCTGGGCAAGACCTACCTGATCCGCTCCATGGCCCAGGCCCTGAGGCTGGAGTTCTCCCGCATCCAGTTCACCCCGGACCTGATGCCCGCCGACATCATCGGCACCAACATCATCGTCGAGGACCCGGAGACCGGCCG
>CAZFMS010000075.1:0-14762 GCA_964520125.1 uncultured Planctomycetaceae bacterium
AGCCGCCCATCGGCACCAGTGAGCGACCGACGAAGACCACGTCGGCCAACGCGTAGAACTTTCGCAACTCGCCCATGCTGTCGCCCAGAACGACGGTCGGAACCGACCCCGCGTCCTGCTCGGCAGCCCCCCCGGTGCCCAAGCCGGGCCGATCAGGGCATCGACTGCGGCGTCGGCACTGGAAACCTCGGGCCTCGATCAGCCGGGCCACTTCCTCAAAACGCTCCGGCTTACGCGGGATGATGGCCAGTTGCAGATCGGGATGGCCGTCCCGCATTTGCAGGTAGGCCTCCAACAACAGCTCCTCCTCGCCGGGACCGGTGGAGCCGGCGACGAAGAGCGGCTTGGCCCGGTCGATGCCCAGGGATTCGGCCAGCTGCTCCTGGCCGGAAACCGTATCGGCGATCACCGCAGTGTCGTACTTCATGCTACCGGTGACCAAGACCCGGTCCCCTGGTGCGCCCAGCTCCTGGAATCGCCCGGCGTAGGTTTCATCTTGGGCCGCCGTCCATGCCAGACTGGAAAACATCCGTCGTGCCAGACGGCGGACGATCGGCCGGCGAAAACGCCGCATGGAGCGCTCTTCGGTAATGCGGCCGTTGGCGATGCCTACCGGAATGCCGCGCCGATCGGCCAGGGTCACCAGATTGGGCCACACCTCGAGTTCCAGCAAGACGATGGCGTCGGGGCGGATCCGATCCAGGGTCCGACCGACCGCGAAGGAGAAATCGAGCGGATAACGAAAGACCTGCTTGGGATGGTAGTGCCGACAGGCCGCGGCATATCCCGTGTCCGTGGTGGCCGAGATTACGATGTCGTAGGCCGGCAGGCGTTTCTCGATCTCGGCTACCAGGCTGCGCGTGGAGTTGACCTCCCCCAAGGAAACGGCGTGAATCCAAATGCCCGGTCGGCGACCGACCCGCCGCCGGATGAACCCGAAACGCTCGCCCCAACCCCGGCGGTTCTTCTGGCGGACGATCATCTGGTACAACAACTGCGGGAGATACAGAATCGCCAGGATCAGGTAGAGCAAATCGAGGAGCAGCGGCGGCATGGAGGCATCATATTCGCCGCCCAGGCAATGACAATCGAAGATTCGGCGATCCGCCCGCCGGGGCCGGCCCGCGCCCGGCAACGATCAGCTCGGCAACCGGCCCAATGAGGCCCGCCGGCGGCGCTCAACCGTCTTTCTTCAAGCAGCACTGCTTGTATTTCTTCCCGCTGCCACAGGGGCAGGGTTCGTTGCGGCTCGGCTCGGTCTCGTGCTTCCTGATGGTCTCGGCAGGCGGCGGCAGGGGGGCCTCGTCCGCCCCGGGCAGGCCCTTCCGGCGACGTTCCTGCTCTTGACGCCGGCGTTCAAAACGCGACTCGAACGGGTCTTGATCTTTAGCCACCATTCTGCTCCCGACAAAGGCTCGGCCCATCGCGGCGATCAACGACCGCCTGCCGACCATAGCCTAACACGGGTTGGGGTGGGTGTTCAAGCGGCGGCCTGATTGCAGAGCGCCGAGAGTGGATCTCCCCCCGGGCGGCCGCCATCTCGAGGTGCGGCCCGCTCGGGTGACTGACGCGTCAGCCAGCCGGTGTTGCCCAGGGTCAAGGCCGCGTAGGGCAGTATCCACGACAGGCATGCCACCCAAAAGAACCAGTAGAGGAACAACCACACCCAGCCGCCGTCCCGCTCATTGCGGAAGTAGATGATCGAGGCGGTCACCGCGCAGAGGAGAACCACCCCGAGGCGGCCGAGCAGATCGACATCCCCGCCGGCCAGCAGGGCCAGGCTGTTGACAATCAACACCTGCGGCACGACCAGCGACAAGATCACCAGAATCATGTTCAACCGGAATGTCTGCAAATGCCTGGTGCGAAACCTGCTGAACATGAAACGCAGCAGGAAGATGGTCTCGCGGATGTTGCTGCGGGCCCAGCGGAGAAACATCTTGGTCAGGCCGTCGTAGGTATGGGGCATCTTGCACCAAACCACGGCGTTGCCCTGATAGGCCGTCAACCAACCCTCCTGGAGGAAGAGGTTGGTCAGGGCCCGGTCCTCGCCGGTAACGCAGGTCCGGCCCAGAAATCGTTGGGCCAGCCACTCGTCGGCGACTTTGCGGACCGCGGCGGCGCGGTAGGCGCTCAAGGCACCCGGGGTGCAGAACACCCCGCGAAACTCGTTCTGGTACGCCCGAACGAACTTGAACGAGAGGCTGAACGTGCACTTCAGGAAGCGGGTCATCAGGCTCTGCCGGGGATTGAGCACCTGCACGCAGCCCGCCACGCAACCGATCGCCGGATCACGAACCAGCGGGGACACGGCGTTTCGCAGGGAATCTCGGTCCAATATGCTGTCCGAGTCCATGGTCACAAACACATCGCCGCGGGCCCGGGAGAACCCGGCGTGGAGGGCCCGCCGCTTACCCAAGTTGGTCGGCTGGCGCAGAGTCGTGACCGGGACTCGGCCCCGGGCCTGACGAGCGGCGGTGAGGATGTGCGGCCAGGTGTCATCCGTGCTGCCGTCGTCAACGACGATGATCTCCAAGAGATCGGCCGGGTAATCGCTGGCGGCCACCGAGAGGATGGCCTGCCTGACCAACGGCCCCTCGTTGAACGCCGGAATGACGACCGTGACCTGTGGCAACCGCCCATCCTCCACCGAGGGCATGGGGCGGTACCGTCGCCAGAGAACGACCCGCCAGGCCAGTGCGGCATACATCACCGCCCCATAGCTGATGGCCATGACCCAGAACGCCCAGCGCAGCATGGAAACCAAAGAGAAGACATCCCCGGACCACCAACTGTCGTGGCCCACGGCGACCATCAGCAGCACCGCGGCGGCCAGCGCGATGACGACCTTCAGACGGCGACGCCGCGACGCACCGGCGGCGGATCGCGGCGCGGGCTGGACAGAGAGGTCACTCCTCGAGCGGGCCTCGGCGACGACGCTGTCGTCGGCCCGGGGCCCGGCATCACCAGCCCTCCCGACCGCGTTCTCGGCCTTGGTCATTGAGCGCAGAAACGACATCGCGTAACCCAGTCCAGCCAGTACTGCGGACCCCCGGGAATCGGGCAGTCTATGATCTCGGGACGCCAAATAGCACCCGTTGTCAGCGCCACTCCAGCACAACGGATACAATCCATCGTGAACAGGCTTACACCGCCAACCACTACCTATAGACCCGCCGCCGGGACCCAGGTTGGCCGGCAGAACCGCCGGAGAAGATTATAACGGGAAAGAGCGGGGCACCGTTCCAGGCCTACTAGTCTCACCGGCGTCTGAGGCGGTGAATGTCCCATAGAAACCACGCTCTTTCGCCCTGGGCCTGCTTTTCACCCGTCAAAGCAGTTTCCACTGGGATTGCCAGGGCGTGGTTGGCCCTCTGCCGGGCGGCGCGGTGCGGTCCGATCTGTGATATAACTCGAACCATGAGCAGGAAATCAGAACACTGCTCAGCAAGCGCCGATCTGACCGATAACCAGGACGATCTGGAGGATTCGCGCTGCCGGGCAACGTTATTCCTCATCGCTCTGATGGCCGCCGGCTGTCTGGGGGCGACGCTTTCCCACCCTCGACAGGTTGCCTGGCCGGCAGAAGCCGGCAGCGGCGGAGTTCCACGCGTCCGAACCGGCATCGACCCCAACCACGCCCGATGGTTCGAGTTGGGACACCTGCCCGGCATCGGCGAGACCCTGGCCAGGCGCGTGGTCACTTTCCGAGAGCAGCGCCTGACGATCCGTGGCGATGGCCTACCGGTATTCAACCGCCCCAACGACCTGACTGAGATAAGCGGAATCGGGCAAAAGACGATCCGCAGGTTGCGGCCGTTTTTGCGCTTCCCCCATTCCGCCGACGCCCATTGACAGCCCCCCCCACACTCGATACCGTCGTAAAGCGTCGTAGGAAACGCGGCTTCGCTACTGGACCGAATGCAACATGTCCATCAAGGATTGGTCTGACAGCATCATCCTGGCTGATCTCCAGGACGACCCCCAGTTTTCCGACGATCTCAACGCCCTCCAGGAACTCGTCGAAAAGCGGCAGGGCTGTCACGTGGTCCTGGACTTCTCCCACGTCACCTTTCTCAACTCCTCCAACATCGCCAAGCTGCTGAGGCTCCGCAAGCTGATGCACACCTCGGCCCTGGGCAAGCTCCGGCTGTGTGCGATCAAGACGGAAGTATGGGGTGTCTTCCTGGTAACCGGCCTGGATAAGATCTTCGAACTCTGCGACGACGTGACCAGCGGCCTGGCCAGCGTGCAACTCGACCCCTGACCTGCACCTCGGCCGTCCCTACCGCGGCACGGTCTCTTTCACTCGCGAACCTGCCCCGATCTTGACGTTCGCTCGGGACAGAGTCTCCTGGCGCCGCGGGGCCAGGGCCCAGGGCTGGCTACTGAGGAGCTTTATCCGCATCAAGTTCAGAGCCGTGACCATCTGAGGGTCCGTCTCGGGATCCTCGTCCTCCTGCAGGTGGGGATCCGGCTGAGTCGTCGCCCGCCGTTCCAGGATTTCCCGGGGAATTTCATCCTGATCCCGGCCCTTCAGCAAGTGGCGCTCCCGGCGAAGACGGAGGATCTTGGACTGCTCCTGAGGAATGACCCCGACTGCTACATGCGGCTCGATGCCCCAGGTCTTGGCGTCTTCCATCTTGTGCAGGCAATACCATGGATCCTCGGGTAGCAGATCCATGTCCTGGACGTAGTAGTGAGCGCTGGTCAGCTTCAGGTAGGCCTGGTTGCCGAGGATTGGTATCAAGTGCTGGACGCTCCCCTTGCCGAAGGTGCGCTGACCGACGATGCAGGCTTCCTTCAGCCCGGCCAAGTTGCCGGCCACGATCTCACTGGCGCTGGCACTGTATTCGTTGACCAGGATGATCAGCGGCAGGCCGGTATAGCTGCCCCGCGATCGGGATCGGATTTCGCTGGACTGTGACCGGCCTCTCCCTTTGGTCTTGACGATCGGCTGGTCTTCCTGAAGAAACAGCTCGCACATGTCCCGGGCACTGGTCAGCAGCCCACCGGGGTTGAATCGAAGGTCCAGGATGAGTCCCGAGCAATCTTCGGAAACCAACTGATCCAGGGCGGCCTCCAAATCACTCACCGTCTTGTCCATGAACCCGTCCACCCGAACGTAGCCGATCTTGTTGCCCGGGTCGATCATGTAGTCCCAGCCGGTAGTCTTGCCCTGATCGCGCTGGTACCCGCCAACCGTGTGGATCTTGATCTTGCTGCGTTCCAGCCGAACCGGCCGCGACTCCTCGGTCGTCGGGTCCATGATGGTCAGCTCCACCTCGGTCCCCGGCTCGCCGGTGATCATCCGCACGGCCTGCATGATGGTGATCTCCAGCGTACTCTTCCCGTCCACCTCGGTGATCAGGTCGCCCGGCTTGATGCCCGCTTGATAAGCCGGCGAATCCGCCAGCGGCGACTCGACCCGAACCGGCCTCCCTTCCGGCTTGGTAATCTGAATCCCCACGCCCACGAACTCGCCGCGGGTGTGCTTGTTGAATTCGTCGACCTCCGCCGGCCAGATCACCGCGGTGAATTCGTCGAGGGACTCCAACATGCCGGCCACGAACTCATCAACCAGCACCTGCACGGGAAGCTCCAGACTGTCTTCGTTGGCGTCCAGTACCTTATTGAACATCCTCAGAACCTGGTGGATCCGGAACTTGCCCGTCTCCCGCCGCATCTCCTTGATCCGACCCTCCAGCCTCCCGACAAAATGCCCTACCAGGTCCTCATCGCCAAGCTGGGGAAACGTCTCCTCCAGCGAGCCCGCCCGGGCCAGGATGAGCAGCTGCTCCAGGCCGCTCAGACAAAGCACTCGGAGATCGACATTCTCGTAATACTTGTCGTCTACCTGCAGCAGAATCTCCTTGATCGAATCATTGGTCACTCCGCGAAGGTCCGTCCGCCAAGTGCTCTTGGGGCCATAGACAAAATCGAGGTGGGCCCGCTTGCGACAGAAATCATAGCCCGCCTTGTAATCGGAGTTGTCCGGATGGATGTCCTTCAGAATGCCGTACAAGGCCAGGGCGTCACGCCACTCGCCGAGGCTCTTGGCCCCCTCTATTTCCACCAGGACATTCTTTACGATTCCATCAAGCCAGGACTGGGCCCGGAATGTATCCTCGTCCTTGGAGTTGGCCAGGGCCAACTGGGCATAGCGAAGGGCAGCACCCCACTTGTAGACCTCCTCTTCGCTGCCCTCCTCGCGGTCCTCCTCGCGGTCCTCCTTATCGCCCTCGCCTGAACCGTCCTTCTCGGGTTCCTTGGCATCCTCGGCATCCTTGGCATCCTTGGCATCCCGGGCTTCTTCCTCCTCACCGGGCGCCTCGATGCCCGCCGCCTCCTCGGCAGCCTTGGTCGCTTCATCCACCCAGTGCTCGTAGTTCTTGCGGCGAAGCCGCTCGCGACTGTCGGCCAGGGCCTGGGCATTGCGCATCCAGGAGATCACCGCAAGCACTTCAGAATGGCCCGGCTCGATCTCCTGGACCTGTTCGAGCGTGGAGATCGCGTTGAGAAAATCACCCGCCAGGATCTGGTCGGAGCCCTTGCGCCACAGCTCCTTGGCCGACGCCGAGGCCAGTTGAGGCTCCTGGGGAGAGGCCGAGACCAACCCCGCTCCCAGGGTCAACCAGAGGAGTGTCGAAGCTATTACTAAACG
Organism: uncultured Planctomycetaceae bacterium; assembly: GCA_964520125.1. Taxonomy (GTDB): domain Bacteria; phylum Planctomycetota; class Phycisphaerae; order UBA1845; family UTPLA1; genus JAFGQA01. The sequence goes on from CAZFMS010000075.1 coordinate 6,665, forward strand.
TCGCAGGGTACCACTGATGAGCATGGATCCTCCCGATTCTGGTTATCCCCGGCCGAGGCCCGCTCGGGGCCTCGGAATGCCGATCTCAGGCAGCCGGCTCCGCCTGGTCAGCCGATTGGTCCATCATAGTGTCCAGGAATACCGATCCCCAGGCACCTGTCCGGGAAAACCGACTGCCCGCCAATCCCCGCCTGTCCGGCCGAAAACCGCCTTCTCAGGCAGGCTAGGCAACATCAATCGATGTACTGGTCCGCTTGGAGCAGATCCCTCGGCTGGCCTTACCTCATTATATGATTCGTTCTCGCAAAGGTTCAAGGTTCTCGGGCCGTCGACCGCCCATCCTGGGAATCATCGGATACCAGTGCTACCCCACTTGACGTACGGCCCCGGCGCTTGCCGTGACCTGAACATTTGGACGCCGCGGCCCTCCTGATCCATCCATATAGGCCGGATTGACGTGCTGCATGTGCCGAGAAACGAGGCCGGGATAGCCCGATCGAGCACACCGGCCTCCAGACCACCGATAACGATACGAGGTGCGGCCCGGCTGATTGGCGGCGCCTTCATTCCCTCAGTTTCACCAGCCGAACCATGTTGCCGATTGGGCTGAACTCCAACTCGTCGACATAAGCCCGCATCAGCATGATGCCCCGGCCGTGGGGCCGGTCGATAAACTCCTCCTGCGTGGGGTCCGGGACCTGCACCGGCTCGAAGCCCTCGCCCTCGTCGCGGACCTCGATCTCGATGCGTTCTCGGGAAACCTTATAGCGGAGGAAAATATGTTTGGTCGGATCGCACTTGTTGCCGTGCCGGAAGGCGTTGATCATCGCCTCCTCCAGGGCCAGCTTGACCGCGAAGACGGCGTTCTCGCAGTACCCGAGCCGAGCCGCCTCCTCCAGGATGATCTTCTCGGGCGCCTTGGTGGCTGCCAGATCGTTTGGGACGACGATTTCCTTCAACACCACGGACCTGTGAACCCGTCGGCCTGGTCTGGGGACCTCGACGGAAGGTGCCCACCCGGCATGCCTGTCTGCCCGGCCATCCCTGCTTGCGGCCCATCAATCAGGAGGCCGACCGCCCGCCACCGCGACTCCTACAGTCAGAAGCTTGCTCGGGCCTTCTCCGCCGAGGGATGGATATCGAAAACCTTGTTCAATCGCGTGATCTTGAACACCTCGTAAATCTGGGGGTTGATGTCGCTGAGCTTCAGCTTGCCCTTGCTGCCCTCCACCTTCTTCTTCAGGGTGATCAGCATACCCAGGGCCGCGCTGGAGAGGTGTTCGACGTTCTTGAACGAAAGGAGCAAATGCCCGGAAGTCTGGGAATCCACCAGCTTGGTGAGTTCCTCCTGTATCTCGAGGATACAAAGCTCATCAAGTATCTTGCGGTCGGCGAACTCGACGATGGAGACGTCATCCACGTTCTTGACCTTCACTCGTGCCGGACGCTCCGCCATGATGTCACTCCAACTCCCCCATGTTCGAAAACCTCGGACCAACGCTCTGCTGATTCTAGCGGCTCTCCGACCGCCAGCCAAGGGGACGCCGAGACCGGCCGGCGCGTCCAGAAACCGCCCGACCCGCCGGTGGAACGGCCTCATGACCCGAGGTCATTGCAGATCGATGCCGATGCCCGGGGCGTGCTGCTGCTGCCAGGCCAACAGTGAGAGAAGGGCCCAGAGGCAGTAGTTGTGGTCCGCCCGGCCGGTCGTATGCTCCTCCAGGACCCGCAGAGCGCCTTCCCGGCTGAGCACCGTGCCGAAGAAGCAATCGTCGTTGGCGATCAGATCCCGGGCCATCGAGTTGAGCGGCCCGCGGAGCCAGGGGCCGACCGGCACTTCGAACCCCTGCTTGGGCCGATTGTGAAGCAGCGCCGGCAGGTCATCCCGATAGGCTTCGATCAACATGTACTTCTTCTTCCAGCCCGAGAGCTTCCATCGCCAATCCAGGGGAAACACCAGGTCCGCCACCCGGTAGTCCAGAAAGGGGGAACGGACCTCGAGCCCGTGGGCCATGGACATGAGGTCCACCTTGGTCAGCATGTCGTCGGGCAGGGAGAGCTGCCATTCCGTGAGCAGGTGGAGATTCAGGTCGTCTTCATCCTTCGGCGTGCCGCGGTAGTCCCACAGCAGGTGCACGATCTCTTCAATGACCGGACCGCATCGACCGGGCTCCTGCAGCAGCCGGGCAAAGGTGCGATCGTCCGAAGTCCGCATCCAATTGGCATAGCGATGCGGCCGCCGGCCGTCTATCGAGCGAATGGCCCGCTTGAGCTGGCTGATGACTCCCCCAATCGCCCGTTCACGTTTGACCGGCAGGCGTTCGATGAGGGATCGCAACGGGCGGTAAAGCGGAGTCTTGGCCAGCCAGCCGAACATCTCGTTCACCCGCAAAGCGGCATAGCGGTTGTACCCGGCAAATAGTTCGTCGGCCCCGTCACCGCTCAGGGCGACAGTCACGTGCCCCCGCGTAAGGCGACTGAGCAGGTAGGTCGGCAGCGCCGAGCTGTCCGCAAAGGGCTCACCCAGCTGGGACTGGACCGCCGGGATGATGTCGCGCACCTCGTCCAGCGAAAGCGGCAGGACCGTGTGATCCGTACCGTGCATCTCGGCAACGGCCCGGGCATACTTGCTCTCGTCGTAGAAGGGATTGTCCGGAAAGCTAACTGAAAAAGTCTTGACCCGATCGCCCGCCACCTTGGCGGCCGCGGCAGTGACGATGGCCGAGTCGATCCCCCCCGACAAGAACACGCCCACCGGAACGTCGGCCACCAAGCGAAGTCGGACCGCGTCGGCGAACGTCTCGCGGAGCAGGTGACAGGCCTCAGGCAGACTCGACGGTTGGCGATCATCGGTCGGGCATGGCGAACGGCCATTCCCAGGACCGGGCCTGCCCGGATCAGAGGACCACTTCTGAACATCAAGGCTGCCCTCGCCGAACCGCACCAGGTGGCCGGGCCGGAGCTTGCGGACCTGGGCGAAGATCGTCCGCGGGGCGGCGATGAAACCCAACGTCAGCAACTCCATCACCGCCTGAGGATCGATGCTCAACTCGGCAATCGGCGGTCGAACGGCGGCCATCTCCGAGGCAAAGGCCAAACCCCCGCCGACCAGCGGGGCGTACAGCAGCGGCTTGACCCCGGTCCGGTCGCGGACCAAGGACAACGTCCTCGTCGGGGCGTGCCAGACGGCCAAGGCAAACATGCCGTTGAGCCGGGGAAGAAAGGACAACTCCGGGTCGCGGCGGCACAGCTCCAGCAGGACTTCGGTATCGCCCGTGGACTTGAAGGACGCCCCGGCAGCCCGCAGCTCGTCGCGCAGCTCCCGGAAGTTGTAGATCTCGCCGTTGTAGACCAGGGCAACTGAGCCGTCGTCAGATCGCATCGGCTGACGGGCGGCCTCGCTGAGGTCCAGAATCTTCAACCGCGAATGGGCCAAGGCCAGCCCCTTGGCCGGCTCCGTCCAGGTGCCCTCGCCGTCAGGCCCACGGTGGCTGATCTTCTCGAGCATCCGCTCGAGAACCGAAGGCTCCAGGAGGCCGCCGTTACGAATGTATCCCGCTATGCCGCACATACCGGCGTGATGATAGAGGCCCCATCGTCGTGGGCCAAGGCGATTGACGATTGACAGTTGACGATTGACGATTGACGATTGGAGATTGGGGATTGGGGATCAGGGATTAGAAAGCGTGGACCCCCACTAAGTGGGATTGACAAATGTCTGAACAGCCTGAGTGCCACTGGTCCCGCTGCACGCCGGGATCGCCGGCGTCCGCTGGGTGCCGCCGGCGGCTTGTCCGCCAGTGCCCGCACAATGAACCGACGAACGGGCTATCATGCCACACTCGCCTGAACAATGATCGGAGACGGCCTGGCCTGGAAGGACCGGACATGACCTGCCAACCGACTCAACGCCCCATCGACCTCGAGGAATGTGCGGCATGACCATCCTGCACGTAGTCCAATCGCTCGATCCGTCCTGGGGCGGGATCGCCCGCGTGCTGCCGGCCCTGGCCGCGGAATTGAACGCCGCAGGGCAGTCCTGCCGGATCGCCACCCTGCAAGGCGGTCGATTCGGAACCGCCCCGGATGTCCCCGGCGTGGAGGTGCTGCGCTTCTGCCCCATCCCCGGATCTCGGCTGGGGCGCTCGTCGGAGTTTGCCAGGCGAATCCCGTCGTTGGTCCAGGAGGCCGACGTAGTACATCTGCACGGCCTGTGGACCGCCCAGAATCAGGCGACCGGTAAGGCGGCCCGCAAGGCCGGCCGACCCTACATCATGTCCCCACGCAGCATGATGATGCCCTGGGCCTGGCGCCGAAGCTGGTGGAAGAAGCGGCCGGCCGGATGGCTCTTCGAACACCGCAACCTGCGCCGGGCGGCCTGTCTGCACGCCCTGGCCGAAGGCGAGGCCCAACCCATCCGGGCCCTGGGCTTCAACGATCGGATCACCGTGATTGCCAACGGCGTCCACGCCGAGAAGTTCGTCGACCTGCCCTCGGCGGATAACCTGCTGGCCCGCTTCCCCGAGATGGCCGACCGCAAATGGATACTGATGTTGGGGCGGATCCACCCCCAAAAGGGCATCGTGCAGGCCATGCAGGCCTGCTTCGACGTGCTGGCCGCGACCGACGACTGGCACCTGGTCGTCGCCGGGCCGGATGAAGTGGGCCTGCTCAAACCGCTGCAGGCCGCCGTCACCCGCAAGGGGCTCTCCGGCCGGGTGACCTTCACCGGCATGCTCCAGCGCCAGGACGTCCTCGCCTGCCTCAGCCGAGCCACGCTCCTCTTGCAGCCCAGCATGAGCGAGGGATTGAGCAACTCCATCATCGAAGCCCTGGCCTGCGGGCTGCCGGCCCTGATCTCCACCGCCTGCAACATGCCCGAGGTCGAATCAGCAAACGCCGGACGGGTCGTACCCTCTACCCGGGCGGACATCGCCACCGCCCTGCGGGGCCTGGTGGCCCTGAGTGATGAGGCCCTGACCACCATGGGCCGCAGCAGCCTCGAGCTGGTCCACCAACGCTTCGACTGGAAAGTGCTGATCCCGAAGTACATAGAGATGTACCGCAACGTGGCCGGCGGCGGCCTATCCGGCCCACCTGAAACCCTCAACCCCCAGCAGGAATCACCTCCTCGATAAGCTCTACCCACCGCTCCGCCGCCCGTTGGGAATTAAACCGCTCGTCGAACAACGCTCGGGCCGCCCGGCCCATCTGGTCGGTCCGCGTCCGATCGGACGCGAGATCACCAAGCAGGCCGGCGAGTTTCTCGACCTCGCCCTGGTCGACCTGCCGGCCGGCGCCGCTCTTCTCCAACCAGTCGGCGATCTCCGACTTGCCGTTGCCCACGAAGATCGAGGCCTTCCCCGCGGCCAGGGTGGCGTAGATCTTGTAGGGTAGGCCCTTGTCAAACATCTCCTGATGCTGGGAGATCAGGCACACGTCCGCGGCACCAAGAATCTGGCCCAGCCGGCCGGCGGGCTGGTAGTCGATCAGTCGAGCGTTCGGCGGCAGGCTCGCCTGGATGCCCCGGCGCTGCGGACCGTCGCCGATGAACTGAAAGAGGATGCCCGATTCATCGCCCAGCATGCGGGCCGCGGCGAGGATGGTGTCGAACGGGTGCGACAGGCCCATGTTGCCGGCGTATTGCACGACGAACCTGCCCTCGGGGTTATACCTCGACTCGAAATCCCCCCCATCGACCGGTGCCACCCTGGCCGGATCAAAACCATCATGGATGGTCCGCAGCCTGACCCCCGGCAGGTGCCGCGTCTTGGCGATCCGCTCGGTCATCCGCTCGGCAATGGAAACCACCGCCGCCGCATCCCGCATGGCGCTGGTGTCACGGTTATGCCACCGCCGACAGACCAGGCCGCCCTCGGTGATCCGACCCAGCGTCGCCGCCAGGTCGGGATACAGATCCAGAACCACGTACACATAAGGACAGCCGTGCAGCCTGGCGACCTTTCCGGCAATATGGGCCCCCAGCGGCGGAGCGGTGGTGCCCACGACCAGATCGACGCCCTCCATGCCCCGCGCCGCCCTGATCGCCCGACGCTGAAAAGCGGCAAAGCCCAGGGCCCGCGTGACCAGATTCACCCGACTGACCGCCGGCCGACTCACCCGGACGATACCCACCCCACGGTATTCCTCCGCCGCCGGATAGACCACCGACGGATCATCCCACGACCGGTTGCCGGCAATGACCGTGACTCGCCAATCCGGCCGCAGCCCAACGACCCGCGGCAACCGATCCCCCAACACCACCGCACTGGCGCAGATGTCCGGGTGAAAGAACTCATTGATGAAGAGAATATGCCGAGTGGCCTGCATTCCGTACCATCACCGTGCCCGGGGGCCAGCCTGGTTGTTACTACCCTCGCCGAGAGTCTCCAACAACCCGGACAGCGACACCGCCCAATCACTGTGGCACAGGCCAATAACCCGTGCCGATTTCGCTATCCATCGCCCTGATCCACATCCCCGACCGGCGTCAGCCGCTCGCCCACCAATTGGCACAGCTCCTCTACAAGCTGGCTGCGCTCGCTGTCCAACGCGGTGGAACTGTCAATCGTGAAGCGGATCACCACCTCGGCACCGGCCGCCATCTCGAAGGCCTGCCCGGCGCTGACGTCCTGCTCCTCGAGGCCCATCGGATCCGCCCATTCGGTGATCCGCCCACCGCACTCCAGAGTAATCCGCCGGCAGGCGATCTCCGGGGCAATGACCGCCAGGGCCCAGAGCAAACGCTGCTCCCCCTCGGCCTGCTGGATCCTCAGACGGGCCAGCTCGGCGGCGGCATGCAGGAGCCTGGTCTCCTCCCGGCCGGTCCAGCGGGCCGTCCAACCGCCCCACTCCAGATAGCCCAGCACCCGGGCGCTAAACAAGGCCAAGGCCAGGGCCCCGGCGATGCCCAGCCCCAGCGCCAAATCGTTCGCCGTCATCGCCGCGATACAGCCCAGGCACAAGAGCAGGCTGGCCACGTAGATCAGGACCGCCGCCCGGGAAGGAGTCCGACCCCGATCCAGCAGACGGTGGTGGATGTGGTCCCGGTCCGAGGCGAACAAGGGCTGGCCACGGGCCATCCGACGGGCAATCGTCAAGAGCGTGTCGAAGATCGGATAGCCCAGGGCGAACAGAGGGATGAGAACCAGGACCACCGTATGGGCCTTCTGGGCGGAGTGCAGCGAGGCCAAAGCCAGGTACATGCCCAGTCCCAGCGAACCCGTATCGCCCAGAAAGACGCGGGCCGGATGAAAGTTATAGCGCAGGAACCCCAGCAGGGCCCCGGCCAGCAACACCATCATGACCGACATGTAATGGTTGCCCAGGTAGATGGCCACTACACAGTTGACCGCCGAGGCCAACAGGCAAATGCCCACCGCCAGGCCGTCCAGCCCGTCGGTGAGGTTGACCGCGTTGGTGATGCCCACAATCCAGAGCAAAGAGAGAATCACGCTGAGGACGTCGGGCAGCGGGACCGATCCGATCCATGGCAGAGTGATCGCCTCGGCCCGAAACCCGAGCGACACCGCCCCCAGGGCCACGACGATCTGCACGAAGAGCTTGACCTTGGGGCGGACCGTGTGCCGATCATCGATCACCCCCAGCAAGATCATGCAGGCGGTGCAGGACATCAGGCCGTAGATATACCTGGCATTGGCCCGAAGCATCTCCCCGACCAGGTTGTCCAGCCGCACGGCCACCATCGCCCCGCCGAAGACCGCGGCGAAGATGACCAGGCCGCCCATCGTCGCGGTGGTCCGCTGGTGTCGCTTTCGACCCGTCGGCTGATCGACCCAACCCAGCCGCTGGGCCACCAGGATATAGACCGGCGTAGCCGCCACCGTCACCAGGGCCGCGGCCACCAGCAGAATGAAATACGTGTCGAACTGCTGAAAGTACCGCAACCACTCCGGCAGCCATTCCGGCCAACGAACTGATTGAGCAACATCTACAAGAGCCAAGGCAGCCGCCTTTCTTGACGACAGTTTGCCGCCATTCTAGCATGCCGGGGCGCTTCTGTTAGGGGGCTCGCGGCGAGCGTCGATCAGGAGTCTATCCAACTACCGGGGCACTGACTCCAAAGCCGGTGTTTCAC
>CAZFMS010000076.1:0-14689 GCA_964520125.1 uncultured Planctomycetaceae bacterium
CCCTGTGGCTATACAGGGATATCGGCAACAAACGGTGTTTTCAGACAGAGCCTAGGTTGACAAAGACCAGCTCGATCCCGGCGGGATTGAGGGCGACCGGGGGCAGGTCGTCGGCCAACTCGAGGACGATGCCCACGCCCTGCTGTTCGGCGTCGGATTGGGTGGCCTCCCGGGACCGGAGGACAACGTCGTTGATGTTGGTCGGCCATCTCTCGGCGGGTCGGTCGGCGGCGAACTGGAGGAGTTCCCGGACCACTCGGGCGCAGCACTTGGCTTGGTCGCAGATGTGCTTGAGGGACTGTTGGCTGATGCTGGGTTGGTCCAGGAAGCGCAGGGCCAATTGGGCGTCCATTAGAATCGCGCTGAGGGGGTTGTCGATTTCCCGGGCGATGCCGGCGGCGAGAGTTCCGACCGAGGCCAGCCGCTCGGAGCGACGCAGTTGGCCGTGTGATTTCTCCAACTCGGCGGTCCGCTCCCGGACCAGCACTTCCAGACGATCACGGTGGCGGGCCAGTTCTTCTTCCGCCCGCCGGCGGTCGCTGCTCATGATCGCCTGGGCCACCTGGTCGGCGACGTCGCCGGCGAAGGCGATTTCGTCCGGCTGCCACACTCGCGGCGGGCCCACGTGCTCGTGGCAGACGATCCCGATGACGCTGCCCCCCAGCCTGATCGGGGCGTCGAGCATGGAGGTGATCCCGTGCGGCTCGAGATAGGCGTCGGCAAACTCGCTGGTTCGCGGGTCGCTACGGGCGTCGGAGGCGTCGATCGAGCGGTCAGCGGTTACGGCGCTGAAGTAGCGGGGGTAGTCGCTCATGTCCAGCACGGCGCCTTTGGCGTGGGTCCCGGCGGTGCGCTCGAAGAGGTCTACGCAGTGAAGCTGCCGGCCGTCGTTGTCCAGCAGCCAGACGCCCACCCGCTCGGTCTCCATAATTTCAACCGCTACCTCGGTGATCGTGCGGCTGGCCTTCTCCAAATCGCCGCCCACCACGGTTTCGTGGGTGGCGATCTTGACCAGGGCGGCCTGCTGCCTCTGGCCTCGTCGAAGGCGGCCGAGCTGCTCTTGCTCGAACTGCTTGTGCTCGGTGATGTCGTGGAGAAAGCCCTCCAGGAATAGCAGTTCCTGGTTGTCTTCGTCGAACACTCCGGTTCCGAACTCCTCCACCCAGCGCCAGTGCCCCGAACGGTGCTTGATTCTGTAGACCAGGTGAAACGGCCGCTTCTCCGCGACGGCGAGATTGACGTCCTCGATGACCGCCTGGGCATCATCCGGGTGGAACAGGGCGACGAGGCTGCGTCGGTTCTCCAGGAAGTCCTCCTTGGGATAACCGGTCAGCTCCTCGCTGGTGTCGTTGAGATAGAGGACGCTGTGCTGTTCGTCGTTTCGGCACAGGTAGATGACGCCGGGGACGTTTTCCGCCAGGAGGCGGAACCTGCGCTCGCTCTCGCGCAGCGAACTCTGTAGATCACCGAGTTCCTTGTAGTCTGTTTCCAGTTCCGCGACCCGGGCCCGCAGACCCTTCAATTCCTCATTGAGCTGGGATTCGGTCTTTCGGGAGTGAGTCATGGTCCTGCCCCCCTACGGTGGCACGGGGACTTCGGGGCACAGATGTCGCCTTGCCGGGCTCCGGTGGGCGATAAGTCATCGGTCGTTTCGACGCGGCGATCCGGGAGAAAAAGACCGATTCCGGCCGGCGAACGATGGGTGTTCAGTGCGAGTACACGCCGGCAGCGTCCCGTAACGAGGTGGGTCCGTCCGGGCTTCGGTACGCTGGCGGCGGCGGACGAAGATTCACCTCGCGCGGAATAGCCGCGAGGGCACCGAATCCAAGCCTGGCCAGCCTGAGCAGCTTCGCTAGCCATGATCTGCCTCATGGGCCGACAGTCCGGGCATCGGCGGGCGTCCTCAGGGCCCGATCTCACCCCGGACGGCTCAACCCTATGCTGGTGGCCGGGGTGCGGCGGGGCAGCCGATACCGTCTGGTTCTGGCAAACTACCTCTGCCATGAGTATAGTAGTCGCGCTTGGATAAACGACATGGTGAGATGAATCGCTTTCCAATTGACCTATCCAGTGACACCCAGACCCGGCCCACGCCGGGCATGCGCCAGGCCATCGCCCAGGCCGAGGTCGGCGACGAGCAGAAACGCGAGGATCCCAGTGTCATCCGCCTGCAGGAGATGGTCGCGGAGCTGACCGGCAAGGAAGCCGCCCTCTTCCTGCCCACGGGCACGATGTGCAACCTGACGGCCCATGCCATCCATTGTCGGCCGGGCGACGAGATCATCATCGAGGCCAGTTGTCACCCGGCCCACTTCGAGGGCGGGGGGCCCGCGGTGCACAGCCGAGCCATGCTGCGGCTGCTGGAGACGGAGAATGGCGTCTTTACCCCTCAGCAGGTGGAGCAGGCCATCCGTCCGGACGATCCGCACTTCCCCAGGACCAGGCTGGTCTGCGTGGAAAACACCCACAATCTCAAGGGAGGCCGCATTTGGCCGCTGGAGGCGGTCGAGGCGGTGGCGGACTGTGCCCGGCGCCACGGATTGCTCTTGCACCTGGATGGGGCTCGGCTGCTGAACGCGGTGGTGGCCACCGGCACGCTGGCCGCGGATTACTGCCGCTTCTTCGATTCCTGCTGGATCGATCTCAGCAAGGGACTCGGCTGCCCGGTGGGCGCGGTCCTGGCCGGGTCCGCGGACTTCATCGCCCAGGCCTGGCGATACAAGCATCTGTTCGGCGGGGCCATGCGGCAGGCGGGGATCATTGCCGCCGCCGGGGTGTACGCCTTGGACAACCACGTCGAGCGCCTCATCGAGGATCATGCCAAGGCGATGATGCTGGCTCGGGGGCTGGTCGAAATCAAAGGCATTGAGGTGGACTTGGCTGCCGTCGAGACCAACATCGTCGTATTCGACATTGGCGGCACGGGTGTCTCCCGGGCTGATCTGTTGCAGCGCGTGGCCGACGGCGGGGTGCGTTTCAGCCCCCTGATGTGGCCGACCAAACTCCGGGCCGTAACCCATTTGGACATACCCGAAGACGGCATTGATCAGGCCCTGAAGGCCCTCCGCGAGGCCGTGGCTCGGGGGCCCTAGAACTCGGTGCCGGTTTGTTTGGCTGGTCGACCGACCAGGCGAGAGGGCATCTGCCCCTGGGGTCCGCATTCAGATGGAGGCCTTCGCGGTGGGCGCTCTGTTGCAGGGGAGTGTCCGAAAAGGAGGCCGTCTGGTCGCCGGAATCGTCCACCTGGGCCGCCGGAATCGCCCCGATGGGGGCGGTCGGGGCCAGGGGTAGTTTGATTTAACCCCTTTTGCCACATAGAGTAAGAATGGCAGAGGGCCTCAAAGAGACAGGCTGCGTCCACGAAGTCGAACCACTACGCCGGCGCGGCCTGCTTCGGGTAGATGGGATCCGAGAGGATGCTGTCGATGCCCCATTTTCGAGACGGTTTCGCAAGAGATTCAGGCGAAGCGGCATGATCGAGAGCCTCCTGACTGCACAATTCAGCACCGGTTCAACGCTGGACGCTCGATTGACTGAATGCCGACGCCCCTTGGGTGGGCAGGATGGAGAAGTGCAGGACTCCCGTGGTGTTTGTCCGTCCGGGCAGTCCATTGATGAGGTTGTCGCTGGTGGCTTGCGAGGACGCCGGCGGTTGCTGATGATCGGTCTCTACAGCGGTGCATCTCCTCGGCTGGCGGGAGCGTCTTGGCTTTCCAAGGTTCGTGGATGTGGGAGCCGGCAATATGGCCGCAGATGACCTAGGAGCACATAACCGAACGAACCTGGCGTCTGACAGCTACGTCAGTCGGAGTGTGGTAGATGCCAAGTTGGCCAGCGCTCCGGAGGTGCAGGCCTGTCTGGCGAAGCAGAAGGAGCTTCGGGCCGCCGGCCGGCAGATCAAGCTGGCCGAACTCCTGATCAGGGCCGGGGTGGTGACCAAGAGCCAGCTCCGTCGGATGGCCAACCCGGCGGAGGACAGCGCCTCGCATTCGCTGCAGCAGATCCCGGGTTTTCAGATTCTGCAGAAGATCGGTGCCGGGGCCATGGCCAGTGTCTACAAGGCCCGGCAGCTTTCCTTGGACCGGATCGTGGCTATCAAGATCCTGCCCAAGCGGCTGAGCGAAGATCCTTCATTCGTGGAGCGGTTCGAGAAGGAAGGGCGGGCGGCGGCTAAGCTGAGTCACAACAACATCGTGCAGGCGATCGACGTCGGGGAATACGGCGGCTACCACTACTTCGTCATGGAGTACGTCGACGGCGAGACGGTCTACGATGAGGTGGCCAGGCTCCGCCGCTACTCGGAGGAGCGGGCGCTGAACATCGCCATCCAGATCGCCAGGGCCCTGGAACACGCCCACGCCCGCGGCCTGATTCACCGGGATGTCAAGCCGAAGAACATCATGATCACCAAGGACGGAACCGCCAAGTTGGCGGATATGGGGCTGGCCCGGGAAGCGGGTGACGCGGAGAAGGCCGCCGAAGAGAAGGGCCGCGCCTATGGCACGCCGTATTACATCTCTCCGGAGCAGATCCGCGGGGTGGTGGACGTAGACTTTCGGGCGGACATCTACTCCCTGGGAGCGACGATTTATCACATGGTTACCGGGAGGGTCCCCTTTGAGGGTCCCAATCCGGCCGCGATCATGCACAAGCACCTCAAGGAGGTGCTGATCCCGCCGGATCACCTCAACAAGGCGATTTCGACGGGCTTGGCGGAGGTGGTAGAGCGGAGCATGGCCAAGGATCGCCACAAGAGGTATCAATCCACCGGGGATCTGCTGTCCGACTTGGAACTGGTCCAGGGGGGGCAGGCGCCGCTACAGGCTCGGGCCGGGTACGACGACAAACTGCTCCAGGACCTGGCCGGGGGGGTGGAGAGCGAGGACGACTTCATCGAGCAACAGGACGGACCGCAGCCTCTGCCTCCGTTGCCGAGACCGGGCTACCTAACGCCGATGATCTTGGGGTTGATTCTGCAATTCATCGTGATCCTAGTACTGGTGGTGGCCCTGCTGGCGAGGTCGTAGCCGGCCTGGCCGCGGCGCTGCCGCGATCCCCTATCAATCACGGTTGGCGGCGCAATTGCTGCGCCTATTCCTGTAGGTCAGGAAGAGAATGGGACCACGCCCGAACGGGAAGGCCGCCCCAATCGGCACGGTGGGGATTGTCTTCTTGAAGAGCAACTTTGAGGGCGAGGAGGAAGAATGAGATAAACCCGCCGATGTCGAAGCGCGGGCGGCCGCCCGTCGGGTCGGAAGAAAAATCTGAGAAACTACAGAGATTCTGCTGGCCAAGCCGGCGGTTATCCTGTAGGCTTAAAAAGCCGCAACAGGAACAGGGAGGTTTGTACTTTTTCCTCGCCTCTTTAATCGGCAAGGAAGCCGAACTCGAATCTGCTAATTAGCCACAAGTCACACTGGTCGGTGGTCGACGGTCCGGGGCTCGTCGGCGATGGGACGTCTCGAGCCCGATGCGAACAAAGGAGTGTTCGGCATGAAGTCTTCCCGGTGCGACGTGGATATACTATGGAAGGATTATCTGAAGAAGCGGCCCATCAGAATCCGCAACAAGCTCGTTGAACACTACCGCCCCCTGGTCCATATGCAAGCCGCTCGTCTGGCCCAGAAGCTGCCCGCCCAGATCAGCTATGACGAAATCTGCTCGGCCGGTTATGACGGCCTGATGGAGGCCGTGGAGGCGTACGACCCCTGTCACAAGGCCAAGTTCGAGACCTTCTGCCAGCAACGCATTCACGGGGCGGTGATGGACTGGTTGCGAGCCCTGGACGGTCAATCGCGTACGGTCCGGAGCTTCGAGAAGCAGCGGACGCTGAACAAGGAGATGCTCGATTCGAGTCTGGGGCATCCGCCGACCGAAGCGGAAATCGCCGAGAAGATGGGTATCACCCAGGAGCGGTTTTCGGAGTTGTCCAGGCTGTCCCGGCTGGGACACGAGGTTCATCTCTCCGCGGTGCAGAACGACGAGGACGGCTTTCACCGCGGCTCGCCGGGGGGCTGGGACATCGGTGACGCCCGGGCCGTTGATCCGTCGCAACGTGTCTCTCGACAGATGCTCACCGAATTCATCACCCGCGGGCTCAACCGCGAGGAACGCCTGGTCCTGGTGCTGTACTACACCGAGGGGTTGACCATGGCGGAGATCGGCCTGGTGCTCGATCTCTCCGAATCCCGCGTGAGCCAGATCCACAAGGACGTAATCACCCGTCTTCGTCGGCGGTTCAAGGACGAGGCCGCCGAGTTGGTTGCTTGATCTAAAGGGATCGCACACCCGCTAGGACGCGGGCAAAACGAGTGGGGGGGAATGGGGTGGGCCTGACGTGGCCCCGATGGGAGGTTCGACGATCGGCGATCATCCGGCGCGGCCTGCGGGCGAGCGCTGGTTGACGGCGGGGAAGGGTTCGGGCACCTTCGGTCGATCGGCTGTCATCCGCTTCGCGATGACCTCACTCAGCGAGGTCGACGGCCTCACTCGCGTCCTGTCACGGCGCCGATACATCTTCGGCCTGCTCTTGTCTTGCGTCATCTTCTCGGGGGGCCTGTTTTGGCCGGAGCATCGCCTGGGCACCGACAGCGGTGTTTTCAACTATAGCATTTTACGATTGAGTGTAGCGACGAGTCCAGGCCGGTCGCTCCCGGTTCTTGTGGCACCGCCGTCTCGGCGGGGAGGACACAGGCGAGACGCCTGTGCCACATTCATTCTTAGGATGCTCCAATTGGTCGAGGACGGTCTCTTCGCCAAGCAGGCCGGTCAGTTGGGGTAAGCGCTGTCGCTGGAGTATTTTCGCTCGGCGCCCCCCTTATTCATGCTGCTGGCCGACCTGATCCCGGCCCATCAGGCCCGGCCGGCCGGCCCGCAACCTGGCGACGATGGTCCCGGCGATCAGATTCCGAAGGCGTAGAAGACTGCGGTGAAGAGGACGTCGGCGGAGATCAAGGCCACGATGCACTTGACCACCGTGTTGGTAGTGGCCCGGCCGACCCCTTCTGCCCCGCCGCTGACGTGGAGTCCTTCGTAACAGGCGATGATCGAGATCATCACCCCGAATACGGCGGCCTTTACCAGGCCGCTGATGAAGTCCATGCTGGTGAGGGCCTCGCGGGTGTAGCTCAGGTATTGGCTGGCATCGATGTTCAAGATCACGGTGCTGGTCAGGAAGCCGCCGAAGACTCCGACGATGTCGGCGATCACGGTGAGCAGGATCAGCATGACCACGGTGGCCAGAAACCGGGGGACGACCAGGTAGCGGATGGGGTTCAGAGCGATGGCCTTGAGGGCCTTGATCTCTTCGCCTTCCACCATGGCCCCCAGCTCGGCGGCGATGCTCGCCCCGGCGAAGCCGGAGAGGACGATACCCGAGAGGAGGGGCCCCATCTCCCGGAAGATGGCGATGGCCACGATATCGGCGACGCGCTGGATCTGGCCGTAATCCCGCAGCGTGGGGGCCATCTGCAGGGCCAGGATGATGCCGATGAAGACCTGCACCAGGGCGACGATGGGGATGCTCTTCACCCCCACGCGGACCATCTGGGCGAACAGGCTGTCGCGGCCCAGCCTAGCTTCTCGCCGGATCACGGTCCGGTAGATCCAGGTCAGGGCGTCGCTGAAGAGGTAGATGGTTCCGCCCAGGAACTCCAAGAACCTGGCCACCGAACGCAGTTGTCTGGTGGTGGCCTCGCCGATGCCCTCGATCACCTTGATCGCGATGGACCGCTCGGGCGAGTTGGGTGGGGCGGGGCTTTCGCTCATCGGATTGGGATGCCAGGAGACGGACGGTCGTCGGTCATCGGTTTCCGGTCTGCGAGAGGGCTCCGGGCTCGGGCCAGGCACGGTCCGATGGTGAAGGAGGCCTCCGGCCTCATGCCTGGGCTGCCTGGTCCTCGGTCTCGCATATGGTGAAGAACCTGTCCAGCTTGGTGATCTCGAACACGCTGCGTACGCGGCTGTTGAGGCCGAAGAGAATGAGTTTGCCCTGGTAAGCACTGACCCGGCGGAAGACTTCGACCAGAGTCCCCACGCCGGATGAGTCCATGTAGTGGACTTCCGTGAGGTTGAGCATCAGCCTCTTGGGCCGTTCCACGGCGACCTCCACGAGCCTGGCGTGCAGGTCCGGTGATTGGTGGAGGTCCACGTCGCCACTGAGGACCACCACCGTGGTGTCGCCCGTCTGGCGGATTTCCTTGATCAGGCTGTTTGGCTCGGCGGTCATTGCTTGATGGCTCTCGAGGCGGCCTTAAACGTCCATTCGGGATCTACAAGCCGCGTGGTTGGCCAGAAGATGCGGCGTATCATCGAACCGACTCATCCAGTCTAACCTTTCCCGGCCCGTTTGTCTTCCGGAGTACGCCCGGCCGCGGGCTGGTTGTTGACTCGGGAGACGTATTTCACCATCCGTAGGGCCATGCCGCCCTCCGGCGGACAGCTATAGTCGCATTCGTCCATGACTGTCTTGATGATATGTACCCCCAGGCCCCCCGGCCGGATATCGTCCAGCTTTCGGCCCCGGATGGTCTTGGGGTCGACCTGGCGACCCTTGTCGCGGACCTCGACGGCGATGCCCGGCCGGTGGTCCTTCGAGGTCACCGGAGTGAGGGTAATGGCGATCGGCTGGTCGGGCCGGCCTTGGTAGCCGTGCTTGATGACATTGGCCAGGGCTTCGTCGATGGCCAGGACCAGTCCGTGGGCGTCGGCATCGTCAAAGCCCCGCTCGGCGGCCATCTGCTCGACGGCGCTGCGCACCACGGGCAGGCTCTGCGTTGCACTGGTGATGGACAGCTCGACCGTGTTCTGGTCGGTCATGGCTCTGCCCTCCGGGTGATGGCGGGGCGTGCCGGCGAGGCTCGGTCGGCCGTTTCAGGGTCCTTGGTCCGTCCCGGGCCGAGGTGGGCGCCCTCTCGGACGAAGCGACGCCAGCGAGCTACCGACCGGGCCCGCTCACTGGCCGACTTGGCATAATCGTAATCGAATCGCTGCCCGGTGAAGCGGTCCAGGGCGATGATGGCGTAGAAGCGGACGGCTTCGTCCTCGTCCTCGAGCCTGTCGACCAGCAGGGGCACGGCCCGGGCATCCCCCGCCGTCGCGGCGGCGAAAATCCCCAGGATCCGTTGGTTGGGGGCCGCGGACTGGATAGCCGCCGGATCCGGGCTGACGCAACCGCAGGACACGGCCAACAGGACACCTGCCGGCATCATGAAACCGTGCAACCAGGGGCACCGGCCTGGTCGACCTGGGCCGCTGTCGGGCGACGTGAGATTGTCGATCCGACGGTCCTTCCTCATGGCTTGATCCTATTGGAGTTCCCCCTGGAGTACAACTGCCGGGGCCCGCGGCGAAGGCATCCTCCTCACGGAATCGAGCGCGAACGGTGGGGCAGCCGTGCCAAGTGTCGTGGTACGGCCATCACCTCGGAAGCGATGGTCGTGGTCGCGCGGCGGCGTTGCCGGAGGCCGCGGGAGGTGCGTTGGCAGGTGATGTTGGCCGGGAGGGACCGGTGCTCTGTGATCGGCGGACATCCCGCGAGCGTGTCGGTGGGTGGCCGGCACGCTAATCCCGCAGCTCGCCGATCGCCTGGACGGCCAGGCTGTCGCAACGTTCGTTCTCGGGGTGCAGGTTGTGCCCTCTGATCCAATGCCAGCGGACCTCGTGTCGGCTCGCCTGGGCATCGAGGGTCTTCCAGAGATCAATGTTCTTGACGGGCTTTTTGCCCCGCCGCCAGCCGTGGGCTTTCCAGTTGGCCAGCCAACTGGTCATGGCCTGCCGGAGGTACATGGAGTCGGTATAGAGGTCTACCTCGCAAGGCTCCTTCAGGGTGCGAAGTGCTTCAAGGGCGGCGGTGAGTTCCATGCGGTTGTTGGTGGTTGCCGGGCAGGAGCCGGAGATCTCCCGGCGTGTCTGGCCGTGAACGAGAATGGCCGCCCATCCGCCGGGTCCCGGATTGCCCTGGCAGGCCCCGTCGGTGTAGATGGTGACCTTCTTCATGGTTGCATCTTATCCGCCGCATCGACCGGCAGCCACCGACTAGGCGCGGCGCCGACGTGCCCTGCTGTGGACTCGTCGAGGCCTCGATCCGCCGGCGTGAGGATGGTCCGCAGGATCTCCGCGCGCCGAAATGCCGCGCAGTTCTCGATCGCGATTACGGGGACGGCCTGGAACGGACCCCCAGATGGGCAAAATGGTGAGCAGCGTGCACGTGGTGGAATCTGCGCCACTGGGCAGCGGTCAGAGGCCCCATGAAGCGCTGCCCAGGCCAGATCCTATCCTTTTCGAGGGTCGCGGCCTCAAAAGCCCGGGCCGCCGATTCCAGGTGGGTGAGTTCGGCATCCATGTCGGCCTGCTCGTCGGGCTCGGCCCCCTGCGGCACGGCGACGCCACCGGGGATGTAGGCAAACGTCAGGATGATGCGTCGCAAGAGCCATCGGCGCGGCCCGCCGCATCGCCGAATCGGCGGGGAGTCGATCTCCTCCCCGATGGTGATCGCCGAGTTAATCAACGTTGCCTCGATAGACAGGGCGACGTGTTGGCAGATTTGGGTGAACGACCACTGGGTAGTAGCCACCGCTCCGGCCTCCTGCAGGGTCTGGGCCCGCCGGGCGATCGCGGTGAGTGTCCCACGAGTGACTCTGCCCTGTAGCATGGGGCGATTGTAGTCGGGCCATCGGACGGACACGAATTGTGGTCGTGGCCCGGAGGGTACGAGAGGATTCGGGTGGATCCGTCGACGGGTCCGGTCGAGGCCCTGCTCGACGGCCCGCTTGTTGGGGTGCCGGACCGGGCCTATGATCCAATCCCCGAGTTGCCCCCACCTGGGCCCGTGGAGGCGAGTGTCGCTCTCTTGGCTTGCGGAGGTCGCTGCCCGGCCGGGCCGGTTGGTGGTTCAGCAGCGATGGCTAACTGGTGCCGCCCCCGGAGAGATCAAGGAGGGGCTGCTCAGGGGGACAGGTGTGGTCCGGGTCGCAACGTGAGGTATGCGCATGGCAGAAGGTACAGATCAGTTGGACATCCTCTTTACCGCGCCCCACCCGGACGACATAGAAATCGGCTGTGGGGGGACCGTCGCCAAGCTGGCCAAGCAGGGCTACCGGGTCGGCGTGGTCCACATGACCGACGGTGAGCCGACCCCTCTGGGCTCGCCGGAGACCCGGGCCAAGGAGATGGCTGCGGCGGCAGAGGTCCTGGGGGCTACGGTTTGTGAGATGGTGGGCTTGCCCAACCGGGTGCTGATGGATGGCCCGGAGGCCCGCTACGCGCTGGCCGCGGTCGTGCGGCGCTATCGGCCCCGGGTGCTGGTGGGCATCGCTGGACGGACGGTGGCGGCTTCGCCGGACCACTACCAGGCCCAGCTCCTGACCGAGGCGACGCGTTTCTACTCCCAACTGACCCGCTGGGATGACCGGTTCGGAGGCACGGAGCCACATCGGGTGGATCATCTGGTGTATCGGCCGATACCCCGGGCGGCGGAGGCGGCTCATTTCCAGTCTCAGTTCGTCGTCGACATCTCCGACACGATCGACCAGAAGGTCGCCGCGGTGGCCTGCTACAAGTCGCAGTTTCCGCCGGAGCGCTTCGCGAGGCTGCGGCACTATATGGTCTCGGTGGCTGGAGCCGAGGGGGCGGCGTGCGGTTATACCTATGGCGAGCTTTACGTGGTTCCGCGTCCGATCGGGACCTCGGATATCATGTCCTTGTTTGGTGAGTGGCCCCTGCCCGGCCCCATCGACCCCCCGAGGCTGTAGGTGAGAGTCCGGACCGGCGGCCCGGCCTAACAGAAGACGTGGGCGATCGCCTATACGTTTATCGTTCGGCCCCTACGGCGTTTACGCGCGATGAGCTTGCGGCCGGATGCCGTCCGCATACGGGCTCGAAAGCCCTGCTTGCGGAGCCGCTTACGTATGCTGAGGCGATGAGGATAATGCACGGATGGGACCTTTCGCTGCCGGGGGTCGGTCTGTACACGTCAAGCGACTGAACGCCGCAGTATAGTCGGCAGCGGGATCGGTGACAAGGCCTTGTTGCCCCGGACTTTGGGATTGGTCACGAGCCTCATTTTTCGGCCAGAATCAGCGATTCCGGGTTTGATATCAGCCCGAGCGTCTGCTAGACTGCCGCCTCGGCCGGCAGGTAGACCGGCCGAGATCCCTACGGCTCTGGTCGAGAAATTGCGTTTGACGGCAGATTTAGGAGACACACAGATGGAGGATTACGAAAACCTCAAGCAACTCGTGGAAGCAGCCGCTGATGACGTGGCCAAGGCGGAAGGAGGCAACAAGGCCGCTGGAACGCGGGTTCGCAAGATCATGCAGGATGTGAAGAACTCCGCTCAGGATGTCCGCAAGAAGATTCTCGAGGTGCGATCGACTGAGGATTAGCCGATCCTCGGTCCGTTGACCTCGGTGATCGTTCAACAGGTTCGTGGCCATCCCGATTATCGGTCGGGCCCATGGGGGGTCGCCAGGGTGGGCTTGGGCCGGTCGGAGAGTTCGTACCATCTATTTGCATCCGCGCAGGGACCCGCCATGCCACCGGTCGCGATTCTGAATCTGGACGAACTGGACTGCGAGCGAATTCTCCACCCGCGGGAGCAGATCTACGAGACGTTGCCGCAGAGACACGAATTCGCTCAACTGGATGGTATCGTTCATCTGGAGGTCGACGCGGGGACGGTGGCGGGGTATCGCGACGTTCGGCCCGATGAGTGGTGGTGTCGAGGGCACCTTCCGGGAAGGCCGATCTTCCCGGGAGTCCTGATGGTGGAGTGCGCCGCCCAGTTGGCGGCCTTCGCTTCCCACTTCATCCAGCCCCAGGCGGAGGGCTTCGTGGGATTCGGAGGCATCGACAAGGCCAAGTTCCGTGACTCGGTGATCCCGCCGGCCCAAATCCTGTTCATCGGTCGGGCCGTGGAGATACGCCCTCGGCGGATCATCTGGGACACTCAAGCCTATGTGGACAGAAAGATGGTCTTCGAAGGGATCATCACCGGGATGCTGCTGCGTTTTTAGCCTCTGGTCGGTGGCTACCGGCGACCGGCCGCTGCTTTGCGCAGGTCTTTGGCGACGTTGGTTTTCTCCCAGGTGAAGCCGGGCCCGCTGCGGCCGAAATGGCCGTGGGCCGCAGTCTCCCGATAGATCGGGCGCCTGAGGTTCAGGTAATCGATGATCTCGGCCGGGGTGAGCGGGAAGTGGTCTCGGACCATTTTCTCGAGGGTGAGTTCCGAGATCCGGGCCGTGCCTTCGGTGTTTACCAGGATGCTGACCGGCTCGGCAACTCCGATGGCGTAGGCCAGTTGGATCTCACAGGTCTCGGCGAGACCGGCCGCCACGATGTTCTTGGCGATGTGGCGGGCCATGTAGGTTGCCGAGCGGTCCACCTTGGAGGGGTCCTTTCCGCTGAAGGCCCCGCCTCCGTGGGCGCCGTGGCCGCCGTAGCTATCCACGATGATCTTGCGGCCGGTCAGGCCGGTGTCTCCGTGGGGGCCGCCGATTACGAATCGGCCGGTGGGGTTGATGTGGAACGTGATGTTCTTGTTCCACAGATCGGGGCACTCCGCCTTGACCACCGGGCGAATCACCTGGTCCACGATGGTCTTCCTGAATTTGCCGTTGACGTTTCCCCGACGGTCGAGGAGATCGGGTCGGGGGTCGTGCTGGGTGGAGATGACCACTGCCCGGAGACGTTTGGGGGTCAGGCCGTCGTACTCGACCGTGACTTGGCTCTTGCTGTCGGGCCGGAGCCATTTGATGGTTCCGTCGCGGCGGAGGTTGGCCAGACGCTCGACCAATCGATGGGAAAGATGAATCGTCAGGGGCATCAGGGCCTTGGTTTCGCGGCAGGCGTAGCCGAACATGAGGCCCTGATCGCCAGCACCCTGGGCCTTTTTCCCGGTGGCGGTGACGCCCTGGCTGATGTCGGCGGACTGGCTGTGGATGGTGCGGACGACGGCGCAGCTCTGGAAGTCGAAGCGACAGGCGGGATCGGTGTAGCCGATGTCCTTGATGGTCTGGCGCACATCCTGCTCGATGCTGTTCAGGGCCAGTTCGGCCTGCTTGTTGTGCAGGGCGACCTCGCCGGCGACCACCACCAGGCCGGTGGTGACCAGGGTCTCGCAGGCCACCCGAGCATGCGGGTCCTTGGCGATGAGGACATCGACGACGGTATCCGAAATCTGGTCGGCCACCTTGTCCGGGTGTCCCATGCTGACGGATTCCGAGGTGAAGACTCGCTGGCCGTTTCGCTGTTTGGGATTGGTGGGCACTCAAAACTCCTTTGGCTGGTCTGGGGGCGGCGTCAGGCATGCCGCTGCCGGCTCCAGAGCGGCATGATAGTTCGGCCGCCTCGTGCTGGCAAGGTCCCGGCCCGGCGACGGCAGGGCGGCACGGGCGATCCCAGTGACGGTACCGGTCTGCGAAGGACGGGCGTGCGGACGCCGGGGCTTGCTGCTATAAATGGGGGGTAGCTGGGGGAGTCCCGGTGTGGGCCGAGACCGGGCCCAGGGAGCGATGCGTTGGCGTTTTCAGATCTGCAGACTTTCATTAAGGCATTGGAGGCGGAGGGACAGCTCAAGCGGATTGCCGTCGAGGTGGACCCGGAACTGGAGGTTTCGGAGATCGCCAACCGGGTGAGCAAGTCAGCGAGCCCGGAGGGTATCGCCGGGGCCCCGGCGACCGACCCGGTACAC
>CAZFMS010000077.1:0-14583 GCA_964520125.1 uncultured Planctomycetaceae bacterium
AGCGAGAGGACCCAAGTTAACCGGACAGTAGTGGGGCAAGCCGCCAGTGGCACCCAGCGCCGCCCACAAGGGGCGGGGCACCCGCTCTGATCGGATGCGGCACCGCTCCCTGACGGTCGCGGCTCTGAACATGCCAAACGCTCAGCGTTCCCTGACGGTCGCGGCTCTGATCAACCACTGATGCGAGAACTGTTTTAGCACATGGCTGTGGTCACCAGTCGGCGGCGGTGTTGTTTGAGGAGACCGGTCAGGCGTTTGGCCAGGCCGGGGTTGGGGTCTGTGAACTTGAAGCGGGCCGGGCTCTGGGCCAGGGCGATGAACCATTTGACCAGGTTCAGATAGTCGCGGACGTCGATCGACTCGGGGGCGATCTTGCGGCGGGTGGTGTCCATGTTGTGGTAGTTGGCCAGGGCCAGGCAGATGCCGGTAGCGTCGTAGCCCCAGTGGCAATAGGCGGTGGATTCGCACGAGCCGCCGTCCATGAGTTTGCGCTGGTAGAGGAAGGTCTTGTCTTTGCCGGCCAACTCGTCGGCGACGGCCTGGCAGTAGGCGGTCGCCGCCGGGGTGAACACGGACATCTTGTCACCGACGCGTAGGACCGGCCCGCGGCCCAGGTTCACGCCGGGGATGACCGAGCTGTTCTCCACCGCCACGACGATGGCCCCGCGGGGCACGGTCCGGCCGTCCACCGCGGCGAGGGCCCCGGCGAAGCCGACCTCCTCGGCGCGGGTGAAGAAGGCGTAGCAAGGGGCCTGCACCCGCCGCCGGCAGATGGCCTCGAGCGTGCAGACGATGGCAGCCAGGCCGCTGAGATCGTCGGTTACGCGGGCGTGGAGGCGGTGACCGCGGATCACGGCATCCGGAAGGTGCCACATCCCCAGGCTGCCGGGGGGCACGGGCTTGCTGACTTTGGCCACGACGGCCTCCGGCGGCAGGTCACCGGCGGGTCGGCGATCACCCTTCTTTCGCTTCTGGGGAATGACTTTCTCGATGGTGGCGGGGATCCAGCGGCCGTCGGCGCGGAATCTGATTTTCCCGTTCTTGAAAAAGGACGGTTTGACGCCGCCGTGCCACTCGGCCTGGAGGCGGTGGGGGGCGATCATCCGGCCGGCGATGAAGCCGGGATGGTCCATATGGGCGGCGAAGAGGAGGGGTCGTCTTCCGGCCGGGGGCCTCCTGGTGGTCTTCGGGGTGTACTTGACCAGGAGGTTGCCGAATCTGTCGGCTTTTAGCCGCAGCTCGGGGTGCCGGGCGACGAGGGCCCGGAGGTAGGCGATCACGTGGCCTTCGGCGAACGGGGCGGTGGGCAGATTGACGACTTCCTTGAGGGTGTCGAGGTATTTCGCGGACACGTCAGATATCCTCCGGTTGTGACCGGTAGCCTCCCGGCCCCGGTCCGGACGTTTGGCTGGTACCGTAGGATGTCCGGCGAGGCTGGTCAAAGGCCCCACGGAGTAATTTCGACGGCTGGAGACCTGGTCTTTGGTCGATACTTCATATTGAGATGTCTGTTGTTGTCAGTGCGAGGGTGATCGTGTCAGGCCATGAGCAGGAGGCTGGCTCAATCTGCTGCGCGGCCTGCGGGCTGCGGCAGGCCCGGCGCCGGCCCGTGCTGCGCGGCGATCCCGGCCGGAGACCATTCGACCTTTTGCGCTGCTTGGAGTGCGGGCTGGTCCAACAGCACAGATCAGGGGCCGCCGGGCCGGTGGCGGTTATGGACAGCGAGGACCATGATCTCTTCGCCGAGGAGGAAACGAGCCGGTGGGCCCGTGCGGCCCAGCGTTACGCGGTTCATGCAGCTCGTTGGGAGACGAGTCGATATCGGCGACTTCTGGACTTGGGCTGCGGGTTGGGCCATTTTTCGGCGGTGGCCGAGCGGTGCGGCTGGCGGGTTGTGGGGCTGGATCACTCGCCTGCGGCGGTGGGTGAGGCGGCGGTGCGGTTTGGCCTGGACTTTCGGGCCGGGTCGCTGGGTCGCCATCGCGACGCCTTGCCGCCGTTTGACCTGGTCTTCTTGGGGGGCATCATCGAGAAGGTGCGGGAGCCGGCCGAGTTGTTGGGGGACATTCATCGACTCTTGGCCCCCGGGGGCGTCGTTTGTATCGATACGCCGAACTGGGGCAGCACCTGGCGGCGCTGGGGCCGGGGGCACTGGGTCGGCCTGAGCCGCGCCCCGCTCAATCTGTTTGACGCCGATTCGCTGACCGGGCTGTTGGAGTGGTGCGGGTTTGGTGGAATTCGGACCGGCAGCTACACACCCTGCTGCTGCGAATCCTGGGCGGAGCGGCCCGAACCGCAGGCCCTGATCCGCAGATTGCCCGCATCAGTGGCCGAGCGGATAAACCGATTCTGGGCGGCGCGGGGCCGCCGCAAGCCTTGGGCGGCGCTGCGGGAAGACCCTCCGGCGACGTTGGACGAGACGGTGGCCTGGCTCCGAGAATGGTCATCGCGCCGCTCCGGACCGGATACATCTCGAAGATCGGGGGACATACTGGCGGCCACCGCCCGACGCTGCTGAGTCGGTCGATGTTACCGGCAACACGGTCGCCGACTGACCGTACACCTTCGAACATGAATCATGAGTGGGCCCGTCGAGACGATCGAACCACCTCGCGAACTGCTTATGGTGGGCGCCGCACGGGCGTGCGTCGGTGCAGAGTCCGGTGTTCGGCGCGGGCCAAGTTCGGTATATTCTGAACCATTCAGGACTCGCCCCGCCGCGGTGCGAGAAACAACGTGTCGAAGCACCGGGAGAGGTTACAGCCGCCAGATCGGCTTGACGTTTTCTCCGTAGAAATGTGCAACCGGTATAGCCCAAGCGGCGACCTTGGCGGCCCGGACGCCGGCGCCGGGTGGTCTGGAGCCTTCGGGTGGATTCATCGAACGCCCCGTTGTATCGAAGGCCGGCGGTAGTCCGCGGGGCCTGGACGATTGTCCTCCTGGTGCTGGTCAGCGGCATCGTGGGGGGGCTCCATCGGGGGATGAAACCCAAGCCGGACCCGGACTGGCGGGCGTTTTCCCACGAGTCCCGCCAGGTGTGGCAGGACCGGGCCATCCCGCCGGAAACCTCGATGTTCGGATATCTGCCGACGGCCTTCTTCGCCCTGTGGCCGTTTACGGTCTGGACCCCCGAGCCCTTCGGCCTGATCGCCTTCGTAGCCCTCAACGCCCTGGCGACGATCGGATCATGGTTGATTCTCCGCCGCTGGTGGTTCGACCGGCCGCGAGTATCCGTCGGCGGTGCGTTGGTCTGGCCGGCCCTGCTGATGGTCGGTCATTTCCAACATGTCTTGCAAGCCAATCAGTTGACGATCCTGGTTCTGCTCCTTTGTGTCGCGGGTTTGACCCTGTTGATGCATCGGCGGCAATGTCTGGGCGGTTTTGTGCTGGGGCTGGCCGGGTGTATCAAGGTCACTCCTTTCGTGTTTCTTCTGTATTTGTTGCTTCGCCGACAATGGCGGGCCCTGGCCGGAGTGCTCCTGGCGGTGTTGCTCTGCCAGGTGGTCCCCTCGATCATCTTCTTCGGGCCGGCGGGGGCGATTCGAGAACATCGGGGGTGGTGGCAGCGTGTCGGGTGGTACTCTAACAGCCGGATGATCGAAGACCCTTTGCTCCGGGTGCGCCGCCACGGCCACAACTGCTCATACTCCGTCGTCCTGGGGCGGTGGCTGAGGCCGGCTCCGGAGGCCGGTGTCCAGTTGATCCTGGCAGGTAATCCGCCGGCCGAGGCGATCGAAGAGGCTCGGGCCAACCTCCAGGACGACGAGTATCTGGTGCTCGATCCCCAACCGACCCCCGGCACCAGGTGGAGCCTACGCCGCGACCAAATCCCGAATGTGCCGCGCTACCGCATCGCCGGCCTGTCGGCCCGGACGGTTTGGCTGATCTGGGCGGGCACCCTGGCGGTGGCGATCGGGGCGCTTGCTCTGGCGACGACCCGGTGCCGCAACACCCCCCCCGGCGGCCCGGGCTGGAGAGCCGAAGTCGTAATTTGGATGCTGCTGATGTTCTGGCCAACGCCGATGATGCGCGACTACTATCTGGCCCTGGTTCTGCCGGCCTACCTGGTGGTCTGGCAAGCCGTCCTGTCCCGGTCACATCCTGGAGGGTCGGGGCCGGGGCGTCGGCTGGCGATCGGGGCGCTGGCGTTCTTTCCCGTCGGCGGCATGGTGGCCCTGACCTGGAACGCCGCGAACTGGTACGGCCTGCACCTGGCAACGCTGGCCGTTCTGACGGGGGCAGCCGTTTGGGCCTGGCGGGTCGAGCGTGCCCAGGGGGCTTGTGGGACCGACTTTCCAGTCGATCACGAAACCGGGGCGGAGAGATAGCGTCAACCCGGGCGAGTCCGTACTATTGCCCTTGCGCCACTAGTGCTTTGTCGTGCTTCATTTGGCGGGTGAGCCGCTGGGGTGTTTGGAAGAAACCGGGCCGAGGACGGCCCGGCTCGCCGGAGCCCTGGGAACAACCTTGACAGAGCACTCGTGGGACGACAGCCCGCCGACTTGTGGAGCGGGCCAAGTGATCTGAACGACTCCTAGGGTACCCGGTTTCGCCAAGCCATGACCGATGACCTCGAATACCGACTGGTCGATGCCTTCGCCCGATCACCTTATTCGGGCAACGTCGCCGGGGTGATCCTGCACGCCGACGGCCTGACCGACGGGCAGATGCAGGCCATCGCCGCCGAGTTGGGGGCCAGTGAGACCACCTTCATCCTGCCGCCGACCACCCGCGATGCGGCGGTTCGCTTTCGTTGGTTTACGCCGGGCAGTGAGGTCGGGTTCTGCGGCCACGCCACCCTAGGTGGGGCCCACGCCCTATTCGAGGAGGGCCGCTTCGCCCATGCCCTGGCCGAGCCGGGCACCATTCTGCCGATCGAATCTCAGGCCGGCATCCTCACCGTCCGCACCGAGAAGCACCCGGATCCGAGCGAGCCGTACACCATCTGGCTGGATATGCCGAACAGCGCGCCGAGCAAGACGCCGGTGGTGGTACCTGCATTGGTTCGGCAACTGGGTCTCGCCGAAGAGACCGTCGATCCGGCCATCCCGGCGCTGAGGACCCAGGACGACGACATTATTCTGGCGGTGCGTGATCTCAGGTCGTTGCTGGAGATGGAGCCGCCCATGTCCGAGCTGACCCGGTACTGTCGAAAGAACCGGATCCGCGGCGTCCTGGTGACCACGACCAATGTGCTGTCGGCGGCCACTACGGTGCAGTCGCGGTTCTTCGCTCCGGCGGTGGGGATCGACGAAGATCCGGTTACCGGATCGGTCCACGGCCCGCTGGGCCTGCACCTGGTCAACTCCGGCGTGGTTTCGCTGGAGGGAGGTCAGGCTGATTTCTTCTGCGCCCAGGCCAAGGCCGGGGGGCGGGCCGGTGTCGTCCGGGTGGTGGTCACCGAGGCGGCCAGCGGAGAGCGACATGTCCGGATTGGGGGCACTTGCATCACTACGGCCTGCGGCAAGCTCTCCTGCCTGCCCGAGGATCGCCCTTGAGGGGTCAGAGGCTTACTATCTCGTGAATTGGGGTTTGACAACTGGGGAAAGATTGAGGATTAAAGAATCTCATTTTCCTCTTATCTGCCTTGCGGCAGGTCGACGAAACTGAAATCGTCCATGATTCGGTTTTTTTATTTGGTTTTCGGCCGGACTTGGGGCATAATTATGGTGTGGGGACCTGCTTCGGGAGGGGCATCTCAGCTTCAGGTCTAGCTTTCTCTCCCAGCTGTTCAGATCTCGCGGTTCCCCGGCGCGCTTCGGACAGCCCTTGCGGCTCGGTCGAAAGGAGGCACATTATGATGATGGTGCCCTACAGATCGGTCCTCCCGTGTATCGCGATAGCCTTGCTCTGCCTGGCCACCGGGGGTCCGGTGCCGGCGGCGGTCGGGCAGGTGCAGACCCGGGCCTGGACGATCACCCAACTCACCGACAACACCTTCTATGACGGCGCGCCTCAAGTGTCCGGCTCGAATGTCGTCTGGGAGCACCTGGACGGCAACGACTACGAGATAATGCTCCACAACGGCACGAATACGATCCAGCTCACCGATAACGACTACGCCGATCGCGAGCCGCGAGTCTCCGGTTTGAACGTCGTGTGGAAGGGCCGGAACGGTAGCGACAACGAAGTCTTCCTCTACGACGGCACCGTGACCCAGCTCACGGACAACGACTTCGACGAGTGGGCTCCCCAGATCAGCGGGCCCAGCGTGGTCTGGTTTGGCCACGACGGCAAAGATCGCGAGAGCTTCCTCTACGACGGCAACACCATCGCCCAGCTAACCGACAACACCTACGAGGATCGGGCCGTCCAGGTCTTCGGGTTCTACGTGGTCTGGCAGGGATGGTATTTCGATGATGCGGAGATCTTCTTCTACGACGGGGCTACCACCACGCGGCTCACCGACAACGCCTACGAAGACCGCGCCCCCTTCGTTTCCGGCTCCACCGTCGTCTGGTACGCCTACGACGATGGAGACTCGGAGATCTTCCTCTACGACGGCGACACGGTCTCCCAACTCACCGACAACACCGATGACGACATAGGTGCCCGCGTCTTCGGTTCCCGTGTTGTCTGGCAGCGTTCGGTCGGCGGCGATTTGGAGATCATGCTGCACGACGGCAAGTCCGCCACCCAGCTCACCGACAATGCGTTTGATGACTTGGAGCCCCGCGTCTCCGGTTCCCTGGTGGCCTGGCACGGCTGGGACGGAAACGACTGGGAGGTCTTCGTCTTCGACGGCGCCACCACGACCCAGCTCACCGACAACGACGGCTGGGGGGATCAGTATCCCGAGGTCTCCGGCACGATGGTCGTTTGGCAGGGCTGGGACGGAAACGACTGGGAGATCTTCACGGCCACGGCCCATACGCCCATCCCCGGCGACGTGGACGGCAACGGCGAACTGGATATGCTCGACATCCGGGCCTTCATCGTGGCGTTGGTTGATCCGACCGCCTTCCCGATCGAGTATCCCGACTCGGACATCAACGGGGCGGACCTGACCGGCGACGGCCTACTCAACGGGGCGGATATAGCCGGCTTCGTCGGCACACTGGTCAATTGACCGGGGAACCACCGAAACACCACCCCTCCTGCAGAGCTAATTGGTGAGCCGCCCGACGGCGTCGGAAGATCCCCGGGCCGGCGGGAGACCCTGTTCAGCGAAACCGACCGCGGAAGCGATCGGCGGGGTATTTGTTTGCGTTCTTGGCGATCTTGTCTCTGACGGCCGATGCCACGTCGATGTCCAGGGCATTGGCGAATGAGAAAGCGAAACAGAGGATGTCGGCAAGTTCCTCGCGGATATGCTGCACCTCTTGCGGCGAGCTTTCCGCACCCGGGCGTTCACCGGTACCGACCCATTGAAAGATCTCCATCAATTCGGCCGCCTCGATGGCAATAGCCATGGACAGGTTCTTCGGACTGTGAAACTGTCCCCAGTCGCGCTCGTCGACGAAGCATTGCACGGCACGGCGAAGTTCGGAAATGGTTGTGGTTTCGTCCGACATCGATACTCTCCTCTCCGGGAAATCGAGAAGTCATACGCTCGGTCGCCATCAACCGTTCATTGTCGCCGTCGGACGAAGACCAGGCAACCACCTTCCTTCTCGGTCCCGGGCGCAAAGAAGAAGCCCCGGCTGCCTCCCGCCGGGGCTCGAGTCTTGCACCATGTCCGGGAAACCGCCCCGCCTGGCTTGGCGCGGGCGAAAGACCCGATTGATCAGGGTCATCGATAGGGGGCCTAAGCTACCCTCTCCGCTTACGCACCGGGGCCGCACGATCCGGGGGACGCATATTGATCAGCCGGTCGTGCAACACGGCGGCGTCCTCGTAGCGTTCCTCTTCGATGGCCTGTTGTAACTGGGTTTCGAGCTTGGCCAGCGGGTCTTCCGGCAGCCGGGCCGCTATCTCCCGGGCCAGGGACTGGAGGATGCTGACCTCGGTCAATTCCTCGAAGGCCTCCTCCTGCTCGGTCTCGACCATTATCTCGCGAATTATGCTCAGGCCGGCGTTGACCCTGGCCAGGGCGGTCTTGAAGGCTCCTCGGCGAAGCGCCAAGTGGGCCTTGGCCCGGATGTTCATCATGACCAGGTACGGCCTATGCTGCTCCAGGACGAGGCGATCGGACTCTTCCCGGGCGTTATTGCGGCACAAGTCCAACACCTGGAGGTTCCGCGTCGTGTCTCGCTCCACGCCGGCAAAATCCTCCAGCACGAATTCCGCCAGGTAGCGGTGATAATACTGCAAGGCTTCTTCCCGCAGGGCGGAGCATTCATCCGGGGTCAACTCGAAGCCCATCTCGGTCCCGTTCTTGTCGGAGTGCTCCTTCATTCGCCGCTGGTGGTTGCCCAGGAGCGATTCACAGCCGAAAGGCCGCCGGCCGTCGGGACGCCCGGTTACCTCCATTTGCAAGACCCCGAGGTCCAGGCGCATCTGGATCTTGGTCGTTCCGTCATCACCGGTGATCTTGCGGATGGTGATCTGGTTGGGTTCGTGGTCCCAGTCGGCCAGGATTCTTCGTAGATCTAGCGAACCCATCACTGCGCTCCTCTCGGTGGTACACACCCTACTAATTATACCCCGCCGATTGGCCTGATCCGGCCGCGATCCCAGTGTTGTTACACCAGATTCTCGTGGGTAATAGGAGGTGCCGATAAAGGCCGGGCTTCAGCGTCGAAGCACTCCTATTATATATTGTAGGCCGGGTGAGATTCTCTCGGCGTGATCAGGTCGCTGGTCACCAAACAGCGCGAAGATATCGGGCCCTCGATCGGATAGGCGCACGTTTTGCGTGCCTTGGTGTAGGTATGAGACTCTGTCGGGGTCCCGTGGTTCTCGTCTACTGTCTGTCGCGGTGTTGATACACGACCGGTCATTCACATGATTCACTTGGTGAGGTATTCGGCGATCCGCTCGGCGGCCATACGATGGGCGGTCTCGTTGGGGTGCTGGTCTGTTGGGTGGACCCAAAGTGATTCCGGTCGGCACCCCCGGTAGACCTCCAAGAGATCCACGAACTCGCAACCCGCCTGGCGGCAGGCACCGGCAACCAAGGCGTGCAAGTCCTCGAACGGGTAATCGCCGTCAAGCCCCCAGAAGATCGGGAAGAGCACGACTACGAACCTGAAGTCGTCCTCGCTGGACAACCGGGCCATTCCCTTTAGCAGATCCCGGCATTCGTCCCACTTCGCCGAACGGAAGCTGCGACGGATAGTGGCGAAGAATTCCTCTTGCAGGTGCCGGGCCCTGCGGCCGCGTTCCAGATGTTCCCACAGCCGCGAGGTCCGCCCCAGGGTCGAGAGGGACACATCCCGGGTCCGGGCGTCATTCTGGCGAACGGTCTCGGCGAAGTCGGTGGCGTCGTTCAGGACGAAACCCAACGTCACCACGTCCGGATCGAACTGCCGGCCACGCAGCAGGTAGAAGGCGACCGCCTCCTTGGTGCCGTATGCCTGGATGCCGGCGTTGAGGACTTCGACATGCTCGCCCCGGCCGCTTCGGGCCAGCAGGTCCTCGAGTCGCGCTGGGTAGGAGTCGTCATAGTGCACGCCCTCGGCGAAGGTGAAGGAATCCCCCAGGCAGACCACGCGAAACGACCCGGGGGCTTTGGGGACGTCGCAATCCGGTCCGCGGATGCCGAACCGATTGAGATGGTAGGCCACTCGACCCTGAGGGCCGAAGTATCCTCGTTGATCGCCGGCCGGATCATACACGGACCAGAAGGTCGTGTTCGGCTGATAGACCGGGACCTGGTCGCCGAGAGTGGTGAACGGCACGCTCCCGGTGGGCTCGAATCGTCGCGGGGCATAGACGGGCCGACCCAGCCCCAGCAGACGAGCCAACAACTCAGCCAGCAAGATGGCCACCAGGATACTCGCCAGAGCTAGGGTCAATCGCCGTCGCCAGCGACCATGTTTCGCACCCGCTTCGGCCGCTACGCTCTGTTCCATGTTTCTTGCTCGGTAGTCATTCTGGCTCATTCACCCACCAGGGGTGGTGTCGGGCGCATTCGGGTAAGAACCCGTGTCTGAACGGCGTTCGGGTCACTCCGTATTACGGTCGTGGGCCAGAGGGGCTTCCTTCTTGCTCGGAGCCGCCGGTGGTAGGACCACGGTGAACAGCGAACCTTTGCCCAGTTCGCTCTCGGCCCTGATGCTTCCACCGAGCAGGGTGACCAACTCCTTGCTGATCGCCAGGCCCAGGCCGGTGCCGCTGTGTTCACGGGTGATAGATTCGTCCAGCTGCCGGAACTTCTCGAAGATACGGGACAACTGTCCCTCGGGAATCCCGATGCCGGTATCCCGCACGGTAATACCTATACCATTCGCTTCAGTACGGTTGAGCTTCAGCTCCACCAGGCCTCCGTCGGGCGTGAATTTGACGGCGTTGGACAGGAGGTTATAGAGGATCTGTTGAATCCTCCCGGCATCGGAGACGATCTTGGGCAGGTTGGCGGGAATGTCGGCGACCAGCTGCAGGCTCTTCTTGTCGGCCAAGGGGCGCATGAAATCGATCAGATTCCGGGCCATCTCCGACATCTCCACCTCCGCCCGGTGGAGATCCATCTTGCCCGCCTCAATCTTGGCCAGGTCGAGTAGATCGTTGATGATGCCCAGCAGCATGCGACCGCTGGACATGATGTTTTCGGAGTAGCGCAACGTTCGTCCACCTTCGGTGCTGGCCGACTCGCGGAGGAGTTCCGCGAATCCGATGATGGAGGTCATCGGGGTGCGTAGCTCGTGGCTGACCTTGGCCAGGAATTGACTCTTGACCAGGTTGGCCTCGTGCAGGGCCACGTTGCGCTCGGCCAGTTCACTCAGCCGGGTGTCCAGGCTCTTGTTGATGTTGCGAAGCTCGTTCTCCGTCGTCTGGAGGTGGGAGAGCATGGTGTTCAAGGCTCGGGCCAGTTCTTCATACTCATCGCCGGTGGCGATTTGAATGCGGACGTTGCGCTCACCCCGCGAGACACTCTCGGCCATCCTTTTCAGATCCCGCACCGGCGACAGGATCAGTTTTTGGGTTATCAAGTAGAAGACCAGGACGGCAAGTATTCCAGCCAGTGCACCGGCCATCAGGCTCAGACCGAAGTTGATCCATAAGTCTGTCCGGGCACGAGGCACGGGATACTTCACCGAGACTATGCCCAGCAAGGTGCCCTGGGGGTATTTGCCGCCAACCGATCTGACCGGCAGGGCGATTCGATATACCAAGTCCCCGCCGATAGTGTCCACGAATCGTGGTGCTTCCGTGCCAACCGGATCGTCCACCAGGGCCTCGATTGCCTGGCGGTCGTATTCGTCGACGTGCTGGGGGGGCTTGGGGTCCGACGGGTCCGATAAGGCGATTAGCTTCGGGACCGGGCTTCGGATCCCGTGTTGCCCGGCTCCGACCGGCCACCAGCGATCCAGGGCCTGCTGTTTGGGCGCCCAATTGCCACCCGCCAGCTCGCTTCGAGCCGTGGCCAGGCGTCCGATGAAATGCGCGGTCCGGATGTTCTGCTCATGAACCAGGTCACGCATCCTCAGCCAGGGCACGAATAGGGCCGCAGCGATGATGAGCAACACGGCCAGGCCGAACAAGAGGCGACACTTGGCCGCCAGAGAGATCGACAATAGCGAGATGCGTGGCATTCGCGGGAGACTCCGATCGACTCGATATCATACCATGACTGAGCAGGGCGGCGCCACCGGCCCCGAGGCGAGGTATTGATAGTGTTGATTCCAAAGCGGGCAACCGATAGCATGAAGTACTTGGGCGGTTACATTTGGAGACCTGCAGATGCTCCGCGGGATGATGTTTCTGGGGCTCGTGGCATTTCCTTTGCTGGCGGTCCACCGTGCCGAGGCCCAGCCCGCGGGATCGTCTTACCGGAACCTGGTCAGCCCGCGGTCGCCCAGGCTGGACATGCTCTCCCCGCCCCGGGCCAGTCGCCTGGGAACCTACACTTCCAACCGCTATAAGGGTTTTCGGACTCGTGCTGATCGGCTGCGGATGCTTTCCCCGCTCACCAGGGCCCGCCACGGCCTGCTCGCTGATCCGATTCGCTCGCGCAGTCCGATCAGGAATTCCCTCGACATACACAACCTGCTCCAAAGCCGATCCTTGCTGGGCAGTCGGGCGGCGGCTGGTATCGGCCGGTATGACTACTTACCCGACAAGTCCGGCCGCCACCGCGGCGACATCAGCGGATGGCGGAGCAGCCTGATCCTGCCGCCGGCGGTTTCCGAGACGGCGGAGTTCACTAAATACGAGACCGACCCGGCGGTCCGGCTGGCCAAGAAGGCGGACGAGTGTTTCGAGCTGGGGATCGGGTATTTTCGGAACCGCGACCTGATCAAGGCCCGACACTGCTTCGAGAGGGTCAAAGATTTGCAGCGCCAGCGACCCAGGGCCTTCATCGCCGACGTGTTCGTCGCGTATGATAAGGGAGATCATAACCGGGCCCTCCTGTCTCTCCTGCGAGCCCTGGAACGGGCCGAGACCTTGGAAGACCTGAAGCTGGATCGGTTCATCGAACGGTTATACGAAGGTGACGACTACGAGGAAAAGCAGCGGGCATTCAGGCGGACGGTCGAGTCGGTGAACCTCTTCGTGAACTCGCGGGCGAACGCCCCGCTCATGAAGGTCTTGCTGGCCTACTACGCCTGGCTCAACGGGGATTTGAGTACCGCTATCGCCGCGGCGGAGATCGCCGCGGGAAGTGCCGGTGATCAGCCCGTACCGCAGATCGAAAAGTTTCGCAAGCTGTTGATCGAGGCCAAGGAAGGCGCAGCAGCGCCTCCGCCCGGCACGTAAACGGGCGGCTGCGGCCGGCGAATAATGGGGGCATTCGGCTGACCACGGCTTGCTAGATGCCCGGATTGCACGAGGACCAGCACCGCCGATCTGATCGTCCAAGCCGGCGGCGCTGGGGGTGAATAGAGATTCTTCTACCGAGTCGAGAATAGGGAAGCCCGCGGCGCGCCATGTCAGATTCCGACCCGACAAACCGTTCGATGCTCAAGAATGGGATGCTCCGTTACCGCGGCGTCATCTCGTTCTTCCTGCACCTCTTCCTGTTCTCGCTGGCCTTCTTCTTCGCGTTCGGTCTGTACTACAACTTCAGGAGATTCGGCCTTTGGTTCATTCCGCTCTTCCTGCCGCTCCTGCCGGTCATGGCGGCCGTCAAGATGGCCGTCTTCGCCAGGATGAAGCTCTTTCGAGGGTCCTGGCGATACGTGGGCATGCGTGATGTCTGGTCGGTGGCCGTCGCAACGAACATCAGCACCTTCATCTTTGCGTCCCTCTTCTTCGTAGGAGAGTACGTCTATCATTGGGTCTATCCCGATACCGCGGGCTTCATCGCCAGTCGCGGCCAGTTTCCACAATCGGTGTTCGTCCTCGATTGGGTAATGACCGTTTCGGTGATATGCGGGTCGCGGATCTTTGTCCGTTTCTACCATGAGTGGACTCGCCCGGTATCCTCATCCGGCTACCGGCGCTGCTTGATAGTCGGCGCCGGCGACACGGGCGAGGCCCTTTTGCGCGAGATCCTGCGTATGCCGGTGGACCGCTATGACGTGGTCGGATTCCTCGACGACGATCAGTCGAAACATGGGTCTCGAATCCACGAGGTCCCCGTGCTGGGACATCCCGATGAAGCCCGGAAGATCTGCCAACGACTCGAGGTCGAAGAACTGCTGCTGGCCATGCCCCGCGTTTCGCAGAAGAGGCTCCGTCAGATCGTGGAACAATTCGAGGGCCTGAACGTCCGCTTCCGCACCATCCCGGCCATGGAGGCGGTGATCGAGGGCCGGGTCACGGTTTCGCAGATCCGCGACGTGGACATCGACGACCTCCTGGGGCGCGCCCAGGTAGAACTCGATGAGTCCAAAATCAAGGAGTACCTCCACGGTCAGCGCGTCCTGGTGACCGGGGCGGGAGGCTCGATCGGCTCGGAGATCTGTCGCCAGATCCTGCGCTATCGGCCGGCCCGTTTGGTGCTGCTCGAGCAGGCGGAAAACAACCTGTTCGAGATCGACCGCGAGCTGGCCGCCCGTTGGCCCGACACCCCGCTGACTTGTTACATCGCCGATATCTGCGACCGCCAGCGCATCGAGCGGGTCTTCGAGGCCGAGAAACCCGCGGTCGTCTTTCACGCCGCCGCCCACAAGCACGTGCCGATGATGGAGATCAACATCGGCGAGGCCGTCAAGAACAACATCCTGGGCACCAAGGTGGTCGCCGACGCCGCCCGCCGGCACGAGGTCCGTCGCTTCGTGATGATCTCCACCGACAAGGCCGTGAACCCGACCAGCGTCATGGGCTGCACCAAGCGGGCCGCCGAGATGTACGTCCAGCAGATCCGCCAGGGGGCGGATACCAAGTTCATGACCGTCCGCTTTGGCAACGTGCTGGGCTCCAGCGGCAGCGTGGTGCCCATCTTCGCCAGACAGATCGCCGACGGCGGCCCGGTGACCATCACCGACCCCGAAATGACTCGGTACTTCATGACTATCCCCGAGGCTACTCAACTCGTCCTCCAGGCCGGGGTGATGGGCACGGATGGCGACATCTTCGTGCTGGACATGGGCGAGC
>CAZFMS010000078.1:0-2216 GCA_964520125.1 uncultured Planctomycetaceae bacterium
TGGGCCGAGTCGTACTTGAACAGGTGGGCATGGGCCCGCGGCGAGGCCCCGACGTCGTTGATCCCCACGATGTCGAATTCGCCCTTGCGCTGCAGCATCGCCCGGGCCACCAGTCTGCCGATCCTCCCAAATCCGTTGATGCCAATCTTCAATGCGGCCATTTAATGGTCTCCTTGCTCTTGTCAACTGATCCGGGGCGTCCGACCGGTCCCAGGTGTAGAGTGGCAGCCGATGATGCGGCCAACGCCCTCCCCAAAGCACCACGAGGATAGGAGGCGGCCGTGGCATCGTCAAGATGGGCAGAAACCGGCGGTCCAGCGCAGTTCCCGTATCAGTGGGCGCTCAGAGCCGCGACCGTCAGGAAGAGGTCCCTAACCAGAGCATCACCTGGATTCCGTGTCGATCTCACCCAGACAATCGAGAAGCGCTCTCATCTGGATCACGCACCACACCGCACGCCCAGATCGCTGAGCATAAACACTACCGAGCAGTCACAGATTTCTGCCTCCCAGGGTCATGCGGGCGCACTTGACGCAGAACCCCCTCCGCCTCAGTCACAACCTCTTACCGGATATCCCTCTGCGGTCTCCGCGATCTCCGCGGTGAAGACAACGCCCGCTACTCGACCGGGTGCCGCGGGGACTCCCCCTTCAAGACCCGCACCACGTCGTCGGCGACGTTGAACCGGCTGGCCGCGGCATCCAGAGTCGAGCCGGCCACGTGGGGGGTGAGGATGCAGTTCGGGACCCGGCGCAACAGATGGTTGGCCGGCAGGGGCTCGGTGTCGAATACGTCCAGGGCCGCCCCGGCGATCTGACGCTTGCGCAGAGCATGGGCCAGAGCCACCCCGTCAATGACCTGGCCGCGAGAGGTATTGACGAGAACAGCAGTCGTCTTCAGCTTGGCGATCCTCTCCACGTTGAGCAGGCCCCGGGTCTCGGGCAGCAGCGGCAGGTGGACCGACAGGATGTCCGAATCCCCCAGCAACGTGTCGAGTTCGACGGCCTGGCCTTGGAACTCGCCAGGCGCCCGGCCCGCCGGGTCGTGGTACAGGATCCGGGCCTCGAAGGCCGCCTTGTACATCGCCCCCAACCTCTCCGACACCGGGTCGATCCCCAGCAAACCGAGGGTCTGGTGCCTCATCTCGTGGCCGCTGGGCCCCCGGACCGTGTCGAACTTGCCGTCGCGAAGTTGGCGGTCGTAGTAGGGAATCCGGCGCCTGATGGCCAGGATCAGGGCCAGAGTGAATTCGGCCGTGGATCTGACCGCCACGTGAGGGGCGTAAACCACGCTGATGCTGCGCTCGCGGGCCGCCCGCAGATCGATGTGATCGATCGTCGGGCTGGCTCGGCCGATGACCTTGAGCTGGGGACCGGCCTCGATTATCCGGGCTGTGACGTGGGCCTTGGACCGCACCAGCAGGGCGTCGGCGTCAGGCAGGGCGTCTATCATCGCGTCGGGGGAGGAATTCTCCAGGATGAAGACCTTGCCGATTTCCTCCAGGCGGGAAATAGCGGCCGCATCAAAGGGCTCAGCTATGACGATCTGATACGGCTTGTTGCCTTTCATGCCAAATACTCCCATCTGACATGTGGGCCAAGTCCGTTCACCCGTCGGGTGCCGGTGGATAGCCTCCCGACCACTCATTACTTATAATACCCCAGCCAAACGTGCCTGCAACTGAATACTGAAAGAAAACCGCTGCACTATGGAGGGATTACGCCATGTCCAGCCGTTGGACCCGATTTCCAGCCGTGGGTCTCGTTGCCCTGCTCCTGATCTGCGCGCCGGAGCTGATTGGACAGGAAAGAACCCAGGGGCCGACGCCGGGCGCTCCCCAGGCTGCTGCCGGGGACCAGGACACCAGAGCCAAGGCCGGACCGGAGGGCGATCGACAGCCCGGCACAGCAGCAGCCGTGCCGCCGCCCAGCGCTGTCCAGCCCGGACCAAACACCATCAGCCAGCCGATGCCGGCATCGTCGAGCGGTGGGTCCCAGTGGCCTTCAGCGGTCATTCGCGAGCCCTCCCAGGGACGACCCATCTTCCGGGCCCCAGGAGAAACCTTCTACTTCGTCATGCGTTTGCCGCGCGGCGTCAGTGGCGATGTCAGCTTTACCCTGCAGCTCGCCCAAGAGCCGGCCATCCGTACCCCCCTTCGACCCACCACCCCCCCCTCCTAACTCAACAACCGATGGTTTCACTTTGTTTTTCCGGGT
>CAZFMS010000078.1:2226-14573 GCA_964520125.1 uncultured Planctomycetaceae bacterium
CCTTCGACCCACCCCCCCCCCATCCTACGTCAACAACGAGTATTGCAGCTTGGTGCTCGAGGTGCCCACCGGAACCGCCCCCGGCCTATACGACCTGGAAGTCCGCTCACCAACCGCCTCCTATTACTCCCGCCGCAGCGTCAAAGTCATCGATTCCTACAAGACCAGATTCCGCTTCGTTCACCTGTCCAATATGAATATCGGCGATCTTACCGCTCCTGATTTCGACGAGCTGCTGCCCCGGGAGATCAACCTCCTGGCCCCGGAGTTCATCATCGCCACCGGCGACTATACCGAGTGGGCCCGGGCCAGAGACGACGCCTCCAGTTGGATCAGGGTGCTGAAGTTCTTCGAGGACTTCAACGCCCCGGTCTTCATGCTCTGCGGGCTGCACGATCATGAAGCCAGCTTCGCCGACGTCGTGGCCAGCAAGCCGATCGGCACCATCGACTACGGCGGCTATCACGGCCTGCTCCTGCTCGATCACCCGGGAAACCCCATCGATCAGGACTACGACCAACTGGAGTG
This sequence comes from uncultured Planctomycetaceae bacterium, assembly GCA_964520125.1. Taxonomy (GTDB): domain Bacteria; phylum Planctomycetota; class Phycisphaerae; order UBA1845; family UTPLA1; genus JAFGQA01. The sequence continues at coordinate 2,755 of CAZFMS010000078.1, forward strand.
GATCGACACCGACCTGCGCCGCAATCGGGACAAGCGCGTCAACTTCATCGTCGCCAACAGCGATGAGCTGGACCTGCTCGATGTCTGGCGCGAACGTGGTGATGTCGCCGAGTTCGTCAAGAAACACAATATCAAGATGTTCATCGTCGGGGGATCGGCCGATTGGGACTACCGGGAGTTTGCCCACAAGCTCGCCGGCCTGGACGATGTCCACCTGATCCGCACCCACCAGGCCAGCACCTCCCTCCGAGACCGGGCCACCGGTTTCAGCCACTATCGGGTCATCGAGGTCGACGGGGATCAGATCACCTACCTCTATCCCAACGATAACGCCCGGGAGAACCTGGCCCATTCCATCCCCACCGGCCGCTTGCGCGCTTTCTACGACGCGCCCAACGATGGCTCCTCCCAGCGGGTCGGCGTCACCGTGCAAAACGCCCTGAACCAGGGCTTCAAGGACGTTCATCTCTGGCTGCGGGTGGCCAAGGGCCCGGGCGGAGGTCCGCCCACCATCGCCCCCGGACGAGTGGCCCGCGTCCTGGACGCCGGCCGCTACTGGGCCTGTGACGTCGTCGTCGACCTGCCCGACAAAGGTGGCCTGCGGGTGGTCGCCTCGGCCAACCCCGCCGATCTACCCCCCGCCCGACCGATCACCATCCAGCTGGGCGGTCCGCGCGATTGGACCTTCGAACCCCGAACCACCAACTTCGGCCTCAGCTACTTCACCTGCCAGGCCCCGGCCAGCCTGACGCTGACCAACCACACCGACCAGGATCAGACCTGCTGGCCGGTGATCCGGATCAACGGAGCCCAATTGCATCCCGACCGTGCAGCCTGCCCCAGGCTACCGTTGACCATCAAGTCCGGGGCCTCCGTGTCGGTCCCGCTGGTGCTGAATCTACGTCGGGTCAGTACCGGGCGGCACGCCATGCAGGTCTACTTCCTGGAGGACCCGCTGTGCCGGCTGACCACCTTCGATGTCGAAATAGGCCACCTACAGCAAGCCACCGGCGATGCCCAACGCCTGCCCTGACCGGCGGCACCGCCACGGCACCAGGTCCGCACCGTGATCGACAGGCTTTGAGGTGACATGGCGGTGCAAGTTTGGCAACAGCAAGGGCCGAGCAGGACCCGCCGGCAAAGGCGCCGACGACAACTCGTCCTCGCCGGAACCGCCATCTTGGCCGTCACCGCCGCCCTCCTCACCTGGCGGGCCGGATCGAAGACCTCGCCAACTCAGCAGCCCTTGCCGGTGCTCTCCGCCTCCCCCTCGGATAAGCTCCTCCAGGCCTTGTCTCCCGACGTGATCCCCTTTGAACAGGCCCTGCTCGAGGCCATCCAGCAACGAGGCCGCCTGACCGTCACCGTACACGTGGCCATGGCCGATCATCGCTACTCCGACGTCCCCCAGCGATTCGGCGACGGCGACAATCCGGATGCTAATTTCTACTGGGGGGCCCTCTTCGGGGTGGATACCCACCTGGCCAACGCCGGAGGATGGCGTCGAGCCCATACCGACCACGGCGACGCCCAGGGTATCATCCGCCGGGTCGTATTCCACCGCCGGGCCGAGCTGACCCCCGCCTGGCAAGCCCGCGGCGTCCAGCGGGCATTTGACGTGTATCTACTAACCGTCGCCTGGCCCAGCTCGCACGTCGAAACCGCCATGGAGCAGCCGCTCCGCGAGGCGTTGTCCGACCAGCCGCTCGTGATGACCGTCGAGGGTGTTGACCTGGAGTTTGGTGCCGGCGGCGTCATGACCGGCTACCTCGGCCCAAACTGGATGATCGACCACTACTGGGACCCCTTCTCCGGCCTGCAGCCCCGCCCCAATCGATACCAGATGGGGATCTTCTACATCTCCTCGTTGAGCGCCGTTCATCTGCATCAAGCGGTGGTCGACCGCGGCCTATACTCGGTGCTCTTCGTCCGACGGCCGATCGTCGCCGAGGCCTACCTCCTCGAAGGCCTCCTGGGAGCCCTGTTGACCGGCGATCTGGACGACGGGTTCTGCCGAGCCGCGGCCCGGAAGTACGCCCGCCATCAGAAAGAAGTCTCCCCCGAGGCCGCCAGGTTCTTGTTCTTTCGCTGATTCCCCCCCACCACCCCGAGCAGGGCCCCGGGAATAAACACCAACACATGGGGAACCAGCAGCAGACGAGTCTCGGCGATCACCCCGGTGAACAGGTGCACGCCCAACCACAACGGAACAATGCACCAAAAGCAGCGGACCAGAAACGGCGGCCACTGCCGGATGAAGGCGATCGCCATAAAGGGAATAAACCCGACCGTGGCCAGCACCTGTAGCCAGGTTACCAGTCTCCCCGCGTTGTATTGCAGCATGTCCCACCCCGGCACGTGACCGTAGGCCGTCACCGGGGTCTGCTGCCCGTAGTGGGACCGCAAGCCGACGAACACGGCCATCGCCGAGAGCCCTGCCAGCCCCGCGATCACCGAGGACCTCCGCGGCATCTCCAACCGCGGACGGAACTTGACCCGCGCGGCGATCACCATAAAGGGTATGAGCAGGCTTGTTTCTCGATTCAAGGCCGCCAGGGCCGCAACCAGCACAATCGCGCCGTCCCTCCCCCTCAGCAACAGCAGAGCGGCCATCAGGTAGAAGATGACGTCGCCGTAGGTGTTGAACTGCAGGTCGCTGTCGTAGAAGCAGTGGCCCATCCCCCAGGCCATGACGGAGATGCCCACCAGAACAGCGGGTACATTCAGCCCCAACCGCTTATAGTAAAAAGCGGACAAAACGAAAATGCACACGTTCTGCAGGACCCGGAAAGAGAAAAAACCCACGATGACGGGGTCCGCCAACCGAAGACTCCGGGCGGCGCTCAAAAAACCCTCGGCCAAATACTCGGACAAGATGCGATACTGCCAGGGATCACCCGCAGTGCCGCGCAGCACGGCGTCGTGGCGGTGGATGACAAAGCCGTGCTCGATCCGCTCCTGGCCCAACGCCTCGAACTGTTGGTAGGCGGTCAGTCCCGCCAGGGGGACTGCACATGAAACGAACAGCAGAGCGATCGCCGCGGTGTTCTCCGGACGCTGCATGGCGCATATCCCCTGGAGCCGTCACTTTGGCCGGTACTACACCTGCTCAACATTCCCGCCCGGCCCGATACATCCCGCGGGCTACTGCCCACTCCCGCCGGCGCTCTCCCGCAGGTTGAGGATCAACTCCACCTCGCCGGTCTTCTGCCCCAGCTCCTGGGCGATCTCGACGGGCCCCAGGCCCCGATCAGCCAGCTCGTAAATCCGCCGGTAACGCTCGTCCACCGGGCCGGCCTCTTCGCCGCGATCGGCGCCCTGCGCTTCGGCCGGCCCAGCAGCCGACCGCCGGACAGCGCCCCCCCCACTGCCCGCTCGCTCACCCGGGCCTCCGTTCCGATCACCACCACCACCGCCCACCCGCTTGGCCTCGTCGATCAAAATGCGCAAGGCCGAAATCCGCTTGTCGGCGTCGATGATCGAACGCTCCAGCTTGGCAAACTTGGTGTCGATCTGGGCGTTGATGTTGCGCGACAACTCCTCCAGCTCGATGAGCAGTTGCTCCAAGTTACGCTTGATAGAAGCACTCTGGGCGGTCGCCGAATCGATCTCCCGGCGGTATTGCTTCGGCGAACCGTCTAGCGGACGGCGCCGACGGCGCATGTTCATCACCGTGATGATCGCCAACAGGATCGCCGCCAGCATCGCGATCTGCTGGAGGCTGATCCCCGAGTCGGCCATGAGCGGCATGGGGTTCACGGTTCCTTCGCCTCGTGGGACCCGCGCCAGGCCTGCCGGGCCTCGAACATCACTTCACGCAAGGCCACCCCGTGGGCCCGGGCCGCCCGAGCACAATCCTCGTACTCCGGGGCCGCAATCACCACCCGGTCGCCCCGACGACCCACCTTGATGCGAATCTCATCAAACCGCGTAGACACCGTCTCCGTGGACCGGGCCAGCTTCTGCCGAGTGCAGAGCTGGCGACGCACCCCGAAGGTGGTCGTCTCGGCGAACAAGACCTGCTCGCAGGCCGCCTGCCTGTCGGGTGCTGCCAGGACCGACAGCAACAGGCCCGGACGGCTCTTCTTCATGATGATCGGCGTGGCGAAGACATCCAACGCCCCGGCCGCAAACAAGACCTCGAACGCATGGCCGACCTGCTCGCCGGTCGCGTCGTCCAGGTTGGCTTCCAGCATCACGACTTCGTCGGTCTCTTCCTCGACCGACGCCTGGCCGACGAAAAGCCGCAACACGTTGGGCCGGTTCTGACCGTCGCGGGCCCCCGCCCCATATCCGCAACCCTCGATCGTCATGGCCGGCAAAGGTCCGTAGCGGTCGGCGAAGCTGGTGAGAATGGCCGCCCCGGTGGGCGTGATCAGCTCGCCCACCTCGTCGCACTCCGCCAGAGGTACGCCGACCAGCAACTCGGCCGTCGCCGGCGCAGGGATAGGCAGAATTCCGTGGTCACACTTGACCGTGCCGCTGCCCGTGGGGATCGGCGAACAGACTATCCGTCCCAAGCCCAGGGCCTCGAGGCCGATGACCGCCCCGACGATATCCACGATCGCGTCGACCGCCCCGACCTCGTGAAAATGCACCCGCTCCACGCCGATGCCATGAACCTTGGCCTCGGCCTCGCCCAGCCGCCTAAAGATCCCCCCGGCTCGCTCCTTGATAGCCGCCGACAGATCCGACCCGTCGATGATCCCGATGATGTCCGACAAATGGCGCTGGGTGGGCTTCCCGGTGAGTTGAACCTCCACCCGGGTCGCGGCGAATCCCTGCTTGCTGATCTGCTGGACCTCCAGCCGGTAGCCTTCCAGCCGGAGCTTGGCCAACTCCCCCCGGAGAACCTCCGGCGACAGCCCCGCCGAGACCAACGCCGCCAGAATCATGTCCCCGCTGGCACCGCTGAAACAATCAAAGTAGCCGATTCTCATAGGCCGCCCAGGTAGGTGCTGACCGTGGCTCACCACCCATCATTCAGCAGGCTACGTCAAAGACCGAGTTCAGGCAACACCAGGGCAACCGCCGTCAGTCCTCCAGCCCAATGGCCGGTTCGCTTCGGGCGAATACGTAGCAGTTTGCATATGTGATCTCCGGCAGACGCCGGTACTCGGCATCCAGCCACAATGCTGCCGCGCTGCTCTCTGGCGGACCCGCCGCCCCGATCGCGCGAAGCTCCCCGTATTTGTGAGCAGTCATGACGATGATCTCCGGCGGGTGCTCCCGGAGAGTTTGGAGAAACTCCCGTTCCAGCTCCGCCCCCCGCGGACCTACCATCTCCATGAAGCCGGCAAAGGCGAAACGACACGCGTTGGGTCGGCGAGCCTGCAAGTAGATACCCGGCATGTACTCCCAGGTCTGGATCCGGTCGTCGGGCGCGGTAATGAGGGCGATCTCCTCACCGAGACGCTCCCATGTGGTCCGGTCCACCACCCAACGCCCACCTTCGCTTCTCGGATCGCGATCCCACCAAACCTGACTAGCCCCCTGGACCTGCAGGTAGATCGCCTCCGCGGCAAAGTAACCCATCAGCAGGAAGGCCACCACCACCCACGCCCTCTCAACCAGACGGCGGAGGAGTCTTACCTCAGTCTTCAGCACGTTAATCAGGTAACCACCCAGCAGCAGCAGAGGAGGCATGACCGGCAGCAAGTAGTGGCTTGAATTTCGCGGACCCGCCGCGGCGAGCAAAGCGGCCGCCCCAAACCAGATGCCGAACAGGGTCACCAAGCGAGGACATCCCGCCAAGGGTGGGGACCATCGTCCCTCGACCTCCGCTGGCCGGAAGCGGGGCAGCAGCCGCCACAGACCGGCATGGACGATGGCCGCAATTGCCATCAGAACCGGCAGCCGAAGCACCGCCAAGACATCGCCGTCCAATCGGCGCGACCACCACCTCCATTCCAACCAGCCACGCTCGACGTGGTCAAAATACCACTGGTTGAACTGGAATACCGCGAACCACGCCTCCCCTAACGACCCTTCACCGGCCAACCACAGGGCGGCGGCCCCCACGACCGTGACCAGCCCTCCGACCAGCAGGCCGGCCCGACGTACCGCATACCGCCAGTCGATTTCCCGCAGCCCCGCCAACAGGAGCAAGTGGAGCCCCATGGCCCCGAACGCCGCCAACCCCGTCTGTTTGAGAAGCAGCGCCCCGCCGCAACACAAGCCCGCGGCGTACCAACACCACCAAGCATGGGGTTTTTCCCCTTTACCGCCCTTCCTCCCCCACTGCTTCCCGAAACCCCGCAGATACAGGGCCATGGCCCCCAATTCGCACGGGATCATGTACGTCTCGAAACGATTGCCGCCGGCGAACAAAACCCCGTGGGTCAAATAGAAGCCGGCCAGGACGGTGGCCAGGGCCGCCGTCCCGCGGTGGTAGACCGACGCCGAAACCACGAAGAACAGGACACAGCTCAGTACCGAAGCCAGCAGGCACAGGACCATGACGCCGCCGTAATGCCCGCCGCCGATCAAGAGCCCCAAGGCGTTGATCCAGAAGATCCCCGGCGGCTTGTTGTCCCAGATATCAACGTACAGCGTCGCCCCGCCACAAATCCGCCAGCCGTAATAGCCGAACAAGTGATCATCCAGGACCCCGAACCGCCAATGGGCAATGAACTGGGAGACGGCGATACACGGCAGCAGGATGAGGGCCATCACCAGGATGTGAACGTAGAGAGGGGTGGCCTCCGGTGCGACGCTGGCGGTGGAGTCTTGAGCCCTGGTCATGAATCTAAGGGCCCATTGCAGGATCGAGCGCTGCATAGGTCAACGCGATACCCGGGCACGACTGAACACCCCATGCTAAGCGGGCAGCACCAAAGTGAACAGCGTAAGCCCCACCGCCCACCTCTCGATGACTCCGCCAGCCCTCACCGCCCACGGGTGCCACGGGCAAGCTCCGCTTGCCCGTGCTTCGATCACTTGAGCCCCCCGCCCATCCCAGAATCTCGTAGGATGGGCGATCTCGCCCATCTGTTGATCCTCCTCCCCACCCAGGTGCGATCTCCAGCAGAGTAAAGTCGAGATGTGGAGCAGCGGCTCCGGTCGGGCATATCTACTGCCCGGGTGCCCCGCCCCTTCCAGGGGTGGGGGACGGACAAGTCCACAAGATAGGTCCCCCGACCAACTCTGAGCACGCCCCGAAGGAACGGCAGAAACCAGCCCACGGCGCCGGTCTTGAATCTCGTTCGGGGTCGTCGATTTTTCCCTACATAAGATCGCCCGCTCTTTTTTGTTGCACCTTTTTGGTTTTTTCCAAGTGCAATTTGCCGCAACACCGCGCAACACCAGGCTCGGGGAGCCCCCCAACCGCCCACCAGCCGGAAGCCTGCGTCACCCTTCAATTCTTGCTCCGCGCTCCGGGCGAGAATGTCGCCAGTAGTCAGTGATCAGTTACCAGTTCCCAGCGGCCAGGCCCAAATCCGCGACCAGACCGCCCGACCCAAGCGATGCCGCCATACGTCCCCCTGCCGCCCGTCCACCCCAGTCCCAACGGGGCACGGGTGCCACGGGCCCCACGGGTGCCACGGGCAAGCTCCGCTTGCCCGTGCTTCGATCACTTAAGTCCCCGACCCCAAAGGGAGCCCGAACCGCACCCCCAGCCTTCCCCCCTACGTGTTCTCACGGTAGAATCTCCCCACGGCCCGGGAATCTGCTCCCCCGACCGCTCGGCTTTGACTGCTCTGCGCCAACACTGCCCTGGCCCATCCAGAAGGGGCTGCCTGTGCAAACACCAGACCGTTGAGCGTTCTGGCAAGACTCTGTAACCTGCCTCCTATGCCGCGACGAAAGCGAACTGATCCCAACCAGATGGACCTCTTCGAGGTCCCCGCGGCGGAACTCGAGACGATGGCCGAACGGTTCGCCGAGGAACTCAGACGCGCCGCCGGACGTGCCAAGACGGAAAAAGACATCCACGTCGCCATCGAGCGGCAGCTAGAAGTCATTAGCCGGGACATGAAGGTCCGCATCGAGGGCGAGCACGAGTACACGCTGCTGCGAGGCGCAGTGGACTCAGTCTACGGCAGCGTATTTATCGAATACAAGAACCCGGCGAACGCCGGAACCCGCCTCGGACCCAATCTCTCATCGCCTGGCACACGCAAGGTCATCGAGCAGATCGACCGCCGCTTTGCTGACGTTGCCTCAAAAACGGGTCGCACGGGTGCGGCGATGTTCGGGATCGGCTGCGACGGTCGTTACTTCGTCTTCCGGCGCTTTGTCTCCGGGCGAATCACCTCCGAAGAACCCGTCGAAGTTTCGCGCTGGAGTGCGAAGCGGTTCCTGCGGGCGATCTTCAACCTCGGCGAGCGCGGTTTGGCTCTAACGCCGGAGTTCCTGGCGGAAGACTTCGGTAGCGACAGCCCGCGCGGTCAGCAGGGTATCTCGGCTCTGACGAAGGCGTTAGCCGACTACGAGCAAGAGCCCCGCGTCAAGACGTTTTTCCGACAGTGGAAGACTCTCTTCGGCGACGTGTGCGGATATGACATGGACAACCCCCGTGGGCACCTGCGAACGCTCTCCGACAAATACGGGCGCCGCGGAGACGACCCGATCCGCGTGCTGTTTGCCCTGCACACCTACTATGCTCTGTTCATGAAGCTCCTCGCCGCGCATGTGGTGAGCTACTTCCAGACCATTGGCGCATCCGCGCTGGCCGACATGGAGCGTGCCCCCTCTTCTGATGCCTTGCGGGATCGCTTGCGCCAACTCGAGGACGGCGACGTCTACGCGCTCCTAGGCATCACCAACTTTCTCGAAGGGGACCTCTTCTCCTGGTACCTGTCTGCCTGGACCGAACCTATCGAGAAGGCCGTACGCTCCATCGCTGCTCGCGTGCTGCAGTACAATCCGAACTCCCTGCGCGACAATCCGCTGGCGGCTCGCGACCTGTTGAAGAAGCTTTATCAGGAGCTGGTGCCCCGCCAGGTGCGCCATGATCTGGGCGAATACTACACGCCGGATTGGCTCGCGGAGCAAACGCTCAACGCCGCCGGGTACGATGGCAACCCGAGCAAGCGGCTGCTCGATCCGGCCTGCGGCTCGGGGACGTTCCTCGTCTTGGCCCTGGCCCGCGTCCAGCGCTGGCTCGAGCGCAACTTCGAGCGCGCCGGGACGCAGCAGGACGTCGCCCGCGCGGCTGCCGCCAACATACAGGGTTTCGATCTGAACCCCCTAGCGGTGCTGGCGGCCCGCACCAACTTCGTGATCCAGTTCTACGATCTCTTCAACTACCGGGGAAAGTTGGAGGTCCCCGTGTACCTCTGCGACTCGGTGCTCACCCCCGCCGAATACGGTGACCCGGGAGAAGCGGAACTCTTCGACAAGCCTATCCGTGTCCCCACCAGCGCCAAGATGTTCCTGGTGCCGCGTGAGGCCACCACCGACCGCGATACCCTCGGCAAGTACTGCAACATCCTGGCCGAATACGCCCGCGCCGGCTCCGGGTTCAGCGCCGGGGACTTCATATCCCACTGCCAGTCCCAGGGACTGCCGGTTTCCGAAGGTGTGCGCGACCAGCATAAGCAGCTTTTCGACGACATCCGGGCCCTCGACCAGGATCGGCGTAACGGCGTCTGGGCCCGCTTCATCAAGAACGCCTTCGCCCCGGTGTTTCTGCGCAGCGAGCCGGTCGATCTGGTGGTCGGCAACCCGCCGTGGGTCAACTGGGAGAGCCTGCCGGGACGCATGGAGGCCGAACTGGAGGAGGGCCAAAAGCCCAACTACCGCCAGCAGATCGCCGAGGTCTTCAAACGCTACGGCCTGTTTTCGCTCTTCGGCTCGGCGGGGCGCCTGGGCGGCGGCAAGAAAGACCTTTCCATGCTGTTCGTCTACGCCTGCGTGGACCATTTCCTCAAGGACAACGGGAAGCTGGCGTTCGTCATCACGCAGACGGTCTTCAAGACCAAGGGCGCCGGCGACGGCTTCCGCCGCTTTGAATACGACGACCGCCGTGGCGATGGAGGAAAAAAACGCAAGGTCTGCCTCAAAGCCGAAAGCGTAGACGATCTCTCGGACTTCCAGCCATTCGACGGGGCCACCAACCGGACGGCCATCTTCGTCTGCCGAAAGTCCCAGCGTCCCACGCGCTACCCGGTAGCGTACACGGTGTGGACAAAGAGTCGGCGCGGGCGGATCAGCTCGGACGAGGTGCTGGAACAGGCCCGGGCCGCGACCACGCGCCGCAAGTTGGGCGCGGTCCCCGTGGACGGGGAGCACCCCGCGAGCCCGTGGCTGACGGCGCCAAAAAACTCGCTGCCAGCGCTCCGGAAGGTGATCGGCAAGAGCGCATATGTTGCGCACGCGGGTGTTTATACTGGTGGGCTCAACGGGTGCTATTGGGTCCGCATGATCCGCGAAGTGCCCGATGGGGTCATGATCGAAAACCTGCACGACGTGGGCAAAATCAAGGTGAAGCGCGTACGGTGCGCCGTGGAGCCGGACCTCCTCTACCCGCTCCTTCGCGGGCGGGACGTGCGGCGCTGGCACGCCGAACCATCTGCTCACATCATCCTGGCCCAAGACCCCGAGACGCGAACCGGGATTCCGGAATCGGAAATGCGCCGGCGTTGTCCAAAGACCTACGCCTACTTGAAGCGGTTTGAAGCACAACTAAGGGAACGAGCGAGCAGTTCGGTGCGCCGTCTTATGGACGATGGGGCGTTTTATTCTATGTTCGCAGTTGGCGCGTACACGGTGTCCGCGTGGAAAGTAGTTTGGCGCGAACAGTCGGCCGGGTTCCAGGCCTGCGTTGTCGCCCCCGGCGACGGTCCCGTCGTGATGCCCGACCACAAGCTGATGCTCGTTGCCTGCGACCGGCGCGGCCGCGAAAGCCACTACATCTGCGCCGCGCTGAACTCTGCCCCCGCCACCCTCACAGTCTTCTCCTACGTGCTCTCTACGTCGACATCAACTCATATCCTGCAACATGTTGGAGTGCCTCGTTACGAGCCAGGCAACCCCAAGCATGTTCGTCTAGCCGAATTATCAGCCCGTGCCCACAAGGCCGCGGCGCGGGGACGCGCGGCCCAACTGCAAGAGGCCGAAGCGGAGATTGACCAGGCAGCCGCGAAGCTCTGGGGCCTGACTTCCATCGAGCTTTCCGCCGTCCACCGGGCCCTGGAGGAAAAGGACGCCGGACCTGGCAAGGCCAACCAGAGCGAGTCGCTGTATCCGAAAGTGTCGTGAAAATGTCTGCAGTCGTGTACGCTTGATAGTAGCGGAGCCTCCCCTCACCACTGAACCCGCCGCCCAAACTGCCTGGCAGCGCCTAGCAGAACTCCTCTAATCCAACCTCGACAACTAAAACCAGCCCCCCAGGTATCCCTCCTGAAAGCTGACCGCTGATTGTTGACCACTCCGCCAGAGAGAACGCTGATCAAGGCTATAAGTTGTCTGGCAGAAGGAGCCTCGGAATGTGCCTCGGCGGAACAATTTGCGGGCGTTTGCGGGCGTTTGCACTTTTCTTATTGCCCGCCGCACGACTCCCCCCCGCGGGGTGAAAAAAATGCCGCCCCGCAGGAGAAAAAATGCCCCATGGCCGAGTACTGACAACTCAAAACTGATGACTCAAAACTAGCCCCCCAAATTCCGGCAAATACCGGCAAATGTCACTTTTTCTTAGGGTGAAACAAAACCGTGGCACAAGAGTGCATCAGGGTTCTTCTTGATTGGTGGATTATGCGTTCGGAATGTCTAACCGCGGCTGATGCGCCCTACGCCGTGGCCTCGGCGGCGTCGGCCACCTCGCGGAGCAACCCCGGGGGGGCCTCGCGGGTCTTCTTGCACTTGGGATACGCCGC
>CAZFMS010000079.1:0-14569 GCA_964520125.1 uncultured Planctomycetaceae bacterium
GGGAGCGTACCTGGGGCATGCCGGTCACTTGCACTCCGGCCTGCACCGCGATTCGTTGGGCCACGGCGATGACGCCCAGATAGACGCCCCGGGAGTAGTCGCCGCGTTTGAAATGAGGTTCCATGTATTGTCGTCCGACCGCGTCGGTAAACAGATCCGGGACGGCGGCTTCGAGGCCCTCACCGGTGGCGAAACGATATTTTCGATCTTGGATGGCGACCAGGAGGAGCAGGCCGTTGTCCTTGCCCCGCGTGCCGAGCTTCCACTTTCGGGCGGTCTCGATCGCGTAGGTGTAATCACTGACCCCCTTGGTGGAGTCGACGATCAGCACCTTGAACATGGCTAGGCCCTTTTGCTCGAGTTCCAGGAGCCAGGCGTTGAGCCGGCTCTCGGTGGCCGCGTCGATGGCTCCGACCTGATCGATGACCCCGGCGCGGGGGGTGTCCGACGACTGGGCCGAGGCCGCCGTCGCGCAAAGGCCCACCAGCAGGGCGGGGATCAGGAGTGGTGTTGCCCTATAACTCATCGGCCACCGCCGCCAAAGCCTCTATGTCTTTATACAACGCGGTGAACTCCTCCCAGCCGTGCTCGCCGTACAACTGCATGGACTCGCGGACGCCGGTGAGCGGTCGGCCGGCAAGTTTCTCGCCTTCTGCCAGGACCGCGTCGCGGGCCAGCGGCTCCTTGATGTTCTTGAGCCACAGCAGGCCGCGGAGGGTGCGAATGAGCTGTTGGCCGATGTCCAACTCTAATTCGCCCAGGATCTTCTCCCGGCCGGCGGCGGCGAGGAGGCCCTGGCGGAGACGGATGAGGGTCCGCTTGAACTCGGCCTCGCACTGCAAGCGGAGGTGTTGGTCGTCGAACTCCAAGGAGTCGAAGTGGTCCGGCCCGCAGAGGGTGGCGTGTCGCTGGTGAATCTCCAGGAGTTCCAGGGGGAAGGTGTCCAGCGAGGCGGTGATATACTGCGGGGTCATGACCAGGGGGGCGGTGATGTGTTTGCGGCCCAGCCGGGGGCCCTGCTCGGCCAGGTGGCGGAGGAGGTTCAGGTCGACCTGCTCGAGCACCATCACGCTGGCGGCGGTCATCCGGGCGGGGTCGAAGTCGGGGCCCAGGACGGCTCCGAAGGCGGTCAAGCCGGCGAGGTTGTCGCCCGCCAACTGCTGGACCAGATCCGCGTATTCGGTGATCCCGGGCCGCATGGCTTCGTCTATCTGGGACAATGCGTTTTCGTTTATGGCCATATTGCTCTTGCTCTGCTCTGCTCTGCCGGTGATGGGCCTCGGTGGGCCGGTTCGATTTTACGGTGCTCGATCTTGCGACGGCTCGATTATCGAGAGGCCGCGCGGGCTGAAGCCCGCGGCTCTTCGCTGGAGGCCGCGGCTTTTCTTTGTTGGCCGGTCGGCTCTGGCCGGACCAGGCGGAGGCACGGTCAGAGAGCATAGCAGGGTGGTCCTTCCGGGGCTATTAGAGAAACGGCGCTGCTTTCTAGGGGCTCCGGCAATATCATGGGCGGTATGGACCTGTTCGCCGAACAACGCCGGGCGGCCCTGGAGAGGGTGCAGCCGCTGGCGGTGCGGATGCGGCCGACGAGTCTGGACGGATTCGTCGGGCAGCAGCACTTCCTGGGGCCGGGCAAGCTGCTGCGCCGGCTGTTGGATGCCGACCGGCTGAGCAGCGCGATCTTCTACGGCCCGCCGGGCACGGGCAAGACCACGCTGGCCCGGATCATCGCCGGGCAGACCAAGGCGGCCTTCGAGTCGGCCAACGCCGCGGCCATCGGGGTCAAGGAGGTGCGGGAGATTCTGGATCGGGCCCGTGATCGACTGGCGAATAGCGGTCAGCGCACGGTGCTGTTCCTGGACGAGATCCACCGCTTCAACCGGGCCCAGCAGGATGTGCTGTTGGACGACGTGGAGGAGGGGGTTGTTATCCTGGTCGGGGCGACGACGGAAAACCCGTTCTTTACGGTCAATCCGCCGCTGGTTTCGCGGAGCCAGATATTTCAGTTTGAGCCGCTTAGCGAGGCGGATGTAAGCGCATTGATCCGCCGGGCCCTGATCGACAAGGAGCGGGGGTTGGGCGGTTACGACGTGACGATTGCCGACGACGCGTTGGGCTTTTTGGCCAAGACCAGCGACGGCGATGCCCGGCGGGCGCTGAGCGCGGTCGAGGTTGCAGTCCTCTCTCAATTGGACGAACGATCCGACAGCTCGAAGGAAGAGCCGCGGGCTTCAGCCCGCGCGGCGCCTGAGCATCCCGGCCCCCCCCGCGATGATTCACCATCCGCAGTCCGCAATCCGCGATCCGCAATCACGATCTCCTTGGAGATCGCCGAGGACTCTATTCAGCGTAAGGCCCTGGTGTACGACGGCACCGGGGACGAGCACTACGACGCGGCCAGCGCGTTGATCAAGTCGATGCGGGGCAGCGATCCGGATGCGACGGTCTATTGGCTGGCCCGGATGCTGGAGGCCGGCGAGGACCCGCGGTTCGTCGCCCGACGGATCGTCATCTGTGCCGCCGAGGACGTGGGCAATGCCGATCCGATGGCCCTGGTGTTGGCCAACGCGGCGGTGCAGACCACGGTCTTCGTGGGGCTGCCGGAGTGCCAGTTGCCCCTGGCCCAGGCGGCGATCTACATCGCCTGCGCCCCGAAGTCCAACGCCAGCGCGGTGGCCATCTGGACGGCGGCGAAGGACGTCAAGGAGGGGCGGACGGTGCCGGTGCCCAGGCATCTGCGTGATACGCACTACAAGGGCGCCAAGCGGCTGGGCCACGGAGAGGGCTACAAGTATGCCCACGACGCGCCAGGGGGAATGGTCGGGCAGGACTACCTGGGGGTGGAGAAGACGTACTACCAGCCGACGGACCGGGGGCATGAGAAGGAGATGGCGGGTTATTTGGAGAAGTTCAAGGTGCTGCGGGGGCGCGGTGGATCAGGTGACGGTGGCTGAGAGGGGATTCTCGTATCAAGAGTGCCGCGGATCAGGATGCTCATTGAGGTGGAGAATCCCTTGATGTGCTGGCAGAACTCGGTGGTCGAGGTGCATGGGTCAGCAAGTTGACCTGTGCCACTCCGTCAGACACGGGCTAACAAGTTAGCCCGTGGCACCCCGGGGGGTGAGCGATGCCAGGTCAGACGCGGGCTAACGAGTTAGCCCGTGGCACCCCGGGGGTGCGTGCCAGGCTACGCCCGGCGGGGGAGTTGGTCATCAGTGAGCGTTCGCAAAGTGGTGGGGGAGGCGTTAAGGTCTGGGTGCTGGGCCTGGGGCTGCGGCTCATTTGTTGGGGAGCTGTAGACAAGGGAATCAGCATCACAGGAACTGGGGAGTCGACGAGAGTTAGAGATGGACATTGACGAGGCGGTAGTCGAGAAGAGTGTGGGGCGGTGTCGGGAGCGGGGGGTGGTGCTGCCTACTTTTGCTCAGTTGGGCGATCCGGGGTTGATTCCCGCTTCTATCAAGGAGCGGCTGGGGGGCGTGGGGCTGGGGGACGTGGACCCGCTGAACCTGTTTCGGATCACCTGGCGGAATGAGCCGGTGGACTCGGGGGGGCTTTACAACGAGGGTAATTGGATCGAGTTTCCGCCGGCGCTGACCGGGGTGGAGGCTCGGATTGTCGGGCTGGTGGGTAAGTGGTTTCCGACCGGGGCGCATAAGGTGGGGGCGGGCTTCGGGTGTCTGGTGCCGCGGATGGTCACCGGGCAGTTCGATCCGACGACGCAGAAGGCGGTCTGGCCTTCGACGGGCAACTTCTGTCGCGGCGGGGCGTTTGACTGCGCCCTGTTGGGGTGCCAGGCCATTGGCATCCTGCCGGAGGAGATGAGCCGGGAGCGTTTCGATTGGCTGCGGGAGATCGGGGCCGAGGTGATCGCCACGCCGGGCTGCGAGTCGAACGTCAAGGAGATCTACGACAAGTGCTGGGAGATCCGGCGGACGCGGCCGGACTGCGTGATCTTCAATCAGTTCGAGGAGTTCGGCAATGCGGTGTGGCACTATCACGTGACTGGGGCGGCGATCCAAGGGGTCTATGAGCGCATCACCGCGGGAAGGCCGCGGGGCGGGGGCCGGGCGGCCGGGCCGTATCGCTTGGCGGGGTATGTTTCGGCGACGGGTTCGGCGGGGACCATTGCGGCGGGAGATTTCCTGCGGACGGTTCATCCGGCGGTGCGGGTGGTGGCGGTCGAGGCATTGCAGTGTCCGACACTGTTGCGCTGCGGGTTTGGCGGCCATCGCATCGAAGGGATCGGTGACAAGCACGTGCCGTGGATTCACAACCTGCGGAACACCGACGTGGTCTGCGCGGTGGACGACGAGCAGTGCCTGGCGCTGATGCGGTTGTTCAACGAGCCGGAGGGCCGGGCGTTTCTGGGGCAGGAGGGGTTGGCGGAGGAGTTGGTGGGGCAGCTTCCGCTGTTGGGTATTTCCTCGATATGCAATGTGGTGGCGGCGATCAAGACGGCCCGGCAGTTCGAGATGGACGGGCGGGATGTGATCTTCACGCCGCTGACCGATTCGATGGAGCTGTACGGCAGCCGGCTCGAGGAACAACGCGAACGACATGGGCCCTATGACGCAATGACGGCGGCTCGACACTTCGGGCGCTATCTGGAGGGCATCGGCACCGACGGCCTGGAGGAGCTGACCTATGCGGACCGCAAGCGGCTGCACAACCTCAAGTACTTCACCTGGGTGGAGCAGCAGGGGCGGACGGTGGAGGAGTTGGACAGGCTGTGGGATGCGGCATTTTGGACCGAAACATTCGCCCAGGTCGATGAGTGGGACCGGTTGATTGGGGAATTCAACCAGCGCACCGGGCTGGGGGCGGATTGACCGGGCAGTCGAGATGGCTTAGCCTCCCGCGCCTGACGGGCCCGGAGACAGACCAGCGGAACGAGCGAGGCGCTATCATGCAAGTGCGTTTTGATTGTCCAGTCTGCAAGCGATCGCATGTCCTGGACATGCCGGAGACCACCATCCACATGACCTGTTCGCAGACCGGCCAGGCGATGGAATTGCGCCTGGGCAAGGGCGGAGAGGTGAAGGTTCGGGTGTTGGCGGATGAGTCGGCCGGGGAAGAGCAGGCAGGTGCATAGGTTGACGGGGTCCCGATTCAGCCGGCGAGCTTCATCATCATTTTGCTAATGCGCCCGATGCCCTTGGGTCCTACCTTGAGCAGCAGGTCGGCCAGGGTGCCGACGGCGTTAAGAAAGTCATACATATCATCGAGGCGCTGCTGATAGACCTTGGTCTCGGCGCCCTGGTCTTGTCGGAGGCCGCCTTCCTCGACGCTGATCATATGGCGGCATCGGCGGATGGTCTCGAGGATCGGCTCGACCTCCCGGCGACGGCGTTGGCGGATGATGGTCTCGAACATGTGCCAGACGTCGGTGCGGCAGAGGAAGTATTCCTTGCGGTCGCCGCGGAGGTGGACCCGCTCGATGAGTCCCCAATCGACCAGCGAGCGGAGGTTCATGGAGGCGTTGCCGCGGGAGACTTGGAGGCGGTCCATGACGTCGTCGGTGCAGAGGGGCTCGGTGGTGACGAACAAGAGGGCGTGGATTTCGGCCATAGTGCGGTTGATGCCCCAGTAGCCGCCCATCTCGCCCCAGCGGCGGACGAAGAGGGCCTTGGCGTCTTCGAGGGCGTTGGGGGGCATGGCAATTACTCCTAGAGGAAGTGGAGGGACTGAATTTTCAGTAATCTCTGAAAACAGGATAGTCTCAGAAGTAGTGGGGGTCAAGGCGATTGGGGATTGCGGATTGCGGTTTGCGGATTGGGGATTGGGGAACGGGGATTGGGGGAAGGACGCGCTCCCCTGCGGGTCGCGGCTAAACGGTGCGCAGTAGAGTTTTGACGTTTTGACGTTTGCTCGGCAGCGGGGGGAGGTCGGGTTCGAGGATGCCGCGGACCTTGGGCCAGAGCTTGACCGCTTCGGCGAACATCCAGCATTGCAGGGCCAGGATGAGGAGGCCGGTGATGACCAGGTGATACTGGGCGGTGGAGAGCCAGCCGCCGGGGGAGAAGACCTGGTAGATCATTGCCGAGAAGGGCACCAGGAACATGGCGGCGCAGGGGATGGCGATGAACCAGGTGGGCATGTTGCGGCGGGCCAGGTAGAAGGCCACGACCAATAGGGCCAGGCCGGCGAGGAGTTGATTGGTGGCTCCGAAGATGGGCCAGAGGATCAGGCCGCCGCGGCCCATGCCGGTGGCCCAGGTCTGGCCCGGCGGGGGGACGGCGGCGACGAGGGCGGCGACGATCACCGCCAGGAGGGTGGCCCCGTGCTTGGTGGTGAGGGGTCGGACCCTTACGGTGGCGGCCAGTTCCTGGATGACGTAACGCTGCAGGCGGGTGGCGGTGTCCAGGGTGGTCGCGGCGAAGGAGGCGACCAGCACGGCCATGAGGGCGATGGCGACCTTGACGGGGATGCCGAGGGCGGCGACGAAATTGGCTGCTCCTTCGACGAAGGCGCCGACCTTGGCGCCGAGGCCTTTGGCGGCGTCCCAGGATTCATAGCGGCTTAGCCAGGCATCCTGACCGGTGAGTATGCCCTCGGCGCTTTCGGCATGGGTCATTCCCAGCCCGGCACAGCAGGCAAGAATGACCAGGACGGCGAGGAAGCCCTCGGTGAGCATGGAGCCGTAGCCGATGAACTGGGCGTCGGTTTCGCGGGCGATTTGTTTGCTGCTGGTGCCGCTGGAGACCAGGCAATGGAAGCCGCTGATGGCTCCGCAGGCGATGGTGACGAAGAGGAAGGGCATGATCGGGGGGGCGCCGGAGGCGTGAAGCTGGACGGCGGGGGCGACCAGGGGGGCTCCGCCATCGGTGAGGAAGGTGGCGGCCCCGATGCCGCAGACCAGCAGGAGCAGGCCGAGGATGAGCTGGTAGCTGTTGACGTAGTCGCGGGGCTGGAGGAGGACCCAGACGGGCAGGACGCTGGCGAAGTAGCAATAGACGAACAGGGCCAGGGACCAGGAGACGATGGGGCTGATCTGGAAGGGGCCTAAGGCAAACGAGGGAATCTCGAACTGGAGGACGTCGAACTGGGCGGCCAGCACTGCGGCGGAGACCATGATGACCAGGGCGACGAAGGCCGGCAGGTGGGGGCTGACCCCCTTCTTGTAGATCAGGAAGCCGACGGCGATGGCGACGGGCATGGCGATCCAGACGGGCAGGACGCTGGCCGGATACATGTCGAAGATGCTGGCGATGACCAGGCCGAAGATGGCCAGGATGATGGTCAGGGCCAGGAAGAGGATTAGGAGGAAGAGGATCTTGACGCGGGGGTTGATCAGGCGGCCGGCGACTTCGCCGATGGTTTGTCCGCGGTTGCGCATGGAGACCACGAGGGCGCCGAGGTCGTGGACGGCGCCCATGAAGATGCTACCCAGCAGGACCCAGATCAGGGCGGGCAGCCATCCCCAGATGACCGCCAGGGCGGGTCCGACGATCGGCCCGGTGCCGGCGATGGAGGTGAAGTGGTGGCCGAAGAGGATGCTCCGGCGGGTGGGGACGAAGTCTTGGCCGTCTTCGAGTTGTCGGCTGGGGACCAGGGCCCGGTCATCGAGCTTGAAGAACCGACGGGCCAGCCAGCGTCCGTAGGTGTGGTAGGCGACGAGGTAGAGGAGCAGGCTGCCGAGGGCGATTAGGAAGGGGAGCATTGTGGAAAAGTCGAAAAGTCAAAACGGCGAAAAGTCAAAACGCCGAAGAGCCGAAACTTGTGTTTAGCCGCAACGCCGCAGGCGTGCGCGGGGCTACGACGAAATCTCAACCCGCAACCGTCGATCGTCAATCCGCAACTGTCAGGCGGGCTGCATCAGGTTTCGGTACTTCTCCTGGACCATGGCTTGGTCGGTGGGGACCATGGTGATTACGTCCCAGGGGCAGACCTGGGCGCAGAGTTTACATCCGATGCACCTCTGGAGGTCGATGGTGCACAGGCCCATGGCATAGCCGGGGTGCACGGGGTCGGCGATCTTGTCGATGCAGTCGACCGGGCAGACGGTTATGCAGGCGTCGCAGCCGGTGCAGAGGTCTTCATCGAGGATGGCGAGCTGTTTGGGTAGTTTCTTGGCCATGTCGTTCCGCTGTCTGGTGGTCACCGCGGAGCCACGTGGGCCGCGGCGGCCTGCCCGGCCGGCGACGGCGATTCATCGCGGGCAGATGAGCTTCGGCGCTTCCAAGACTCCAAGGGAGAATAGCAGGCGGCGGGAACTCAGGCAAGGCCGTGGGGGGACCTGGTGCGGCCGGCGGCGGGCGATTTGGCGTTTCGATGAGGGATGTCGACCGGGTCGGGAGGGTCGTGCCGCGGCCGGTCGGGCCGGGCGGCTGGTTGACCGCCGTTGCCGCTAGATTTGGGGCGCTCGTGCTCGGTGGTTGCGGCTTGCTCGGCGGTACGTCCGTTGCCCTTGCCGTGCGGAGTGATAGGGGAATCATCGACTTCGTGGTCAGCGGAGGGTTTCTTGATTCCGTTGATCTTGGCCTCGGCCTCTCCGGACAATAGTTCTTCAGTAGTTGCCAGGATGGCGCCCTTGGCGCTCATTTGGCGAAAGGCGAGTTCCGCCTCCGAGTCGTACCAATATCCGCAGGCATCTCGGACGACAATAATCTTCCGCCGTCGGGCGAGTAGTCCGAGCACGGTGACCTTGATGCACTGCTCGGCCAGGATTCCGAAGACGATCAGATACTTGGTTTGGATGGTGTTGATGAGCCGATCGGCCTTGGGGTTGGAGAGGAAATCGCAGTTTCGCTTGGTGCAGATGACCTGTTGAAAACGGCGGAAAGGTTCGAAGGGCAGATCCAGGGTGTTGTCGCCCTGGAGCAGGATCCGCCGGGGCATCAAGGTGAAGGGCAGTTTTTTTTGTCCTTTGGTGCGATCGACGCAATAGGCGGGCAGCCCGTTGACGGACTCACCTGGTCGATGGGATTCGAGGCTGGAGAGGATGGGGTCCCTGCGGATGCGCCCCCAGTTCATGATCTTGCGTATGTTGGGCAAGACCTCGGCTCGATTGGTGACTGGCAGAGCGCCCTTGGGCAGCAGGAAGTCACACTGGGTGTTCATGTCGAGCAGAATTCGCTCGCAACCATTACGGCGCATCGAATTACTCATTCCCGCCTCCTGTGAACGAGCTTCGGCGCTGGTCTTGGCGACCGGCGCGGGCTCCGGCAGGGCGAGAGGCTCGAGGATTCGAAAGATGGTGGGGAGATGACGAGAGCGCCGAGAACCTCTGGGCCTATTCCCCTGCTAAACGCCAATGATATCCCAGGTCCAGCGGGAAGGCGAGTGATCTGTGAAAAATAAGGTGCCGCACGATGATGAGCGGACCCAACTCAGGGCGGAGTCGGGTATCATCCGGCGAAGGTCGATGTTATCGGGCGTGGCGGTGTTAACCTCGATGAGATTCTCGGATGCTTCGGGCCCGGCAACATATTTTCCTGGGGTGGCAGGGGTGGTGGTGGAGTCCCAGGTGCAGTCCGGCGCGGATGATTCAGTGCTGAGCACGCAGAGATCACAGTGCAAATACACGAGAACCAGGTGTGAACGTCTGGGCCCGCAGGACGAGACAGCGACGGTAGCATCTGAACAAAGTCCAATCTATTCGTAACCTCTTACTGGATAATACTCTGCGGTCTCTGCGAACTTGGCGATCTCTGCGGGATGAGAAACGGGGACGGGGGGGCGACTCGCGGGGACCGACCTTTACCACTCGCTTGGGCTGCCGGTCAGGAACGGCGCTTCGTTGACAGCTTTGGTCCAAGGGCGAGAATCTGGAGCTAAGTTGTGACCGGCAGTGGCCGGCGGCTCGGCGGTCCTCGAGGGAATGATCGAGGACCAACAAGATTTCATTGAGAGGGGTCCCTGGTGGCACGGACGAGAACACATGCGGCGGGTCGATGGGTGCTGGGGCTGGGCGGCGCCGGTCTGTTGTGCTGGTGGGTCGCGGGATGCAGCGACGTGGACTGGAACTGGGATCCCGGATGGTGGCAGGAGCCGACGCGGATCGTACGGCCTACGCAACCCCGGCGCCAGGTGGTGCGCCACGTGAACCCGGCGTCATCGCCGAGCACCGTCGAACGAGAGGAGCCGCTACCGGAACCACCGTTGCCGGAGCAGTCGAAGGGAATTGCGTCCGCCCGACCGGCCGTGGGGCAGCGAAGCAACGTTGGCAATACCCCAAGGAGTATCGCCACCGGGCCACGGCAGGATCAGGTGCATCCCTTCTATCAGTTGTACTTTTCGAGCGGGCCGATAGATCAGACCGAGGATCATCGTGGTGATCGGCTGGTGGGGCTGGAGCAGGCCGGCGCCCGAGGGTGCGCCTGCCTGCTGGAGATGCTGTACGTTCCGGTAGGTCGATCGGGCGGTTCCGAGGAGTGCTATCTGCTCTACGAGCATGAGGCGGAGTTTGCGGCGGCGGCTGAGTTTGCACCGTTGCTGGACGTGGCTGCTCCCGACGAGGCGGTCTCGATCGTCGGGGCGGAGGCCTCGCTGCGGGCGGGGATCGGGTTGCTGCTGCGAATTGTGGATCAAGGGGCCATGGTGGACCTCGAAATGGTCGATCGGTGCGAGCACTATTTGGCCCAGGCCACGCAGTCCGCTCAGTTGTCACCGATGCAGCAATGGGCCGCCGGGATATTGGCCGGGCGGTTGGTTTCGGAGTTTCGCTACGACTATCCGGAGGCCCGCAGCTACTACGGGCAGGCGAAGCGGGCGGCCCGGCCGGGTTCTTTGGAAGAGATGACGGCGTGCTGGTGGGAGGCAGACGGTCTGGCCCGGGAGGGAATGACCCGAGAGTCGCGGACCGGTTATCAGACTATCCTGGCGGAGTACGGTAAGAAGTGGGGCGAATCACACATCGTGAGCCGGGCTCGGGCGATCCTGAATCGACGTAGCCCGCGTTGAGCACAGGTCGTGTTTGATCAACGATTGGGGGCGTCGATGCCGGCGATCGGCGTCGAGGGATCTGCCCGACGAGTTCGCCCCGGGGTGGCAGGCGGTCTAGTTATTGGACGCGGCTACGGCCGCGGCGGTCGCGTAGGGTCGGACGGTTTCGAGCTGGCGAAGGTAATCGGCCAGTTCGTTTTCGGTGAAGCACTGGAGAAACTCCAGCCGGGCCGATTGGTTCAGCTCCATGATCCGGTTGATCAACTCACGCTTCGACATATTCGCAACTCCGAGGATGTTGCGGCGAGTAAGCAGTAGGGATGCGGGTCACGGCCAGTGCCGCAGTCAGGTATCGGCCCGAGGGGATATCGAACTTTAGCCGCGGGTGGGTGGCGGCCAAGCTGCCGAAACTTGCCGAAGGGAGCCGGCAACTTTATCCTGGTGGCGGCAGTCATGGCGCAGGGCGAGTGCCCGCCGTGCTCCGGGTCTACGGTCGGGCAGCCAAAGGGTTTCTAGAGAATGCCTCACCATACTCGTGGTCTCGATGCCGAAAAGCCGGCCGGCGGGGACGTCGGGCAAAGCCCGCCGGCAGCGGTGGAGGGGAGCGCCTCGGGCGCACCAGCCGGTCAGGCGATCAAACACCGGGCGCGTCGGCAGTTTGACGGATGGGCCCACTCGTACGACCGTTCGATCGTCCAATACTTGCTGTTCCAGCCGGCTTATCGGATGTTCATGGAGGAGTTGTGCGGATGGTATGACGAGTCGGACGGGGAGTTCGATCTTCTGGACATCGGCAGCGGGACGGGGACGTGGACGGCCATGGTGGCCGGCGCGGCCTTGCCGGCCGGCCGCATCGTGGGGCTGGACTACTCGGCGAAGATGTGCTCGGTGGCCCAACAGAAGGCCCGTCGGATCGGAGAGCAAGGTCTGGAGTTCGTGAACGCGGATTCCGAGCACTTGCCCTTTGCCGAAGGGACCTTTGACGTGCTGACCTGCAGCCATTCGTTTCACCACTATCCGAATCAGGCGGCGGCGGTGCGGGAGATGTACCGGGTGCTTCGGCCGGGCGGGCGTCTGATGATCATCGACGGCTTTCGCGACAATGCCATCGGCTGGGTGGTGTTTGATGTCTTGGTTACCCGGGGAGAGAGCAGCCCGGAGGCCAAGGTTCATCACGCGTCGTGGAGGGACATGCGGCAGTATTTTGCCGACGCGGGGTTTGGCGACCTCCGCCAGCGGAAGACCAACATCTGGGCCCCGATCTTCTTGACCGTCGGCGTGGTATGATGTTGGTTCTCCGGAGCAGGTGTGGATTGGACAGTGCATCGGGAGAGCTACGGGAGAACACACTCGTGCGGAGGATCTTCCGGGCATCAGGCGACATAGGTTCTCAGCGGGTGGAATCGGTCTTTCAGAAGGTCGGTCCATGCTCGTGAAAGTAGTGACTCAGGGGCCGAGCGGAGACCGGCGCCGTCACATCGACCGCCGGTCCGCGAGGGCTCTGCCCTGGTGGCTCGTTGGAGCCGCCAGATCGTGCCCCGCTGATCAGGGCCGGTTTTGATAGAGGCAACCATGACGATCCCCCCGGCCGCGGGCCACGAGAAGCAGATTACGGACTACGAAGCCATCCTGGAGGTCTCGCGGAGTCTGGCGGCGACCACGGAGTTGACTCCGCTGTTGGGTAAGATCCAACAGGCGGCGTTGCGGGTTTTGCAGTGTGAGCGGGCGACCGTCTTTCTGTACGACCGCGAGTCGAACGAGCTTTACAGCCGGGTGGCGACCGGCGAGGGGGAGATTCGCTTCAGCGCCGAGCGGGGCATTGCCGGGGAAGTGGTGCGCACGGGGGTGGTGGTCAACGTCCCCGATGCCTACGCCGATTCCCGATTCAATCCGGAGATCGACCGCCGGACCGGATTTCGGACGCGGAACATGATTGCCTTTCCGCTCTTGGGTTTCGACGGCACGATCGTCGGGGTGCTGCAGGTGTTGAACAAGGCGGCGGGCTCTTTCGATCCGTGGGACGATCATCTGGTGGAGATTCTGGGGGCTCAGATCGGGGTGGCCCTGCAGCGCCAATTGCTCTTGGAGCATTACGCCAAGAAGCAGCGGTTGGAGGCGGACCTCAACATTGCCCGGGACATCCAACAAGGGCTGCTCCCGAAGCAAGCCCCGGAGGCCGCCGGCTTCGACATCGCCGGGTGGAACAAGCCAGCCGACCAGACCGGCGGCGATTGTTACGATTTCTTCGTGCTGGACGACGGGGCGGTGGCGGTGGCCATCGCGGACGCGACCGGGCACGGGATCGGTCCGGCCCTGGTGATCGCCGAGTGCCGGGCCCTGTTTCGGGCGACCATTTCCATCTCGCAAGACCTGGCGGCCGTGGTCGGCCGGATCAACAATCTGCTGTGCGACGATTTGCCCGATGACCGATTCGTGACCGCCTTCTTCGGGGTGTTGTCACCTGCCAAGCAGACGCTCTCCTATCTGAGCGCCGGTCAGGGGCCGCTGGTCAGGTACACCCGGGCCACGGATGAGATCGCGGAGTTGAGTGCAAATGCCCTGCCGCTGGGGATCGTGCCGGATATCGACACCGAACAGCCCGAACAACTGGTCATGCGTTCCGGGGACATGATGATCCTGGTCACCGACGGTTTTTTCGAGTGGTCCAACGCGGGGAATGAGCAGTTCGGGATGTCGCGGATAAACAAGGTCGTTCGGGAGAACCGCGATCGCCCGAGCGCGGAGATCATCCAGGCCCTCTACGAAGCGGTTTGCTGCTTCGCCGCCGGCACCCCGCAGGATGACGACCTCACGGCGGTGATCATCAAGAAGACTTGACGGTGTCTTGGAGTCAGGCGTCGGTCGGGTGGGGATGGTTAGCCGCGGCCGGGCGGGGCGCTGGAACGCGGGCTATAATGGCGCTGCGAGGAAACGCCTGAACGTCGAAAAGTCGAAACGTCGAAACGTCGAAAAGTCGAAAAGTCAAAACGTCACGTAGTCGAGAGGTGATCATGGGCATTAGTGACATGGCCCCATCAGACTTCCGGGTGGACGAGAAGCGGATCGCGGGGGCGGTTCGGGATATTCTGGCCGCCATTGGCGAAGACCCGGATCGGGAAGGGCTGAAGGAGACGCCTCGGCGGGTGGCCCGGATGTACACCGAGCTGACCGCGGGGCTGCGGTCGGATCCCGCGGTCCACCTTCAGACCTTTTTTACCGAGGGCTACGACGAGATGGTGGTCCTGCGGGACGTGCCGTTTTTCTCGATCTGTGAGCACCATCTGATGCCCTTCGAGGGTAAGTGTCACATTGCGTATTTGCCGGACGGCAAGGTGGTGGGTCTGTCGAAGCTGGCCCGGGTGGTGGACGGTTTCGCCCACCGGCTGCAGGTTCAGGAGCGTTTGACCACGCAGATTACGGACCTGCTGATGGAGAAGCTGGGGGCCAAGGGGGTGGCGGTGGTCATCGAGGCGGTGCACACGTGCATGAGCTGCCGGGGGGTGAAGAAGCCGGGCAGTGTCATGGTCACGTCGGCCGTCCAGGGCGAATGCCGCAGCAACGCCAAGACGCGGGCGGAGGTGATGAGCCTGCTGCACAAGTAGAGGAAACGTCGAAAAGTCGAAAAGTCGAAACGTCGAAACGTCGAAAAGTCAAAACGTCAACACGTCGAAACAACTGATAT
>CAZFMS010000080.1:0-14330 GCA_964520125.1 uncultured Planctomycetaceae bacterium
AGGCCAAGGAGGAGGCGTTGGCGTAGTGGGAAAAGTCGAAAAGTCGAAAAGTCGAAAAGTCGAAAAGTCGAAACGTCGAAACGTCGGAACTTCCAACACTCACGCGCTGCTGGGTGGTCGCGGATAACTGAAAACTGATTACTGATAACTGACTGCATCACCATGACCCCTGAAGAAATCGACAGAATTCTCGGAGAGAGGTTCGGGGACGGGATTACCGGCCGGCACTTTTCCACCGCCCATCCGCACGTCGAGGTGGGTCCCCAGGCTTGGCCGGACGTGGCCCGATTCCTCAGGAGTGACCAGCGGCTGCGGTTCAACCTGCTCCGCTCGATCTCGGCGGTGCACCTGCCGGAGGATAACCAATTAGTGGCGGTCTACGACCTGCTGGCCTGCGGCGGAGAGCCGAACTCGGGTGAACTGTGGACCAAGCGGCACGCCTTCTGCGTGAAGGTCAAGGTGGCGTGCGACGATCCGCACATTCCCAGCGTGGCCGAGGTGTGGCCCACGGCCGACTGGCACGAACGCGAGGCCTATGACCTGATGGGCATCATCTTTGACGGCCACCCGGACTCGGTGGACGGCCCCGACGGGACCCATCCGCGGCGGATCCTCTGTCCGGACGACTGGGTGGGACATCCCCTGCGAAAGGACTACGTGTTTCCGATGGAGTATGATGGAATTCCGGCCGTTACCGAATACGAGCAGACCCGGCCAATGCACTAGCCGTCGACCATCCGGCAGAACCGCGGGCTGGGCGCGGCCTCACCCGGGCGATTGGTCGGCCATCGGACTGGAGAGCACGCTACTGTGACAGACATCGTTCTTGAATCCGCCCCGGACATCAACGTCGACGCCACCGGCGACCAGATCCGCCAGGAAGACTTCCCCACCGAGGAGATGCTGATCAACATGGGTCCCCAGCATCCCGCGACCCACGGGGTCCTGAGGATCGTCCTGCGGACCGACGGGGAGATGGTCCTGGAGGCCGTTCCCCACATCGGCTATCTGCACCGCTGCGCCGAGAAGATCGGCGAGTCGATGCCCCCCTACCAGTACATCCCCTACACCGATCGGATGGACTACCTGGCCGGGATGAACAACAACCTGGCCTACTCCCTGACCGTCGAGAAGCTCACCGGCCTGGAGGTCTCGAAGCGGGCCCAGTACATCCGGGTGGTTTGCGCCGAGCTGAACCGGGTCGCCTCCCACCTGGTCTCCTTCGGCTGTTACGGCCTGGACATGGGGGCCTTCACCGCCTTCCTCTACGCCTTTCGCGAACGGGAGATGATCCTCGATTTGTTCGAGGCGGCCTGCGGGGCGCGGCTGACCTACAGCTACATCACTATCGGCGGAGTGACCCAGGACCTGCCGGACGAGTTCATCGATCGCTGCGGCGAGTTCCTGGACTACTTCGAGCCCAAGATCGACGAATACAACAACTTGCTCTCCTTCAACCAGATTTTCGTCAAGCGGACCGCCAATGTGGGGGTCATCTCGGCCGCGGACGCCCTGGCCTGGGGTCTGACCGGCCCCTGTCTGCGGGGCAGCGGCGTCAAGTGGGACCTGCGCAAGGTCCAGCCGGACTGCAGCTACGAAGAATTCGAGTTCGACGTCCCCATCGGCCAGGGGCTCAAAGGCACGGTGGGCGACAGTTGGGATCGATACTACGTCCGGATGCTGGAGATGAAGCAGTCGGTCGGGATCATCCGCCAGGCCCTGGACAAACTCCGGGCCATGCCCCCGGGTGACGTGCTGCACAAGAAGAACCGCAACGTCAAACTCCCTGACGATGACATCTACTACGAAATCGAGAACCCCCGCGGCCAGCTCGGCTTCTACCTGCAGGGCAACGGCTCGATGATCCCCCATCGGGTCAAGGCTCGGGGCCCGTGCTTCTGCAATCTTTCGATCCTCAACCACGTCTGCCGAAACTGTCTATTGGGCGACGTGGCCGCCATCGTCGGGAGCATCGACCTGGTCCTGGGGGAAGTGGATCGTTGATTAACTTCCTGAGATCGTCGTCGTGCCCCAGTATGTAGCCATCGTTCATTTGTCGTCCCGCAGCGAGCCGAGCCGTCCTTGGTCCGGTCGATCCACCACTATCACTCGGTCCCAAGCCGACCGCCGCAGACTCCCTAAGACGACTGATCCAGAGGTGACCGCAGCCGATAAGCATCGCTCCAGGGTGGCGCCGTTCGAGATCCGCCGCCCCCGAGGATGGCGGATTGGCCCGGGCTGGAGCGGGTCGGCCCGCTCGCCCCGCCGGGCCGTTGCAATGGCCGGCGAAACCGCTATAACTTCCGGTCCTTTGTTTTGCCGCGACGCCGGAGGCTTGCGGGGGCGCCGTGGCGGCAGACGCGCCGGCGATCCGGCGGGAGCCTTGCCTTGAGTCAGATCACCATCCCCTGGACGGCCAAAGACCCCCGCGTGCTCAGCGGTTATCGCCTCAAGGCGATTCGGCTGTTGCTCGGCGTGGGGATCGCCCTGCTCGTGCTGGGGCTGGCGGCCTTTCTCTTGTTCGACATCGGCGAGGCCAAGCGGATTCGCAACTGGCGAATTGCCGTGGCCTACTTGGGAGTCGCCGGGCCGTTGGGTGCCGGGGCCCTGCTCTTGGCCGGCGGCATGGCGGTGGCCTTCTACCGGCAACTGGGGACGATCCTCAAAGCTCGCTACGTCGGTTTCCTAATTTTCTGCGGTGCAACGGTAGGGACCTGCCTGGCGGTCTGGGCCGTCCAAGGGCTGTTTGTATTCGTGAGCGGTCTGGCAACGGAGCTGAGTGTTGACGTGACCGAGGCCGGCGCCCCGGGCACTGCCGGAATCCTCACCGCCCGGGACCTCTACTTCGAGCTTCACGGCCCGTGCGCCGTGCCCCTGACGGCCTATCTGCTTTGGCCCCTGCAGTTCGAGATCGTCCGTGACCTCCTGGCCATGGCTGCGGTAGTTGGTTTCATCTGCATCATGGCGTCGTTTGCCATCTGGTGGGAACGCAAGGTCGCCGGTCGGATTCAATCTCGGCTGGGCCCCATGCGGGTCGGCCGGTGGCACGGCTGGGCCCAGTCACCCGCCGACGGCATCAAGCTGGTCTTGAAGGAAGATTTGATTCCCGAACAGGGAGATCGCCTCCTGTTTCGCCTGGCGCCCTACCTGGCCTTTGTGCCGGCGGTTTGCGCGTTCGTGGCTTTGCCGTTCGCCGCGGCCTGGGTCTTTCGAGACTTGGACGTGGCCCTGATCTTTATCCTGGCGATGCTGGGCTTGGAGGTCATCGGGGTGATCATTGCCGGCTGGGCCAGCAACAACAAGTGGAGCGTTTACGGGGCCATGCGCGAGGCCTGTCAGATGATCTCCTACGAGATCCCCATGGGCATGAGCCTGCTGATTCCGGTGATGATGGCCGGTTCGCTGAAGCTCTCGGTGATCGCCCAGGCCCAGGCCGGAGGCTTCCATCACTGGTTCGTTTTTGCCAACCCGTGGTGTTTTGTGGCCTTTTTCACCTACTTCATTGCCGCCCTGGCCTCCTGTAAGCGGGCCCCCTTCGACATGCCCGAGGCGGAGTCGGAGCTGGTCGCCGGGTTCCTGACCGAGTACAGCGGCTTCCGCTGGGCCTTGTTTTTCTTCGGGGAATATGCGGGGATGTTCGTGGTATCTGCCCTGGCGGTGATCCTGTTCCTGGGCGGCTGGACCTCGCCGCTGCCGGAGAGCTGGGTGTTGTGGTTCGAGGGCCTCCTCCTGGCCGTCGTGCCCGATGGCTGGCCCACGATCGAGGCGTTGGTCTCGGCCCTGGTCCGAGGGTTGTTGTTGGCCGGGCCGGTCTTGTTCATCATCAAGGCGATGAGCGTGCTCTTCGTTCAGCTCTGGCTGCGGTGGACTCTGCCCCGAACCAGGATCGACCAGGTCCTCTACTCCTGTATCCAGGTTATCCTGCCGTTGACCATGGTCGTCCTGTTGGCCAACACTTTGTGGGTCCTCGGTATCGAGTACGACGTGGGGTGGCTGGGCATCTTGGATACGGTCCTGCATTGGGTGTTGGTGGCCATAGGCCTGAGCACCGCGGCGACCATCGTGGGTCTGGCCCTTTACGGATTGATAAATCGGCGGCGGATGGTCGGCTACCTGGCAGTGGACCATCTGCCAGGCTCGTAGGGGAATTGAGAATGGCGAATGGCGAATGGCGAATAGACAGCGCGGAACGGAGGATTTACCCTCCGCACTACGCCATTCTCAGGATCTGAATCATGGAAGCCCTGGCTTTTTACTTATTCGCCGGCATCGCCTTGCTCAGCGCTCTCGGCATCGTCCTCTCGAAGAACATCGTGCGGGCGGCCGTCTTTCTCTTGGGCACATTGGGCGGGGTGGCCTGCCTCTACTTCCTGTTGAACGCCAACTTTCTGGGGGCCGTCCAGTTGATCGTGTACGTCGGGGGAACGCTGCTGCTGATCGTTTTCGGGGTGATGCTCACCGGCAAGTCCCCCTGGGTGGTTTTCAGCACCACCCGCGGCCAGGTCGTGGGGGCCACCGTGGTCGCCGTGCTGCTGGCCCTGGGGATGTGCCTGTTGATGCTGCAGGTCGACTGGTCCGCCACCGCCGACCAGCCGCTGACTCGATCGCCTTCGGTCGAGAGCGTCGGCCAGTCGTTGTTGACCGATTACCTGGTCCCCTTCGAGGTGGCCAGTGTCTTGCTGCTAGTGGTGATGATCGGCGCGGCCTACCTGGCCAGGCCGGAGAAGTAGGGGAATTGCGGATAGCGAATAGCGAATTGCGAATGGAGAATGTGAGCGGCTGGTGACGTGTGACTCGTGATGCTTGATATTGGAATCCAACATTATCTGGTCCTTTCGGCCTTGATCTTTTCCCTGGGCATCTTGTGCATGGTGACCAAGCGCAACGCCATCGGGATCTTGATCGGGGTCGAGTTGGTCCTCAACGCCGCCAATATCAACTTGGTGGCCTTCAGCAGATACCAGACCGGCGGCCTGGATGGGCACATCTTCGCCGTGTTCGTGATCCTGCTCGCCGCCGCCGAGACCGCCATCGCCATCGCTATCTTCATGAACTTCTACAACACCCTGCGGACCATCGACGTGGACCGCGGAGACCAACTAAGAGGATAACCCTAACCCGCCCGCCCCGTGCGGGCCGCCGCCAAACAGCGTTTTGACTTTTTGACCTTTTGACTTTTCGACGTTTGGACGTTTCGACTTTTTCCCAATGCAGTATCAAACCGCCCTAGCCCTTGGCGTCCTCTTCCCGCTGTTCAGCTTCATCATCCTGGCGCTGTTCGGGCACCGCCTGGGCAAGCCCCGGGCCTCCTACATTGCCCTGTTGGCCATGGGCATCAGTTGCGGGCTGGCCACCGTAGTGCTGGTCGGCTGGCTGGGTCTGGATCAGGACGAGCGGGCCTTTGCGGCCGCCGACGCCTATCGCTTCCATTGGGCCGATTTCGGAGAACAGGCCATCACCGTCGGCGTCAAGCTCGACTCCCTGACGGTCATCATGTTCTTCATGGTCACCTTTGTCTCCTTCTGGATCTTCTTCTTCAGCGTCGGCTACATGGAGGGCCGTAGCGACGAGGTCGACGGCGTCAGCCAGTACCACCGCTTCTTCACCTATCTCTCGCTGTTCGGATTCAGCATGCTGGGCCTGGTGGTCAGCAGCAGCCTGCTCTTCTTGTTCATCTTCTGGGAGTTGGTTGGGTTGTGCAGCTACCTGTTGATCGGCTTCTACTTCGACAAGAAGTTCGCCAGCGACGCGGGTATCAAGGCCTTCGTGGTCAACCGGGTGGGCGACTTCGGCTTCATCGTCGGCCTGGCCCTGGTGGTCCTGTTCCTGGGGACCTTCGACCTGGACGACGCCGCCCGGGAGTTCTCCGCCCAGTTCCGGAGCGGCAGCGGCATCTTCGCGGCCTCGATCAACTTGTTCGGCTGGCAGATCTCGGGCATGAACCTGGCGACCCTGATGGGCATCGGGCTCTTCTGCGGGGCGATCGGCAAGTCGGCCCAGTTTCCCCTGCAGGTCTGGCTGCCCGACGCCATGGCCGGACCCACCCCGGTCAGCGCCCTGATCCACGCCGCGACCATGGTCGCCGCCGGGGTCTATCTGGTCGCCCGGGTCTTCCGGCTGCTGACTCCCGACGCCCAGTTCGTGATCGCCGTCATCGGCTGCATCACCCTGACCATCACCGCCCTGATCGCCATGGTCCAGACCGACATAAAGAAGGTGCTGGCCTATTCGACCCTCAGCCAGCTGGGCTACATGATCTTCGGCCTGGGGGTGGGGGCCTGGATCGCCGCCCTCTTCCACCTGATGACCCACGCCTTCTTCAAGGCGATGCTCTTTCTCTGCTCCGGCCAGGTCATCGAAGGCTGCCACCACGAGCAGGACATCCGCAAGATGGGCGGCCTGCGGCGCAAGATGCCGGTGACCTGCTGGACTTTCTTCGTCGGCGTCCTGGCCATCGCCGGCTTCGGCATCCCCGGCATCCATCTCGGCCTGGGCGGCTATTTCAGCAAGGACGAGATCCTCGCGGTGGCCTATGAACGGGCCTACAACCTCCCCGCCCTCCACCAAACCGACGCCGCGGCCGACGACGCCGGCGAACACGCTGAAAAGAAGCATGAACGGCGAATAGCAAATAGCGAGAGAATCACCGCGCAGGGGTCGCCCATTCGGCTGGCTTCGGCGAGCGGGGAGGGCCATTCACCATTCGCCATTCGCCATTCGCTATTAGCATCGCCGGGTCCGGGGCAGCATGGCGAGACCGGTCAGGCGGATGCGCACGGCGACTCCCACGGCCACACCCACGCCGGGCCCTTCCTAACCGGCACGTCCTTCAAGATGGCCGTCGCCGCTACTCTGCCGGCCCTGCCGAAGTGGATGTTCTATTTGCCGATCATCATCGCCTACATCACCCCGTTCTACATGATGCGTTGCTGGTGGTTGACCTTCTGCGGCCGGCCGAGAGATGACCATGTCTACCAGCACGCCCATGAGAGCTGGAAGATGTTTGTCCCGCTGATCGTGCTGGCCGTCGGCACGGTCTTTTGCAGCTACTTCGTCTTCCGCCCGCTCATCGCCGACGCCGCCGGCGTAGCCGCCAACGCCCCCAGCATCGTGGCCATCGACGGCCAGGCCACGCACGATCAGGTCCATCCGGCCTTGCTCACCCTCACCCATCAGCCCGGAAAGGACCCCCACCGGGCCTTGATCGGCCTGGTCGGCTTTGCCTGGATAGTGGGGATGGGTATCGCCTGGTTGATTTATCGCCGGGGCCTGGGGACCGCTACCCGCCTCCGGCAGACCTTCCTGCTGCGCGGGCTGCACCGGGCCCTCGAGCAGAAGTTGTACTTCGACGTGGTGTACGACAACGTGATCGTCGGCGGGACCATCGTCCTGGGCTACGTCGCCCGGCTGTTCGACAACATCGTGGTCGACGGCCTGGTCAACCTGACCGCCTTCTTCGGCCGGGTGATCGGCATTTTCACTGGCCGGCAACTGGACATGCCGGTCAACCGCGGCGACGTCGGCTTGGTCGACGCCCTGGCCAACGGCCTGGCGGGCATGGCTTTGGACATCGGAACGGAAATCCGTCGGCCCCAGTCCGGCCGGATCAGAACTTATGTATTCCTGGCCGCCGGATCGGTGGCCGTCGTCTTGTTGGCGGCGCTGTTCTTCGACCAACTGAGTGCCGGCTATTGGTGGCTGGTGGGCGGGACCGCTCTGGCCGCTGGAGGATAGCGCTCGTGGAGAGTAACTGCCAAGAAGCCTCGAATGTACGTGGGGCCCGGGCGCCGAAGGCCCTGAAGACACCGGCCGGACGCTGGGGCCACGAGAGTCGGAAAGGTGCGAGTGCCCCTGGCGGCTTGTCCGCCAGTGCCGGCAACGCTGCCGCGGCAGAGCCGAGCGGTCTCAGGCGGCACGCTGATTAGACTTACGGAGTGGTATCGTGGAATCTTCTTCTTCTCTTCTGGCCTGGCTGGTCTTCCTGCCGGTAATCGGGAGCGTTTTCGTGTTGGCCGCCCCCGCCCGGATGGCCCGGACCATCACCTGGGGCTTTACCTTCTTCACCTTCCTGCTGTCCTGCTTCTTGTTCGGTCCTTTCCTTCAGGACTGGGCCTTCGACGGTCCGTACGCGACCAACATGCAATTCGAGCAGCAGGTCGAGTGGATCCACGTCGGCTCGTTTCAGATCAACTGGCACGTGGGCATCGACGGCCTCAGCTTCCCGCTGATCATCCTCACCACCCTGATCACCTGGCTCTCCGCCTGGGCGAGTTGGAACTTCGGCCAATGGAAGGTCAACCGCGGGCCCAAGGGCTACTTCGCCCTCTTCCTGCTCCTGGAGACCGGCATCCTGGGCACCTTCGCCTCCCTGGACTTCTTCCTCTTCTACATATTCTGGGAGGTCATGCTCCTGCCCATGTATTTCCTCATCGGGGTCTGGGGCGGGCCCCGGAAGGAATACGCGGCCATCAAGTTCTTCCTCTTCACCCTGGCCGGCTCGGTGCTCATGCTGGTGGCTCTGTTGGCCATGTACTTCGCCAGCGGTGACGCCACCGGTGGGGCGGGGACCTTCAGTCTGCTCGAATACGTCCGCAACCCCGCCATCCACTCGGCCTTCAACGACCCCGACCGGATGTTCCTGTTCTGGCCGTTCGCCAAGGCCATGTTCGTCATGCTGTTCATCGCCTTCATGATCAAGGTGCCGATCTTCCCCTTCCATACCTGGCTGCCCGACGCCCACGTCGAGGCCCCGACCCCGATCTCGATGATCCTGGCCGGCATCCTGCTGAAGCTGGGGGCCTACGGCTTCCTGCGGGTCTGCTACCCGATCTTCCCCACCGCCGCGGTCGCCATGGCCTTCCCCTTGGCGGTTCTCGGCCTGATCAACATCATCTACGGGGCCCTGTGCTGCCTGGCCCAGAACGACTTCAAACGCCTGGTCGCCTATAGCTCCATCAGTCACATGGGCTACGTCCTGCTGGGCATCGCGGTGATGACCGACACCGGCTTCCAGGGAGCCATGTTCCAGATCCTGGCCCACGGCGTTTCCAGCCCGATGTGCTTCTTTTTGGTCGGCGTGATTTACGATCGAGCCCACCACCGGGACATCAACCGCTTCGGCGGCCTTTGGCTGGCCATGCCGCGCTACGGTTCCCTGGCCACCCTGGGCTTCTTCGCCTCGCTGGGCCTGCCGGCGTTGTGCGGTTTCATCGGCGAGATCTGGGTACTGCTGGGGACCTTCAGCGCTCCCTTCACCTGGGCCAAGTCCGCCGCCGTGATTGCTGCCTTCGGGGTGATCCTGACCGCCGCCTACATTCTCTGGATGATCCAGCGCGTCTATCTGGGTAAGCTCCGCGAGGAGTACGCCCACTTTCCCGATATTTCCGCCCGGGAGACCGCTATCCTGATCCCCATGGCGGCCCTGGCCCTCTTCATGGGCATCCTGCCCCAGTACACCTTTGATCTGATGAACGGCACCTTGTCCGACGTGCTCGACGTGATCAGGCCGGCCCTCGAAAACGTCGCCGTCGCGGTGGGAGGATAAGCGGGATGCCTTCTTCGGTGCTTGCCGGCAGCATGTGGATGCCCGACGTTGGCGATCTGGCCATGCTCGCTCCCTTGTGGGGTCTGGTCGCCACCCTGGTCGCGGTCCTGATCGCCGCCCTCATCGTCGGCCGAAACTGGCGGGTCTCCGGGGGTATTACCATCGTCGGAGCACTGCTCACTGCCTGGCTCTCGCTCTCCGCCTGGACCGGCCTGACCGACAACTGGGCCGGCATGACTCCCTCGGCCGGCAGTCCCATGCTGGTTGCCGACCAGTTCAGCTACTTCTTCGTCTTCCTGGTCAGCATCTTCCTGGCTCTGGTCAGCGGAATGTGGCTGCTGGGGGCGGACACCGCCTTGCCGGACCGGCTCACCCGCAAGCGCGACGCCACCGAGTTCTTCGTCCTGCTGATCGGCAGTGCCTTCGGCATGTCACTAATGGTCAGCACCACCAACTTGCTGATGATCATCCTGGCGGTGGAGATGACCTCCCTGCCTTCCTACGGCCTGGCCGGCTTTCGCAAGAAGCATCCCCTGGCCGCCGAGGCCTCCCTCAAGTACATCCTCTTCGGGGCGGTCACCAGCGCGATCATGATCTACGGGGCCTCCCTGCTCTACGGCCAACACCACACCCTGGACCTGGCCGCCATAGGCCGGAGCATCGCCGCCCCCGGCGCCGCCGCCGGCTCCGGGGTCCTGGTCAGTGTTTCGCTGGTCGCCTTCATGGTCGGGGTGGCCTTCAAGATCTCGGCCGTGCCCTTCCACTTCTGGTGCCCGGACGTGTTCGAGGGGGCCTCGATCGAGATCACCACCTGGCTGAGCGTGGCCAGCAAGGCCGCCGGCCTGGGGCTCTTGCTGCGGATAATCACCGTCGTCACCGCCTCCGGGGCCTACTCGACGGCAGCGATCTCCAACGTCACCACCACCATCGCCATCATGGCCGCCATCACCTGCACGGTGGGCAACTTCTCCGCCTTTCGCCAGACCAACCTCAAACGCCTCCTGGCCTTCAGCTCCATCGCCCACGCCGGATACATGCTCATGGCGGTGGCCATCATCTGGCGACCCACGGGCGACCCGGCCGGCGTGGCCCACCCCGCCTTCAGCGTGGTGATCGCCTATCTGACCGTCTACATACTGATGAACGTCGGGGCCTTCGGCTGCGTGGCCATGGTCTATTGGGCAACGGGCAAGGAGACCATCGACGGGTTCAACGGCCTGATCCGCCGCAGCCCGGCGATCGCGGTGGTGATGGTCATCTGCCTGTTCAGCCTAGTGGGGCTGCCGCCCTTCGGCGGGTTCATGGCCAAGTGGTATTTGCTGGCTGGCTTGTACGAGGGCGGGCTGGTATGGCTGGTCATCGTGGCGGTCTTCAACACCCTGATCAGCCTCTACTACTATGCCCGGGTGGTCTACGCGATGTGCTTCAGCGACGACGGCCAACCGGCTATCCGCACGCCCTTGCTCGGGCAGGTCGCGGTAATGGCCTGCGGCGTGCTGATCGTCCTGACCGGCACCCTCTGGGCCGGCAAGCTCAAGAGCTTCTCCGACAACCGCTCGCGAGACCTGTATGCCGTGGTGAACAGGGCGCCGGCGCTGCAAGTAGTCGAGCCGACCGCTGAGACCGCCGAACTGCAACCCACTGAAGCCCGGACAGAGACCGAGACTGCCGGATCTCCAGATCAAGAACACGCTCTTCGATAAACCAGCCGACGACATCGGCCCGAACCTCAGAGCTGCGACCGTGAGGGAGCGGGCCCCTTCGACCGACGCGCGCGGTTTTGAACATGCCAAGCGTTCACCGCTCCCTGACGGTCGCGGCTCTGAATACCGCTTGCTGTTGCGCGCGGTCTTGACCACCGCTTGTGGACCCGGGCGGCTCCGATCGAGTGCCTACGGGTCTTTGTGCGGCGTCCACGGCGTACCGTCCGGTAGGGTGATCGAATCGATCATCTCTCCATATCTCGGCGATCGGACGAATCCGACGTGCCCATCCTGAGTCAGGATGTTGCCCCCCTCGCCCCCGTGGATGGCCGGATCCTCGTACATGATGACCTGCTTCGGATCGGACTCCACACCGTAGCCCGGCACGTAATAAAACGACGAGCCCGACACCAAGGTGTCCGACGGACACAGGAACTGCCCCGGCGCCGTCGACCCGGCCGCCAGCAACCGGCCCTGCCAGTCCGCCCCCTTCTCCGGAAACATGCCGCCGTCCTCGGCGTAGATGTACATCGCCTGGCCGATGCCGCGCATGCTCGCCGCGCAGACCGTTCGCTTGGACAACTCCCGGGTCCGGCTCAGCAAGGGTAGCAGGATCATCGATAGCAGCACCGGCACGACCAGGATGCTCACCGCTCCCGTGCAAATACCCCCGATGGCCAGGCCTTTGCCGCCGTACCGCTCGGGGGTCTGACTCGCCTTGACCACGGCGACGATGCCCAGGACCAGCCCGACGATCCCCACCGGCGGACAGCCTAGCATCCCGATGATCCCGCAGACCAGAGCCCCGATGGCCAGCCCCTGGGTCGTCGGTTGGCCGCTGTGGGAGGCGTAGCTCACCGGCATCGAGGGAAGGAGCCCCGCGTCCGCGCCGCCGGGCACGGTAACCATCTGATTGCAGAGGGGACATTGGACCTGGGTCCCGCCGGGAACATCAGCGGCGATCGTTCGGCCACAGGACGGGCAATTGAACGTTGCAGCCATGGCTCACTCCCAATAACCGGGTCGGCAATCGGCCAGCAAACATCCTGATTATATCGGGAGCCGGGACGTTGCTGCAACTGCCCCGCCGTAAGCTGGTATCATAGCCCGAGACCGCAACCCGACGCCGGCAGCGGTCATTCACCGCGCCAGGACCTCCGGGGTCTGGGTGGTTGAAGCGATCCGGGTGGACATCCTCAAAGGCGAGGCCCTGAGATGAACGAACCTGCCGATGCACGACTGCTGGAACTGCTGGGCGGCATGGCCCAGGCCGAGGCCTCGGACCTCCACCTGGTGCCCGGCCACCGGCCCATGTATCGAATCCACGGCCAGCTCGCCACGGCAGGCGAGGACCCCCTCGAGTCCGGGGCCGCCCTGGCCATGATCCGGTCGGTCGCCCCGCCGGAAGTGCTGCCCAAGCTCGATGAGGCCAGCGATTTGGACTTCGCCGTGCAATTCGGCGGCGACGACAACCCCGCCCGCTTCCGGGTCAACCTCTTCGCCAGCCGTGGTGAATGCGGCGCCTGCCTTCGGGCCATCCCCACGCAGATCCCGTCGTTGGCCGAATTGGGCTTCTCCCAGGCCCTGGGCGAAATGATCGTCGCCCAGCGGAACGGCCTGGTCCTGCTCACCGGCATCACCAGCAGCGGCAAGACCACCAGCCTGGCCGCCTTGATTCAGATGATCAACACCCGCGGCAGCCGGCGCATCATCACCATCGAGGAGCCGATCGAATACATCTACCCGCCGATGAGCGATAGCATCGTGACCCAACGCGAGGTCGGCGTGGACGTCAAATCCTTCTACGACGGCCTGCGCTTCGGTCTGCGCCAGGACCCGGATGTCATCCTGGTCGGTGAGATCCGCGACCGGGAGACCGCCCAGCTGGCCCTCTCGGCGGCGGAGACCGGCCACCTGATCTTTTCCACCTTGCACACCACCGACGCCAAAGGGGCGATTACCCGACTGGTCGATCTCTTCCCACCCGTGCAGCACGACGACATTCGCACCCAGCTCTCCATGAGCCTGCGCTACGTCGTCGCCCAACATCTCCTGCCCAGCGGCAACGGGGGCCGGCGGGTGCTGGCCATGGAGGCCATGTACGCCAACTTCGCCGTCCGCAACGCCATCCGCCAGGGCAAGATCGAGATCCTCGACTCCACTATTCAGAGCGGCCGCGCCGACGGCATGTTCTCCCTCGACGCCGACCTCCGCCGCCTGGTCGAGGGGGGGATGATCTCCGTGGAGATCGCCCGACAGTTCGCCAAGGACCCCAGCGAATTCGGCCACGGCGGCGGCGGGCTGTGCTAGCAGCCCGTGCTGAAGCACAAAACAGCGGCCTGGGAACGCCGATCCTGATTGTCAAGACCACCGGCGAGACGCCGGTGCCACAATCAACCTCAAAGCCTTGTCGGGGGATGTCATATCGAGGTAGGATGCTGCCGGAACGGAGTCTGACCGCTGCCCGCAGGGAGCCAGGATGGCCGGCAAGACTGTATCTCGCAAGGGGGGAAGCCCAACGGGCTCCGCCCAAATGAATTTCCCCTTTACACCCGGCAACACCCCGGGCCCGCGGATGATCCCGCCGGATCCCGCGATTCCCGCCGCCGGGGGACCAGGCATGAAGAAGCGAACCAAGAAGAAAGTCCGCCCCACGCCGAAGAAGCCCCCCCCCACGGCGCGTCGCAAGAAGCGCTCTCCCTCGGCCAGACAAGACCCGGCGCCCACGCCCACCCGGACCAGAAAGCGTCGCCCCCCCGGCTACGCCACCGCCGAGTCGATGTCCAAGGCCCAGCGCGAGATATCCGTCTCCGAGTTCTTCGCCAAGAACCGACACCTGCTGGGCTTCGACAACAAGCGCAAGGCCCTGCTCACCACGGTCAAGGCTTATCTTCAGTTTTACTGGTTACTTCTGCATCGATCACTTCACCGGTTTTTTTCGAATCCAGTGTGCCGGGGGTTTCATCTTCCTTGGACATTCCATCATCCATGGCCTTTTTGAAACCTTTTATGCCGGCACCAAGATCACCGCCCAGGTTGCGTAATTTCTTACCACCAAACAGCAGCATTACAATAACCAGTAC
>CAZFMS010000081.1:0-14303 GCA_964520125.1 uncultured Planctomycetaceae bacterium
TAGGCGAGGGCCATCCGTGCTGGGCGAAACCGGACCCGCCTGACTGAACAACCGGTTCGTATCGAGTTCTGGCGCGAGATTGCCGGTCCGGGCCGGTGACTTTACAATCCGGGAATCCCCTTGGCGGACAAGGGATAGATTGGATTGGGAGCGTCAGGGTTCCTGGTGGGCTCCGCGGCCTTCAAAGCCGTTGAAGCGCTGTTTCGCAGTGCTTGGTGGGTTCGATTCCCATCCGCTCCCGTGAAAGCCGCATCGAGTTTTCAGCATTCACGTCTTGCCGACTGGTGGGTCAGGGCATGGACCGATGCCGGGCCGATAGGATGCCGAGGCTGAAGATGGGTCCCGGCCGAAGTGGTCACCCGCGTCCCGATGCGGCTGGAGGCCTATTGTCTAATGCCCAATCACCGGCATTTGGCGGGGTGGGCGCGGACGGATGGAGACCTCACGCGTTTCGTGCAGTGGCTGACGGGCCCGCACGTGCGGTGCTGGATCCGTTGGAATCCTAATCCCGCGTCCCTTGAACTGCACTGATGCATGGCGGAGCTTCCCATGGCTACTGAGAAGGTCGTTCGACGATCTCCGCGAATCGTGACCCAACTGGCCACCGGCGCCGTGTTCCTGGTGGTAATCGTGCTGCTGCTCTTGTGGTTGGCGGGCACTTTTCACCCGAAGATCGGTGGCCCGGAATCCGAGCCGGCAGCACCTGCTACGGCCGGCCGGCCCGTCGGGGACGCCCAACTTGCAACTGCTCGCCGCATCCGCATTCCGCGCACCGAGTCGTGCGTGGGCACGATCAGTGCGGTGCACGAAGTGTCTCTGGCCTCGAGACTACTGGCCAAGGTCGTTGAGGTACGTGTTATCGCCGGGCAGCGCGTCGAGCAGGGCGATATTCTGATCCGGCTGGACGACGAGGACCTTTCCGCCCGGACGGTGCAGGCCCAGGCAGCGGCGACGGGGGCCCGCGCGGTTCGAGATCAAGCCAGAATCGAACACGACCGGGTCAAGCGACTTACCGAGCAACAGGCGGCTTCGAAGATCGAAGGGGACCGCGTCCGAACCGAACTGAAATCCGCCGAGGCGGAGCTGACCCGCGCCGAGCAGGTAGTCAACGAAGCCCAGACGGTGCTCGGATACGCCACGATCGCTTCGCCTATCACGGGCGTGGTGGTTGACAAGAAGGTCGAGGCGGGCGACACCACCACCCCCGGACAGGTCTTGCTGACGCTGTACGATCCTACGCGGATGCAGCTGGTGGCCAGCGTTCGTGAGTCATTGACCCGGCGACTCGCGGTAGGCCAAACCGTCGAGGTCCACGTCGATGCGCTGGACAAGACCTGCCAGGGTCAGGTGAGCGAGATTGTCCCCGAAGCGGAGTCGGCCAGCCGGAGCTTCTCGGTGAAGGTCACTGGTCCGTGTCCTCCCGGCATCTACTCGGGCATGTTCGGCCGGCTTCTGCTCCCCCTTGACCAGGAAGAGGTTCTCGTCGTTCCGCGAGCCGCGGTCCGGAGGGTTGGGCAACTCGAGGTGGTCGAGGTTGCCGACGGAGACGTGCTGCGCCGGCGCGCCGTACAGCTTGGGCGAACCTTCGATGAGGATGTCGAGGTTCTGTCGGGGCTTGGTGCGGGCGAGCGCGTGGCCCTGCCGGCGACCCGCCGCCTGAATGGGCGAAAGCCATGAGCACCCCACCGCTCGAATCCGCGGACCACACCGGGGGCGGGTTTACCAACGCCGTCGTTCGAGTATTTCTGCATTCCAACCTGGCACTGATCCTGGTCCTGCTGGCCGCCGCGGTGGGCGTCACGGCGCTGATGGTGACGCCGCGCGAGGAGGATCCGCAGATTGTCGTTCCCCTGGCGGATGTGTACGTCAGCTTCCCCGGGCATTCCGCGGAGGAAGTCGAACAACTCGTCGCCACTCCCTTGGAAAAGCTCCTCTACGAGATTGACGGTGTCGAGTACGTCTATTCGATGTCGCGCGACGAGCAGGCCGTCATAACGGTGCGCTTCTACGTTGGCGAG
Source organism: uncultured Planctomycetaceae bacterium (assembly GCA_964520125.1). Lineage (GTDB taxonomy): Bacteria > Planctomycetota > Phycisphaerae > UBA1845 > UTPLA1 > JAFGQA01. The sequence goes on from CAZFMS010000081.1 coordinate 2,019, forward strand.
GACCGTGAGCGCAGCCTGGTCAAGCTGTACAAGCGGATCGATGAACATATCGACATCGTTCCGGCAGGGGTCTCGGGCTGGGTAGTGAAGCCGGTCGAGATTGATGACGTGCCGTTCCTGACGCTGACTCTCACCAGCCCCACGGCGGACGAGTATGTGCTGCGGCGGGTCGGCGAAGAGATGGTCCAACGACTCGCCGAGGTCCCCAACCTGTCGCGAACCTACTTGATCGGAGGTCAATCCCGTACGGTCCATGTCTACCTCGATCCCGATCGCATGCGGGCCTACGGGGTCTCGCCGCTGGAGATCAAGCAGGCGATCGAAGTAACCAATTCCTCCAGTGTGGTAGGCGACTTTTCCCGCGAAGATCGATCCCTTCGCGTTCAAGCCGGTCGGGCGATCTCAAGGCCCGCAGAACTCCGTGATTTGGTGGTGCGCATTCACGGAGATCGTCCGGTATATCTGAAGGATGTTGGCGATGTTGTTGACGGCCCCGCAGAAGCCACCGACTACGTACGACACGGCTGGGGTCCCGCACGTGGTTTTGAAGAGCAACCCGGCTTTCCCGGCGCATTGATCGGACCGCCCTGGGCCGGCGAACCACCCCCCGACTCGCAGCCCGCCGTAACGATCGCACTGGCCAAGAAGAAAGGCACCAATGCGGTAAGACTCGCCCAGGATGTTCTGGCCGCTGCAGAGAGGCTGAAGCGCGAGATTGTCCCCAGTGATATCGAGGTGGTCATCACCCGCAACTACGGGCTCACTGCCGACGAGAAGGTGAACGAACTTGTCGAGGCCCTGGGCATCGCGGTCTTCATCGTGGTCGCCCTCCTCACGCTCGGCATGGGCTGGCGTGAAGCGCTCATCGTCGCGGTAGCCATTCCCGTCGTATTCGGGCTTACCCTCACCGTGAACCTGCTGTTCGGCTTCACCGTCAATCGGGTCACGTTGTTCGCCCTGATTCTGTCGTTGGGCCTTCTGGTTGACGATCCGATCGTTGACGTAGAGAACATCTCCCGGCATTTCCGCCTTCGAGGTCGGGCCACGCGAGACATCGTGCTCCAGGCGGTGGCCGAGATCCGGCCGCCGCTGATCACGGCGACGCTGGCGGTGATCGTGTCCTTCCTGCCATTGGCGTTCATTACCGGCATGATGGGGCCGTACATGAGGCCCATGGCCCTCAATGTCCCGGTGGCCATGATCATGTCGATGGTAGTGGCCTTCACCATAACGCCCTGGCTGGCCTACCACGTGCTGAAACGCCGGTACAACACCGAGGCGGCCCACGGCCCCTCGGCCGACGATCCAGGCGACATGGACAAGGTCAAGAGCAGCCTGCTCTATCGCTTGTTCTATCCGCTCATGTCGCCGCTGCTTCGATCCAGAAGGACGGCCTGGGGCTTCCTGGCCGCCATGGGCGCACTTACGGCACTGGCCGCGGGACTTGCCGCGACGCGCCATGTCCCACTCAAGATGCTGCCCTTCGACAACAAGAACGAGTTGCTCTTGGTACTGGACTTCGCGGAAGGAACCACGCTCGAACGATCGGATGCCGCCGTGCGCGAGATCGAAACGTTCCTGCAGCGAGTGGCTGAAGTGACGGATTTCACCTCCTATGTGGGCCTCGCTTCGCCCATGGACTTCAACGGAATGGTGCGACACTACTATCTTCGACGCGGCCCCAACGTCGCGGAGGTGCGAGTCAACTTGGTCGGCAAGAAGAGCCGGCATCAACAGAGCCACGCCATTGCTCTCCGCATTCGGGACGAACTGACCCGAATCGCCGAGGAGCACGACGCCAGCCTCAAGATCGTCGAGACCCCGCCGGGACCTCCCGTAATCGCCAGCGTGGTCGCGGAAATATACGGCCGACCCGATCACTCGTACGACGATCTGGTTGCGGCCGCCGGCGTGGTTCGAAAGCGCCTGGAAGCTGAACCGGGGGTTGTCGATGTTGACGATTCGGTGGAAGCAGACCGGCCAGAACTGACCTTCGTGACCGACCGGGAGAAAGCAGCCCTCCACGGGGTCAGCGTAGCCGATGTCGTCAACACCCTACGGGTCTGTTTGGAAGGCGAGGCGGTCGGATATGTGCACCTCGCCAACGAACGCAACCCCTTGGCTATCAGGCTGCGGCTGCGGCGGCCGATGCGTTCCAGCAAGATGGATTTGTCCCACCTACACGTCGCCGGGCGGAACGGCGATCTCGTCTCGCTGTCGGAGATCGGGCGCTGGGAAGAATCGACCGTCAACCAGACCATCCTCCACAAGAACCTGGAGCGGGTGGTCTATGTCTTCGCCGAGACAGTGGGCCGCCCCCCGGCCGACGTGGTGGTAGACGTCGAGTCGGACCGTTCGCTGGACGACGGGGCGCTGGGCACTGATGTTTCCCACCTCGAGAACGGGTGGGTCAGCAAAGCTGCGGCGTCGCCGGTTGAAGGGCGCACCTTCTTCTCGAGCGGCAGCCAGATCGCTTGGCACGCTCCCAGTGGCTTCCGGATCGACTTCGCCGGGGAAGGCGAGTGGAAGATCACTTTGGACGTGTTTCGCGACCTCGGGTTGGCCTTCGGCGCCGCCCTGGTCGCGATCTACATTCTTCTGGTGGGCCAAACAGGGTCCTTCGTGATTCCCCTGGTGGTCATGATGGCGATTCCGCTCAGCATCCTGGGCATCATGCCGGGCTTCTGGCTGCTCAACGCCATCGCCGGAGGTCACGTTGCCGGGTACGCCGATCCGATCTTCTTCACCGCCACCGGGATGATCGGCATGATCGCCCTCGCCGGGATCGTGACCCGCGATTCCATCATCCTGGTCGACTTCATCCACCTCTCCCTCAAACGCGGACGGTCGCTGTTCGAGGCCATCATGGAAAGCCGAATCGTCCGACTACGCCCCATCCTGCTTACCGCCGGCACGGCCATGCTCTCGGCCGCCCCGATCGCCTTCGATCCGATCTTCTCCGGATTGGCCTGGTCTCTAATCTTCGGCGTACTGGCCTCCACCGTATTCACCCTCTTTGTGATACCGGTTGCCTACTGGCTGATATACACCAACAAGCCGGGCCACGGAGTACCAAGGGGTCAGGTTCATCATTGACGCCGGATTACTGACCCCGAGGCGGAAAAGGGGTCAGGCGGGGTGGCGCTGCCCCGACCTGGGCCGGGACTGGTCTCCAGTCTTGATCTCGGTTCCACTTTGATCGTCGCGTCGTCAACGCCGTCATCGGGGCGGAAGGCCATCGCTTCGCCGGGTTTGGAGAACCTGGGCCAGGCGGCGCTTCGGGCGTGGCTCAGCGCGCTTCCACGGTGTGAATGATGATCGACCCGGTGTTACCGCCGGCCAGGCTGCGAGGTCCGAAGCCGACCACGATGAGGTCGCCGGCCCCGGCCCATCCGCCTTGGGACACGACGCGGTCGGCCCGAGCGATCAAGGCGTTGGCTTCCTCCAGCTTGCCGGTGCGCAACGGGGTCACTCCGTAGTAAAGCGACAATCGGCGCTGGGCCGCCGCCGAGGGGGTCAGGGCCACCACCGGTCGGTCCTGACGGCGCTTGCTCACCAGCCGGGCCAGGAGGCCGGTCTCCGTCCAGAGCACGACGGCTTGGGCGTTGATATCGTCGGCGACGGCGCAGATACTCCTGGCCACCGCCGCGGTGACCTCCAGCCGGCCGCCGCCGATCTCTACGGGCGGAGGCCTGCTGTGGTCGTAGGCCTCGGTCTCCAGGGCGATGCGTTCCAACATTTTGACCGCCTGGACCGGGTATTTGCCGATGGCCGTCTCCGCCGAGAGAAGAACGGCGTCGGCTCCATCAAAGATGGCGTTGGCCACGTCATTCACTTCCGCCCTGGTCGGCGTCGGTGAATCGATCATGCTCTGCAGCATCTGGGTGGCGATGATCACCGGTTTGCTCGCCCGGCGGCACCGGTCGGTGATGTCCTTCTGGATGCGGGGTACGGTAGCCACATCCATCTCCACGCCCAGATCGCCACGGGCCACCAGGATTCCATCTGAGGCCTCGATGATGGCCTCGAGGTTTTCAACGGCCTGTCGGGTCTCGATCTTGGCCAGAATGTGGCCCTGGGCGTCGAAGGTGGACATTAGTTCGCGCAATTCCTCGACATCTTCGGCGCGGCGGACAAACGACAAGGCGATGTACTCCAGCCCCGCCTCGGCCGCCCAGGCCAAGTCCTCCTTGTCTTGGTCAGTTAGGGCAACGGCCCGTAGGTTGGTATCAGGGAGGTTCAGCCCCTTGCGGCTGCCGAGGTTCCCGCCAACCTGACACTCGCACACCAGGCCCGTCGTATCCTTGGTGACCACCAATAGGCTGACGGCCCCGTCGTTGATGAGCACGCGGTGGCCGACCTCGATCTGGTCAAGCATCTCGGGACGGTTGACCCCCACTCGCCGGGCGTCGCCCACCACCGGTTCACGCACTATATGCAACCGCTGACCGGCTGCTATGGCCACCGTCCCCCCTTCAATCTCCAGCAGTCGAATCTTGGGGCCACACAAGTCCCCCATGACGGCCACCGGAAGATCCAGTCGGTCAGCGACGGTGCGGACTGTCGCTACGGCCTGCTCGTGGTCCCTGCGTCGCCCGTGGGAGAAGTTCAGCCGCACCACGTCCGTCCCGGCCCGCAGCAGCGCTTCGACCGCGTCGGCTGACCAGGTCGCCGGCCCGATGGTGGCCACGATCTTTGTTCCCGCAGTCCTTGGGGTGATCATGACCGTATTGTACAGGGTCCTCGGCTGGCTGATCGGCCGGGCTCGGAGAACCTGGGCCACCCGACCAGAATCAGCAGGAGGTGATTCAGATGGCCCTGGAGATCACCACCGGCTGCATGTACTACATGCAACTGGTGCGCGATGACCGCCAGCCGGAGTACTTCGGCGCGACCGTCACCGCGGATGACGCCGAGGAGGTCCTGGTCCGCTGGCGTCTGGACGACGGCCAAACCCGCGTAATCTACGGCGACCTCCACGCCGAGACCCTACCGCCCGACGACCCGCCCCGGTAGGCCAACACCCACCCCATTCCCTCGCCCCCACGCCCGACCGCCTCCCGGCCGGGCGTTTTTTCGTTGCACGGCCGCACCCCGCGATCGACCGAGGGGCTGGGGTCTCGATTCTATCTCGCTTCCACAGTGATCTTCGCAATCACTGTCGGGCGAAAGGCAATCGCTTCACCAGGTTGAAACAGCCTGGGCCACCCCTCCCCGCAGGTCCACAGGCCCCAGGCCACGCGGCAAAGAAGCGGCCCGATTCCTTTTCCGCTACGACTCCTTTTCCGTTGTCTTGCCACAAAGCTCTGCTAAGTCCGTGCAAGTTATACGTAGCCAATAGACCGCACGAATCCCACGACACAACACGGCTCTCCAGGTAGACTGGCGCGCGTTGACGCGGCAGATGGGGAATCTCGTACCACCCGTCATTGCGGCGAGGGCAACCCGAGAGGCGTTCAGGGGCGCCCCCGGGACATGTGTGACTTTACGCATGAACGCCAGTGTTATACCCCGTTATCAGGAAAGGCCCACGATGAGAAGGAAACGCCTACTTGCGAACGCGGCTTTTGGGTTTGTACCGGTCGCGATGGTGATCGGCTGGATCGTTCTTCCGGGAGGCTGTGGTTGGCTCTTCCCCATCCCAGGTGATGATGTCACCGTGTCGGCGGCGGTGAAGGCGATCATGCAGGAGAAGTGCGCGACCTGTCACGTCGCCCTGCCGGACGACCACACCGGTACGCGCGACATAGATCAGTGCGGCTCGTGTCATGTTCCGTACGGGAATGCCGCGACACCCGCGCATGGCGGCACTACTGCGGCCTGCACGGGGTGTCACACGACGCCGGAAGTAACCCACTTCTTCCTCAGAGACGACACTGATCAGACCATTCTAAAGGCCGACGCGGCAGATGACTGCATCGCTTGCCACCGCGACGGCGGACACCAGACCAACGGGGCCGGTCGTCCGGCCCTGGATACGGACGCGGCGATCATCTCCGCCGCCAGGTGGGGCACGTTGCGTAGTTGGATTCAGCCAGGCGGGTTCATGGCCAAGTACCTCACGGACACTGAAGTGACAACGGTTACAACGTGGGTTGACAGTACGTTCGGCGGTCGCACCCTGGCTTACGATCCATACCTGGACGCGGCGAAGATTTCCGCCGACTTCACGATCAATGGTAAGGGGGACAACGCGGCCTGGGCCGGCGCGACGGAACACACGATCACCCTGACGCCGACGATCTACACGGCGACCGCGCAGCTCAAGCTCAAGGCCCTGTACTCGAACACCTATCTTTATGTTAGGGCCGAGCACGCGGATGCGACCCTGAGCATGACCCGCTCCGGGTCGTGGATTCGCAACGCCGACGGAACGTGGCGCCATCCGACGGCCGCGACGGAGAACGACAAGCAATCTGAAGACCGCCTGGCCATACTCTGGAACATAGCAATGCCGCAGTTCAAGGAGCGCTACGGCTGCGCGATCAAGTGCCACGGAAACGTGCCCGGTTCCTCGGAATTCAACGATTTGACCAACTCGATCGGCGACATCTGGCACAGCAAGGCCGCCCGAGGGTTACCCCTCAACGGTGGGACCATCAACTCGGCGTTGACGATCCTGACCACGGGTGAGGAGTTTGAGGCCACGGCCGGCTCGGTCACCTTCAGCGGTGTTCTGGATGACAAGTGGCTCATCTGGTATCAGGACTTCGCCGACGGATACGACACGGAAGACTCCGGCCGCCGCGGGGACACTGGAACGAGTGCCTACTCACATAACCGCAACGCCGACAAGTCGGCGCCGAAGCAAATCGAAACCACTCCTGTCGACTGGGCCGATGCCATGGCCTTGACCCAGCAGGAGATCGACGATGCCGAGACGATCGTCGCCGATCCGGCGGAGGCCGGCTATAACGCCGCCGCGGTCACCGCGGCCTGGGCGGACTACACCGCGCTGAATGCCGTGGTGCCTGAACGAATCCTCCGCCAACCGGCCGGCAGTCGCGGTGACGTGCTCCACAAGGCCACCTGGACCGATGGCACGTGGGTGCATGAGTTCCGCCGACAACTCGTGACCAGCGACGGAGGCGTCAACTACACTGACGACGTACAGTTCACCGATCTGACGGCGGAATACGAGTTCGGCATCGCGGTGTTCGACAACTGCGGACGCGGCGAGATCCCGCCCGGTCACAACACCTACGGCGACGGCCAGTATCAGATCCTGCGTTTCGTGCCGTGAAGCCAGGTTTGATCGGTAGCGTTGCCCGGTAAGGTGTTTTCTGCGTGTGCGGGCGTCGACTCCAAAGGGTCTCGGCGCCCATTTTTTGCCGGACGTCCGCAATCATCTAGCTTTTGGACGGCTCGTAAGACGCCGGGTGGCCCGGGCACAAGAGGGAGGGTGGCATGAGAGCTTCATGCGAAATCCTGCGGAGAACCTGGGCCACCCGGCCGGGGCCAGAGCCCTTATTCTCCGCTTTCTCTCCCCGTTTCGGCGCTTTCCGGGCCGAGGAGGCGGGGATCGAGGGGCGGGTGAGCGGGTTTGGGGCGCGTGTTTAATTGGGGGGGGGATTGCGGTATAATCGGGTGTCTGCGCCGGTGCGGAGGTTATCGGCGGGTTGGATGGGGGTGTTCACCGGTGGCGGGCCGGGTAGGAGGGGTGGGGTTTCCATCGCGCCCTGAGATTGGGGTTCCCATCGGGGCCTGAGATTGGGGTTGCCATCGGGGCCTGAGAGTGGGGTTCCCATCGTGTCCTGAGATTAAGGAGCAGGTGTAATGCAGCGCTCTCTTTCGTTTGTGCTGGCTCTGGGCTTGGTGTCGTTGATGGCCGTGGTCGCGGTCGGGGCCCCGCCGGCTGGTCCGGCTGCTGATCGGGCTGCCGATCCGCATGCCGGGATATCTCCGGACGATCCCCGGCCTCCGCTGCCCAAGTATGCCACCGCCGAGGAGTTGCTGGTTCCGCTCGAGGGGCCGACGCGGGGGGATTTCGAGAACCGCAGCCCGCCGACCGGGGTGGTGTATTGCCCGCCGGAGTACGCCCCGCAAGACGGGATGCTGCTCGCCTGGGAGGGGTACACCACGGTGCTCCAGGAGATGGCGGTGGGCGTCACCACCAACGATCCGGACGCCATCGTTTACGTCGTGGTGGACAACGGCTCGGAACAGACCAGCGCCTACAACTCCCTCAACGGCGCCGGGGCGGATATGACCCAGGTGGAGTTTATCGTCCGCGGAACCGACAGCGTTTGGATTCGAGACTACGGCCCGCGGATGATCTACGAGGACGGAATCCGGTCGATCGTCGATCACAATTACAACCGCCCGGCCCGGCCGAACGACAACCTGCTCAACGATTATCTCAGCACCCTGTGGGGCGACGCCCACTACGATATTCCGCTGACCCACGGCGGGGGTAATTTTCACCTTTTCGCCAACGGCGACGGCTTCATAAGCACGCTGATCCTGAACGAGAACCCCGGTCTCTCGGAGCAGGACGTCATCGATCTGTACAGCGAGTATCAGAACCTCGACGTGACCATCTACCCGCGCTTCCCCAGCTACATCGACTCCACCGGGCACATCGACATGTGGATGATGCCCCTGGAGGACGACAAGGTCATCATTTCCGAGTGGGCCAGCGGCCCGGCCAAGACCATCACCGACGACGCCACCGCCGATCTAATCTCGCGGGGTTATACGGTGATCCGCGTTCCGGCGTGGAACTCCGGCAGCACCCACTACACCTACACCAACGCGGTGATCTTCAACGACCTGTTGTTCATTTCGTGGTTTGGCGGGTCGTATACCTCACAGGACGCCCAGGTGTTGGCCATCTACCAGGCAGCCATGCCCAATCACCAGATAATCCAGGTTTACTGCGGCAGCATCATCCAGGCCGCAGGGGCCATTCACTGCATTATGATGCACGTGCCGGCCTATCCCCTGGGACCGATCCCGGTGGTGACGGTGGTTTCCCCCAATGGCAGTGAGGCCTGGACCGCCGGCCAGGAATACGCCATCACCTGGACGGCCCTGGACGATGTCGGCGTGACCGGGCTGGACATCTACTATTCGACCGACGGCGGGGCCAGCTATCCGCAGGTCATCGCCACCGATGAGCCCAACGACGGCGTCTTCAACTGGACCGTGCCGGAGACGGTGTCGGATCAGTGTCGGGTCAAGATCGTGGCCCACGACGCGGACCTCAACAGCGGGGAGGATGTGTCGGACGGTGACTTCGCCATCAACCCGGCGCCGGTGATGAGGCAGGCCTTCTCCCTGGACAGCGATCCGGGCTGGAGCACCGAGGGAGGATGGGCCTTTGGCGAGCCGATCGGCGGAGGATCGTCCAACGGCGACCCGGTCAGCGGGTACACCGGCACCAACGTCTACGGATATAACCTGAGCGGCGACTACGACAACAACATGCCGGTCTATTACCTCACCACGACGGCGATTGACTGCTCGCTCTACTCCGGCACCCAGCTCCGCTTCAGCCGCTGGCTGGGTATCGAAGGCCGCCCCAAAGATCATGCCAGCATCGAGGTATCCAGCAACGGCACCGACTGGACGGTTCTCTGGCGGCACGAGAGCGGATCGTTCAGCGAGTCATCCTGGTCGCCGCAGATGTATGACATCTCCACCCAGGCCGACGGACAGGCCACCGTCTACGTCCGCTGGAGCATGGGGCCGACCAACGAGAGCATCACCTATCCGGGCTGGAATATCGACGACGTGGAGATATGGGCTGCCGCCCCGCAGTGCGCCATGACCGGCGACATGAACGATGATGCCGCCGTAGATGGCGACGACATCGGGGATTTCGCGTCGTGCTACTTGGGCGGGGACCCGAACGCTTCCGGGTGTGCGTGTGCCGACGCGGATAACTCCGGGGCCTTTGATAACTCGGACATCACCCTCTTCATCGAAGCCCTGCTGCTGCCCTAATCACCCGACCGGCAGTTTGGCAGGTCGAGCCTCGGTCCGAACAGTTCACCGCAGAGCACGCGGAGAACGCAGAGAGAAGACGTACCAAGCAATAACAGATACCAGCGCCGGCAGGGTAAGATGCACACTGTTGCGGTGGAGGGTCGTCCAATTCAGCGGCGACCTCTTGCCGGACAACGCTCTGAACGGCTCCCCATCCCTACTCTCGTTGCGATCTCGGCGTGCTCCGCGATCTCTGCGGTGAACGATCCGATCTATCCGGCGGACCGTGTCAGGGCCGAGTCTGGACCGGCGGCGGGGGTAACAAAGTGTCCGGCCTCACCGAATAGGTCCTTCCGCATCACCACTCCCAGCGGCGTGGTGTAGTAATTGTGGGCGTAGGAGGCGTAGTCGGTGATGGCGGCGTTCCAGGGCCGACCGCTGTCTTCGGCCTTTCTCAGGGCCTGGTAGACGCCGTCGATATCGCCCTGGTGACGGGCAACGATGTCGGCGATGAGGATCTCTTCCGCGGAGCGCCTGACGAATTGCCAGTCTAGCTTATCGGCGTGGAATACGACGCGGTGCAGGTATTCGATGTGGCGCAGGATCCGGTGCAAGAAGCCATGCTCCAGGATAGCCTGGCCGAGTTGCCGGCGTTGTTCGTCCGCGATGCGTGCCATGTAGTCCGACCGCTTTCCGACCCGCCATGCTACCAGAAAGAACCCCACCGCCCGACCAATTCCCTCGCTGGGGCAGGGAATCCTACACAGCCTGGTCCGCGGATTCAACCGGGACCAGGTGGTCAAGCGGCGTCACGGATTCGGCACATCAATAGTGACCTCTCGCCCTCCCGTTGCCACCGACCCGGATCGCTGCCCGGCCAGCGCAGGCGGGTCCTGATATGCGCGGTGCGGACCTGACCACGCCGCCCCCCAGGGCGGGGGCATACGTTATCGGCGGGCCCGCCGGGGGTGGTTTGACCACCATCGAGACCCTGGCTAGACTCTGATACCTACCGAGATGGAGAATCCCCGAAGCTGCAGCACGCTCTGGAGAGTCGTGCGGTGGAGGATGCGCCGAGCGCCCTGTCCGGAGGCGCGGCTGTTCCCGGCATCTTCCGTGGGGCTCGGACCCGTCAGCGACATCGCGTGTACCTCAGGGAGTAATCGTGCCAAGTCTATTGGTCCTCCAAGGCCCGGATTCGGGTCGGCGCTTCCGACCGCCTGACGGCGAGCCCATCCTCTTGGGGCGGGCCAGCAAGGCCTTGCCGCTGACGGACTACACCGTCTCCCGGCGTCATGCCGAGCTGTCCCCGAGTGGGCGGGGGTGGAGCCTGGAGGATCTGAAGAGCGCCAACGGGACCTACATCAACGGCAAGAGGCTGGAGCGCTCCCGGCGGCTGAAGGATGGGGACAAGATCCGCATGGGCTCGACGGTGATCGTCTGGGACGGCAGCGAGGACAAACAGTTGGACGGCGCCGGCGGAGAGGCGGACATCGCGGCGGATCTGGTCGATCTCGATGCCGGCAGCCAGCGGACGGATACCTCGATTATCGGCTCGGTGGGCTACGGTGACGACAGCATGATCCTGGCCTCGCCGGCCGCGGCGGAAGCGGTGCGCTCCTGGCGGGTGGTGTCGGCGCTGCTGGAAGCGGTGGGGACGGTGCCCTCGCCTCATCAGTTGGCCCAGCGGGTGATGGAGGTGTCGTTCGAGGAGGTGCCCGCCGATCGGGGCTTCATCCTGCTGAAGAACGAGAAGGGCGGCAAGTTCGAGACCGAGGTGGTGCATCACCAGGACAGCTCCGAGGAGAAGATCCGCACCAGCAAGAGGATTGTCGATCACGTGATCAAGAATCGTGAAGGCATCCTCTGCTCGAACGCCATGAGTGATGCCCGATTCGCGGGCAGTACTCGGGACGGCAGCATACAGGCGATAGGGCTGCGCTCGGTGATCTGTGTGCCCATGATCTCCCGAGAGGAGGTCCTGGGGGTGATCTACCTCGATTGCGACATCGCCCGGCACATCTACACCGAAGAGCAGCTTCGCCTGGTGGCGGCCATCGGCCAGATGGCCGGCTTGGCCATCGAGGACGCCCGCCTGGTCAATGCCCGGATGCGGACCGAGCGCTTGACGGCGACCGGCGAGACGGTGGCCGCCCTGTCGCATCACATCAAGAACATCCTGCAAGGGATGATGGGCGGCTCGGACATCGTGGAGATGGGCCTGCGCGACGGGGCCCTGGCCACGGTGGATCAAGGTTGGGAGATCGTCCAGCGCAACCTGGACAAGATCTACTCCCTGACCATGAACATGCTGGCCTTCGCCAAGCACCGTCAGCCGCGGAGGGAGCCGGTGCA